>NZ_JBPXKD010000002.1:1722-473794 GCF_054558475.1 Aquirufa sp. Wall-65K1 | reverse complement strand
AGTGGACGTCACTGTCACATTTGTAGTGGCAGCACTAAAGGTTGTTACCGTATTCCCAAAAGCATCTTGTGCCGTTAAGGTATTCGTTCCTGTAAAGTTGCTTCCATTAATTTGTGGACTAGCCAAACTTACTGCCAATTTATTAAAGGCAGCTGCGCTGACCGTCACATTCAAAGTTCCACCCGTATTCGAATTGATTGCTCCTTCTGTCGCATTCACCGTAGCCGATTCCGCTCGATATAAAATCATCGAACCTGTAGCCACACCCGCTGTAAAGGTCAAGCTCGTCGCCGTACCAAAGTTCGTGCCCGCTACTGTTGGCGTTGTCGAAGGATTAATTGAAGCTAAGGCTCCAGAGAATGTTACACTTTTCGCCCCTGTGTACGTCGTAGCTGTATTACCACTCGCATCTTGTGCCGTTATAGTCACCGTTTGAGCTACTCCTGCTACCTGTGTGCCTGAACCAGTTACTACAAATTTAGTTGCAGCACCTGGACTTACCGTCACACTAGAACTAGTCACCGCAGTTCCTGTGGCTGGAGTGAATGTAAAGGTTCCTGCTCCTGAGGTTCCCGTATAGGTGATTCCATCGGTGGTTAAATTTGCTACTCCACTTGTAAAGTCTCCAGCTTGATTCAATACATTGGTTCCTCCAGATCCTAAACCTGTCACCGTTCCTCCTAGGGAATTAGTCACCGTTACATTGTTTGTCGAGGCATTGAATCCAGTAGCGGTATTACCATAGGCATCTTGCGCCGTTAAGGTATTCGTTCCTGTAAAGGCTGTGCCATTAATCTGAGGACTAGCTAAGCTTACTGCCAGTTTCGTCATCGTCGATGGATTCACAGTCACTGTCAAACGATCTGCTCCTGCTGCTGAAATCGAACCATCGGTCACTGCTACTAATGCTGTTTCAGCACGGTACAATTTCATGTTCGTTGTTACGCTTCCCGAGGCAAAAGTCAATGCTGTCGTTGATCCAAAAGCTATATCGGCTGCGGAACTATTCGTTACCTTAGCTGTGGTAACTGGTGCAGTTGAACTGTTTGCTCCTGAGAATGTTAAATTCTTGGAGCCAGTATATGTTGTTACGGTATTACCACTCGCATCTTTAGCTGTAATCGTTATCGAATTGGTTGCTCCAGCTGTTTGGCTTGCTGTTCCTGTTACCACTAATCTCGTTGCTGCTCCTGGACTTACCGTCACACTAGAACTAGTCACCGCAGTTCCTGTGGCTGGAGTGAATGTAAAGGTTCCTGCTCCCGAGGTTCCAGTATAAATCATTCCATCACTGGTTAAATTTGCTACTCCACTTGTAAAGTCTCCAGCTTGATTCAATACATTGGTTCCTCCAGATCCTAAACCTGTCACCGTTCCTCCTAAGGAATTAGTCACCGTTACATTGTTTGTCGAGGCATTAAATCCAGTCGCGGTATTACCATAAGCATCTAGTGCCGTTAAGGTATTCGTTCCTGTAAAGGCTGTGCCATTAATCTGCGGACTAGCTAAGCTTACCGCTAATCTGGTCATCGTTGATGAACCAACTGTCACATTCAATGTTCCGCCTGTGTTCGAGTTAATGGCTCCATCACTCGCATTTATTGTAGCTGATTCTGCTTTATATACAGTCAAAACAACATTAATGGCTGCACCCGTGGTGAAAGTTATGACTGTACCTGTACCAAAATTTATTAATGCCGAGTTCTTATCTGTAATGGTTGGATTGGTCACAGGATTCGGGGAGGCAGTGGCCCCTGAAAAAGTTAGAGTTTTATCTCCTGTGTAGGTTGTGGCCACATTTCCACTAGCATCAAGGGCGAAAATATTGATAAATTGACTATTTCCTGCTGTTTGAGTACCTGTACCAGTGATACTAAATTTAGTTGCGGCACCGGCATTGACCGTGATACTTGAACTAGTTGCAGCTGTACCACTCGTTGGAGTAAAGGTAAATGTTCCTGATCCTGATGTTCCTGTATATTTTAATCCTAAACTGGTTAAGTTAGCCACCCCGCTGACAAAATCACCCGCCTGATTCAATATATGATTAAGTCCTGATCCTAAGCCACTTACTGTTCCTGTCAAGCTCGTTGTTACCGTAACATTGTTGGTGGCAGCACTAAATGTTGTTACCGTATTTCCATAAGCATCTTGAGCTGTCAAGGTATTCGTCCCGGTAAAGGCGGTGCCGTTGATTTGTGGACTAGCCAAACTTACTGCCAATTTATTAAAGGCAGCTGCACTAACGGTAACACTTAAATTATCACCTCCAGTAGAACTAATAGATCCATCTGTGACAGAAATCGTAGCAGATTCAGCTCTAAATAAGGACATAGGAACAGAAGATGCAACTCCATTCGTAAATGTTATGAGGGTGCTTGAACCAAAATTAATTGCCACCGCATTTTTATTGGTTACAGTTGGATTAGTAGCAGGGCTGATGGATGCATTGGCACCTGAAAAAGTTAAGGTTTTGTCTCCTGTATAGGATGTGGCAATGTTACCACTGGCATCATAAGCGGTCAAAGTTATATTCTGACTATTTCCTGCGGTTTGAGTGCCTGTTCCAGTAATGACTAGTTTAGTAGCTGCCCCAGGATTTACCACAATGGAACTGCTGGTTATGGCTGTACCAGTTGCTGGAGTGAAAGTAAAGGTCCCCGTACCGCTGGTTCCCGTATAAGTCATTCCATCACTTGTCAAATTAGCTACACCACTGGTGAAATCTCCCGCCTGATTCAATACATTGTTAGCACCTGTACCTAAACCACTTACCGTTCCTCCCAGAGAATTAGTCACTGTCACGTTATTAGTAGCAGCATTAAATGAAGTTACCGTATTACCGTAAGCATCCTCAGCAGTTAAAGTATTGGTTCCTGTAAATGCCGAGCCATTGGTTTGGGGAGTTGCTAAATTAGTAGATAACTTAGTCATGGTGGATGGACTAACCACGACGGATAAATTATCCCCACCCGATGAGGATATCGTACCATCTGTTACCGAAATAGATGCTGTCTCTGCATCGTATAATTTCATAATTGCTGTTGCTACACCGGCAGAAAATGTTTCTGCAGTGGTTGCACCAAAATTAATATCAGCAGCGGAACTGTTCTGTACGGTAGGATTGGTAACAGGATTGGGTGAACTTGCGGCCCCTGAAAATGTTAAATTTTTTGCCCCGGTGTAAGCAGTGGCCGTATTACCATAAGTATCTTGAGCCGTAAGGGTGATGGTTTGACTTCCCCCCGCCGTTTGAGTGCCATTACCTGTTATTGCTAATTTTGTGGCCGTACCTGGAGTTACTGTTAATGTTGCTGTTTCTATCACATAATAATTACCTGTGCTTTTCAATTCAACATTAAATACAGTAGAACCTACTTTAGTATCGGAAACAGTAATAGTAGCAGTGCCAGTTCCTCCTGAATTTGCCGTTGTAACAGGATTTGTACCTGTTAATACTGCAGTACCACTTGTAGAACTAAAAGTAGCTATAATTCCATTGACAAAAGTATTTGATGTATTTTTAGAACGTGCGGTAAGTGTTGTTGTTACTCCTGCTATCCTAGAAGTATTCGTTAAGGCCAAAGTAGATTGAGTACCAATGGCAGCAGAAAAAGTTTGAACCGTAGTTCCTTCACTACCATTCGCTAAGGTGTAGGCTGTACTAGCTGTCAAGGTGGTCGTAGAATTGGGTAATTCCAATAAATAACCAGCAGTACCAGCACCACCTGTCAAAAAGCCTAAAACGGTGTTAGCTGGTGTAGCGGCTGTCATTTGAAAATTGACAGTACCTGCTATGGACGTACCGCCATCCCAAAAGACGGCAGTAATTGATCCAGCTCCTCCTGCGGTTGCGTTCCATGCATTAGCAATCACCGCTGTTTCTAAACGCAATGGAGTATTGGTTGATTTTGCAGCACCTGTTGTCCAAGTTGTACCTCCGCCAGAAGCTGTCGTAGCTGGCCAAGCCTCCAACAAATAAACACCAGAATCTTCTACATAAATATCTTTTCCATCTACCTTGATTTTATTATGGTCATTTCGAACCAAAACAGTTTCGACGTACCTTTCGGTTACGCCTAATTTCAATAATCGTGTAGCAAACAAATCCCCCTCATCACCCGGAGAATCCTCCAAACCATTCAAATAATCATCCATGGCATGGCCATATTCTTGCAATAGCAAAGAAATCATTTGAGAGTCTGTTGCTTCTGGATATACAAAATTCCCCTGGCCTTCTGAATATTCTTTATTCATGTATATCCTCGGACGACCATCTGGACCGATGGAACTATAACTTGCCATGGCTCCGTGCATATTTTCCCATTTCACAAAATGGATAGGCACAAATAAGCCATTGCCTAGTACGAGATTTCGTAAAGAAACCGCCCTTTCGTCAAAAGATGCATCCATTTGCTTACGCTTACCCGGGAAAAACTTAAATAATTGATCGCGATAATCCGCCTTGGAAAAAAAAGATCTTAAATGAAAATCAACCCCATTTTTAGCCTTTAATACCCTTTTTTTAGCAAAAGTCAGATCTAAACTATCTTCCGATTGCGACACAAATACATCTTGTGAATAGGGTATTACTGCGGCTTGAGCATAAGAAGGAGCTAAAGGAGAATAGCTACGTTGGGCAAAAGAATCAAAACTTAGGTTAAATAAATATAGGCCCAAAAAAGCCATATAGGCAGATTTGCCAATTATTGATTTTCGAATAGAACTAAATAAAAGAATACTAGTGATTCTTTGAAGCATAAATTAACTAATAGAACACAAATACATTAGATTAAGACTTTCCTATATTCTTTGGTCTAATGAAATTGGGTATAGGCTTATTGAATAAAACACAAATTAAAAGGAACAAAATAACAATCGAAAGTTACTAAAAATATGCCAATGACGTACATAAAAACTATAGCAACTTGTTCTCAATTTTAAATTCCGTTCTTCATATCCTTTAAATACTCGGATGGCGTTTTACCCGTATTGTATTTAAATGCTTTCACAAAATTAGATCTAGATAAAAAGCCAGAAGAATGCGCTAAGGCCTCTAAGGTGTTCTGCTGGGCTTTTCCTGATTGAATTAAGGTAATAATATGCTTAACACGTAACTCATTTTTCCAATCATTAAAACTTACTCCTAAATGATTATTGAAATAATAAGACAATTGATAATAAGGTATTTTGGTATCCTCAGAAATCATAGACAATGAAAAGCGGCTCCTTAAATATGGCTCATCTGCACAGTATTTAGCTATTTGATGGCCAATTTCTTCCAAACGAAAATAAGGAACTTCATAAGACGTAGAAACGGCTGCACGTTTCACTGGAGGTGCAAAAGTTGAAAGCACTAAATCACCTTGACTACGGGAAGTACTATGTTTCTTTTTCTTGTATTGAGGACTAAATAATACGTAAGGGATAAATAGGATGGATAAATTTTGCAAAGAATAAACCCAATACTTTACATCATAACAAACCTTCATTACCGTAGGACTCAACAAACTATGATTTGAATTTTTAAGCTCTAAATTGTTTAAAAAAACCAAAAATGCAGCTGTATTGAGCAGAATGTATAAAAAGATGATAAGCGCAATCCAAAGTATACTGACTTTGTGCGTAACAAAATAGTTTTTAATTCGACAACGTTTAATCAAATAAAAACCTGTGTAAATAAAGTATCCTATAGTGAATACAGGACGAGACATGGACTGAATAAAAGTAGGTATTATCAGATACGGAGCATCATACAAAGCTTCTGAATTCTCTACAATTTTGTGAGCCAAAAGTAGCTTTTCATCAAAAGAAGAGAATAAATGAGGCAAAATGTTGATGAAAAATAATACCGCGGGAATAACATGCAACCAGTCTTTTTGCACCATTCTTTCTCTTCCTATTATGACCTTGACAAAAAGGAAGAAAACAGGCCCCATTAGGAAATACAAGGGACTAAAATTGATGGCAAACAAGGAAATCATGAACTCAGAACGAGGCGTGCTGGTAACGTCATGAACAATACCAAAAACACTTGTCAAGAAGTAAAAAATAGCTAGAAGGATTTTGGCATAAGCTCTACCCTCGCGGTATATGTAGAGCAGTAACGCAACGACCAGTCCTAGAAAAGAAAGATTTAGTATCATGAGAAATTATAGAACACGGAATGATGTAAAAATTTAGAACACGGGAGCAAACATCATTTAAGAAGATGCTTCACAAAAATAGATTAAAAAAATTTAAAATCAAGAACTTTAATTCTATTTTTTGTTCTTAATTTCAAATTAGATACTATTTAATTGAACAAAACAATTATTATATATAATTATTTCAATCATATTTAAAATTAATAAAAATCTTGATTGAAATTAATTTAAACTTAAGTTTACAAGATTTGGCTAAATTGAACAAAAAAATTAGCCTAAATGAAGGCAAAAAAATACTCGATCACTGCTAAAAATCAGGATTAAAACAAATCAAATCTCAATCTTGATTCTATTTTTTTATAAAGATTACGACCAATTTCAAGGCGACGAGAATCGCTTATTTGAAAAACACTGAAGCATTGGTCGCAAATACTAAAATCTCAGACTTCACAGAATTCAACATTTTTATAAAAAAATACACTCTTTAATTTAAAATTTAAATAATTAAACATTTTTCTAATTAAATATTTAAATAAATAAAAAATAATGCAATTAATTTATTGACATTTCTTTTATTTCACCTCGAATAATTAATTCTGCCGCCGTAGCAGCTTTAATTTTTTCAATACTTACACCTGGTGCACGCTCTACCAACAAAAAACCTCCTTCAGGTAGAATATCAATCACAGCAAGGTCGGTAACTACTCGGCGGACACATGATTTACCTGTTAAGGGCAAATCACATGTTTTCAACAATTTAGATTTACCATCTTTATTCTGATGAAGCATGGCAACAATAATATTAGGCGCAGAGGCCACCAAATCCATAGCACCGCCCATACCTTTAACTTGCTTACCCGGAATTTTCCAATTAGCTAAATCGCCATTTTCCGAAACTTCCATCCCTCCTAGTATCGTAACATCAATATGAGCCCCCCGAATCATGGCAAAACTATCTACCGAGCTAAATAAGGAAGCCCCTGGTATCATGGATATCGTTTGCTTACCTGCATTGATTACTTCGGGATCAACTAAATCCTCCGGAGGAAAGGGCCCAATACCCAATAAACCATTCTCAGATTGTAATATGACTCGCATACCTGCAGGAATATGATTGGCCACCATGGTAGGAATTCCAATCCCCAAATTCACATAGTCGCCATCCTTAATTTCCAAAGCTAAACGCTTAGCAATAATTTCCTTTTGAGCATCATAAACCGCAATTTGTGCCAGGTCTTTGTCGGTGGTCCGATGCTCAATCCTTTTCTGATAATCCTTTCCTTGAAAAATCCGATTCACATAAATACCAGGCAAATGAACTTCATCTGGATCAAGAGCTCCCAAAGGAAGCAATTCCTCTACTTCGGCTATGGTAATTTTACCAGCTTGAGCCATCATAGGATTAAAATTTCGGGAAGTACCATGGAAAACCAAATTCCCTTCCAAATCGCCTTTCCAAGCTTTTACTAAAGCAAAATCAGCGGAAAGTGCTTCTTCTAAAAGGTATTCTTTCCCTTGAAACACTCGAATCTCTTTACCCTCAGCCACCTCCGTACCTACTCCAGCAGGAGTAAAAAATGCAGGAATACCAGCTCCAGCTGCTCGTATACGCTCAGCTAATGTCCCCTGTGGAACTAATTTGACTTCCAATTCCCCCGATAAAAGTTGCTCTTCAAACAGCTCATTTTCCCCAATAAAAGAGGAAATCATGCATTTAATTTGTTTGTTTTTCAATAATATCCCTAAACCAAAATCGTCTACCCCAGCCTCATTGGATATACAAGTCAAATCCTTCACCCCTTTCCTACTCAATTCCGCTATCGAATTTTCAGGTATTCCAGCCAGACCGAATCCTCCCAACATCACCTTTGCCCCAGACGAAACATCAAATAATGCCGTTTGGGCATCTTTAAACACTTTAGTATTCATACTGTCTATTTTCAAGCTACAATACTAAAGAAATTAGCTTATGATAAAAATGAAAAACAACCGATAGGGACCCCTTCAAGGAAGACATTGATCAGGTTTTTAGGGCTTTTTTTTCTTCACGCCGCAACGCTGTCAAGGTTTGAAACCTTGACAGCGTTAAACGGTTCCTGCGTGAAACGATTCTCCATTCACATATATTGTCCAACAAATTGATATTAAAATCGGTGTAATTTGGTCGCTAGCCTCATTTTGACATTTTGAGCTTTGGACATATTTATCTAATTTAAAGTCTTATTAGCTATTGCCTCTAAAACCTATCAAATGATGCCAGAAAAGGAACCTGGATTAAAAAGAACCTTAAGCCCACTCATGTTGTGGGGTCTTGGTGTCGGATATGTCATATCAGGCATGTATTTTGGCTGGAATCTTGGACTAGAAAAAGGAGGAACCTTAGGTCTTGGTTTAGCCACCCTCCTTATTATCCTTCTATATACCACATTTACTTTTTCCTATACCGAATTAGCCTGTGCCATACCCAAGGCAGGAGGTGGTTTTGATTATGCAGGCAGAGCCTTAGGACCTACTTGGGGCTTTATCGCGGGTATGGCCCAAACCATTGAATTCATCTTTGCTCCACCGGCCATTGCCTTTGCGATAGGTGCGTATTTTAATTTGTTTTTCCCTCAAATCCCTATACTCAGTATTGCGATAGCCTCCTATTTTCTGTTTACCGCACTCAATGCCTATGGCGTAAAAGCAGCCGCCATCTTCGAATTAACTATCACCATTCTGGCTGTCGGAGAATTATTGCTTTTTGCAGGTATCACCTTACCCGCATTTGAATTAAAACACCTTCAAAGCAATCCGCTACCCCATGGCTGGTCAGGATTTTTTGCTGCCATTCCCTTTGCCATCTGGTTCTTTTTGGGCATTGAGGGGGTCGCCAATGTGGCTGAAGAGGCGATAAATCCTCAAAAAACCATTCTGATAGGATTCGGTTCAGCTATTTTGACCTTAGTGGTCCTGTGCATGCTCACTTTTTTCAGTTCCATTGGAGTTAACGGTTGGGAATCCATTGTCTACCAAGCCGACGGCTCTTTATCGGATTCACCGCTACCATTAGCCTTAAAACAGGTAGTAGGCGATAGCAACCTCTTGTACCATTTATTAATTTCCGTCGGTCTTTTTGGCCTGATTGCCTCATTTAATGGCATTATTCTAGCTGCGGGTCGATCTACCTATGAATTAGGCAAAGTACATGCTGCACCTCCTTTTTTAGGACGAGTTCATCGTAAATTCCAAACCCCAGCCAATGCTTTATTCATCAATATGACCTTAGGGATTTTAGCTTTATTAACGGGCAAAACGGCTGAAATCATCACCATTTCTGTTTTTGGAGCACTAACACTTTATGCCGTATCCATGGTATCTATTTTAGTGCTCAGAAAAAAGGAACCCCATTTAGAAAGACCTTTTAAAACTCCTTTTTTCCCTTATTTCCCTTGGATTGCCTTGATTATCTCAGCCGTATCCATGCTATCCATGATGTATTATAATCCTACTCAGGCGGCCATCTATTTTTTGATTTTACTAAGCAGCAGTATCATATATCGATTTTTTGGACCTAAATTGACCCATAAACCCTAATTTTCAACGTAGAAAATGACCTCTACCGAACTAAAAAACTATTTATCTGCCCACCCGACCTCGAAGGTAAAAATTGCTTTCACGGATATCGATGGGATTTTGCGTGGCAAATACATTTCCACCGAAAAATTCTTGTCTATTTTGGAAAAAGGCACCACCTTTTGTGATGTCGTTTTTGGATGGGATGCCGCCGATGTTTTGTACAGTGATGGCAAAAAAACCGGTTGGCATAGCGGTTTTCCTGATACACCGGCCCAACTAGATTTGAGTACATTTCGACAAATTCCCTGGGAGAATAATCTTCCTTTTGTACTGGGAGATTTCTTAGAGCAAGATGGAAGTCCATCCTCTGTTTGTCCAAGGCAATTACTGAAAAAAATCATATCTGAGGCAAAAGCCTTAGATTTTAATCCCATTTTTGCTCAAGAATTTGAATGGTTCAATTTCGCTGAAACCCCAGATTCGGCCCAGGATAAGCAATATAAAAACCTAAAGCCCCTAAGTCCTGGGATGTTTGGTTACTCCGTACTTAGAACCACCCTGAATAATCCGTTTTTCAACGATTTATTCGAACAACTAAAAGCTTTCAACGTTCCAATTGAAGGATTACATACCGAAACTGGGCCAGGCACCTATGAAGCGGCTATTGCTCATTCAGGTGCTTTGGAGGCAGCGGATAGAGCGGTCCTTTTCAAAACGGCTGTAAAGGAAATTGCCTATAAACATCAAATCATGGCCACTTTCATGGCAAAAATTGATGAAAACCTGCCAGGCTGCGGTGGACACGTACATCAAAGTCTTTGGGATGCCGATGGCTCAACCAACTTATTTTACGATGCCCAAGATCCTTACCATTTAAGCCAAACTGCAAAACATTATTTAGCGGGTATTTTACAATGCCTACCACATATATTACCCATGTTTGCCCCAACCATTAACAGTTATAAAAGACTGGTGGAGGGCGCTTGGGCTCCAACCACCTTGACTTGGGGACTGGATAACCGTACCGTTGCTTTACGAGTATTAAGCGCTGGAGCTAGTTCTGCTCGTATAGAGACTCGTGTTATAGGTGCGGATGTAAATCCATATTTAGCCATTTCTGCCTGTTTGGGAGCTGGTTTATATGGCATAAAACATAAACTTGCGCTTCAAGATCCTACCACAGGAAATGGATATTTAGATTATTCTCATGGTAGTATTCCCCATACCTTGATCGATGCTACCCGAAATATGCAACAATCAAGTATTGCCAAAGAGATTTTTGGCGAAGAATTTGTTTCCCACTTCACCATGACAAGAACTTGGGAATGGCAACAGCACTTAAAATCTGTGACCGACTGGGAATACAAACGTTATTTTGAAATCATTTAATCAAGCCTATATTTTAAACACATGTCTTCATCTATTTTACAGTACAATTTCCCAACCACCATCCGTTTTGGTGCAGGTGCTATCAACGAAGTAGCGGATTATTTAATCAAAAATAATCTCCAAAAACCTTTGGTAGTGACTGACCCAGTGGTAGCTGGCTTGGATTTTTTTAAATCCTTCATTCAATCGCTCGAAAAGAAAAATATCTCGGTGGAGGTCTTTTCTCAAATTCATAAAAATCCTGTAAAATCAGACGTTTATTTAGGTGTTGATGCCTATGACGCTAGCCAAAGGGATTCCATTGTAGGAATCGGTGGAGGTGCCGCAATGGACGTAGCAAGAGCCATGGTTTTGCGCGTAAACCATCGAGAAGATTTATTTAAATACGATGACTTAATTGGTGGAGACATCTATGTTACCAACGAAGTCCCTCACTTTATCACCATCCCTACTACGGCAGGTACAGGTTCAGAAGTAGGTCGTAGTGCCATCATTGCTGATGATATTACTCATCAAAAAAAGATTCTTTTTTCTCCGAAATTATTGGCTAAAACCATCTTTGCTGACCCTATGCTTACCATGGATTTACCTCCTGCCGTAACTGCAGCTACGGGTATGGATGCTTTGACACATAATTTGGAAGCCTACATTGCCAAAATGTCCCATCCATTGTGTGAAGGCATTGCCTTGGAAGGTATTTCCTTGATTGCTAAATCCATGGAAAAAGCTGTCAAAAATCCAGACCTTGAATCCAAAAGCAATATGTTGATTGCCTCTTTAATGGGCGCAGTTGCCTTCCAAAAAGGTTTAGGCGTTGTTCATTCTTTGGCACATCCTATGTCCTCTTTATTGGATACGCACCATGGATTAGCCAATGCCGTCAATTTGCCTTATGGCATGAAATTCAATATTTCAGGTTTTGAAGAAAAATTCCGTCGCATTGCACGAACCTTAGAAATTAAGGATGAAAGTGGACAAGGAGTGGTGAATTTTCTGTTTGAATTAAATAGTAAAATTGGTATTCCGCATCAATTACGTGAAGTGGGGGTCAAAGATGAACATATTGAAACCTTAGCTGATTTGGCTATTGCCGACTTTGCTCACCCTAACAACCCAAAACCTGTTAGTCGAGAAGATTTTAAAAACCTGTATTTAGAAGCTCTTTAGGTAATGAAAATTCGTTTGGGCATAAGTTATAGTAGTACCAATTTCCAGAATTACCTCCGCTGGTTTGACCCGGAGGTAGATGCAGGGAAAGTGGAACTAATTGAACTGAAAGCTGGAAAAAGTACTGATTCCGATTTCGCTTTATGTGATGGATTTGTACTGAGTGGAGGTTGTGATATTGACACCTCGTTGTACCAAGGGGCAATCGATTACCCGCACAAACCCGAAGAATTTGAAACCGAACGAGATTATTTTGAAGGATCCATCTACAGGTATGCCAAAGCTCATCACAAAGCATTGTTGGGGATTTGTCGGGGCATGCAACTTGTCCAAGTTATCGAAGGAGGAAAGCTCATTCAAGACTTGGGAGAAGAGGCCAATGGAGTACATAAAAAGGCAGGAAATACAGATAGAAAACATTCCATCCAGATTAATGGAGATAGCCTGTTAGCGAACATTAGTCGACTTAGCCAAGGAGAAGTCAATTCGGCCCATCATCAAGCTATTGACCCAGCACAATTAGGTAATAATCTTATGATTTCCGCTTGGGCACCTGAAACGAATAGCCCAGAGGCATTGGAATACCTTCATAAACAAGATCATGCTTTTATGCTTTGTGTACAATGGCATCCAGAACGCATGGAAGAAAAGGAGAAAAGTCCTTTATCTGAAAACATTAAACAATCATTTTTATCCGCGATCATTCATTCATTATAAGCTATGCAAGTTATTAATCCCGCCACGGAACAAGTTATTCAAGAATTAAGGGAAGATTCCTCAACTTCTTTGGCACAAAAATTTGGTTTATTACAAGCAGGTCAACAGGCTTGGGCTGCCCAATCATTGTCCGAACGCATCAAAATTGTGCTCAAATTTTCAGCACTTTTAGAAGAAAACAGGGAAGAGCTGGCCGCTATTTTAAGTTCTGAAGTGGGTAAACCGCTACAACAGTCACGCAATGAAATCAATGGGGCAAGAGCCCGAATCCAATGGCTTTGTGAACATGCCACAGCTTATTTGAAGGAAGAAATCATGTCAGATAGTTCAGGGATGCTAGAGAAAATTGTCTATGAACCATTGGGGGTCATTTGCAACATATCTGCTTGGAATTATCCCTATTTAGTAGGGACTAATGTATTTGTTCCGGCTCTTTTAGCCGGAAATGCAGTAATGTATAAACCTTCTGAATATGCAAGCTTAACCGGCATTGAAATTGCCAAATATTTCCATGCAGCTGGTGTACCTGAAGAGGTATTCCAATTAGCCATCGGAGCAGGTGCGGTAGGTGCAAGCCTTTTAGATATGCCTTTTAATGGTTATTATTTTACAGGGTCTTACCAAACTGGACAAAAAATATACACGCAAGTAGCCCATAAGATGGTCCCTGTTCAATGTGAATTAGGGGGTAAAGATCCATTATATGTAACCGATGAAGTGACAGACTTAGCAGGCATAGCGGCAGGAACAGCGGATGGCGCTTTTTATAATAATGGACAAAGTTGCTGTTCGGTAGAACGTATTTATGTGCATGAAAAAGTATATGATGCCTATGTTTCTGAATTTGTGAAAGAAGTAAAATCCTGGAAAATAGGCACCCCTACGGAAGAAGGAGTTTATTTAGGCCCCCTTTCTAGAAAAGCACAAATTGCCCTTTTGGAAAATCAAGTAAAGCAAGCCGTGGATTTAGGAGCTAAAATACTAACAGGAGGCAAAGCCATCCCTGGTAAGGGTTACTATTTCGAACCAACCGTTTTAGTGGATGTAAATCACCAAATGGACGTCATGAAAGAAGAATCCTTCGGCCCTATTATTGGTATACAAAAAGTCAAAGATGATGAAGAAGCCATTGCCTTAATGAAAGACACGGCCTATGGACTAACCTCTTCGGTGTATAGTGTTAATGAAAGTAGAGCCCAGCACATTTTAGCACAAATGGATTCAGGTACTGCCTATTGGAATTGCTGTGACCGCGTAAGTGCTGCGTTGCCTTGGAGTGGTCGCAAGCATTCTGGTTTCGGTGCTACGCTTTCCCATCAAGGTATTCGCGCCTTTACCAAGACTAAGAGTTATCATTTACGACAGCCTTAATAGGACTAAATAAACACAAAACCTCGAACCTATGAAAACGTCCATTTCCCTTGCCTGTTTGCTTTTGTTAGTTGGCATACATGGAACTTTGACAGCTCAAAAATCTGCGCTTAATCCATTAGCTTATGAAGAAATTCCATTGGGAAGCATACGACCAACAGGATGGCTGAAGCAACAAGTAGATTTGATGGTTAAAAATTCCACTGGGCATTTGGATGAAAATCATAAAAAAATTAAAACAGATAATGGCTGGTTAGGAGGAAAAGGAGATGATTGGGAGGAAACTCCCTATTGGTTGGATGGCGCCCTACCTGCGGCCTACTTAAGTGGTGACTCTGTACTCATCAAAAAAGTGCTGAATTATGTCCATTGGACCTTAACCCACCAAAGGCCTTCTGGTTTCTTTGGGCCCTACAGCAAATACGAAAAGGAAACGGGCAAAATGGCTGAGACAGGTGACCAAGCTGCCGATTGGTGGCCAAGAATGGTCATGTTAAAAATTTTACAACAATATTATCAAGTTAGTGGAGATCCAAGGGTGATTCCATTCATGACCAAATATTTCCAATTTCAAATAAAGAATTTGAAAAATACGCCTTTGGTAAAATATACCGAATGGGCACAATCCAGAGGCGGAGATAATTTGATGGTGGTCTATTGGCTGTACCGACAAACCAAAGCTCCTTTTCTCTTGGAATTGGGTGATTTGATTTATTCTCAAACGACCAATTGGACAGATTTATTAGGAAAAAGAGATTGGGCCATTCAGGCGGCCTATCAGCAAAACGACCAGCGATGGATGGACCGTCATGCCGTTAATGTGGGTATGGGAATCAAATTACCTGCGATTTATTCTCAAGCCAAAAAAGACCCCTATTATTTACAAGCACTTAAAACAGGCTTTCGTGACTTAATGACCTTGCATGGACTTCCTCATGGTATGTTTTCAGGAGATGAAGATTTACATGGCAACGATCCCATTCAAGGTACAGAATTATGCGCTACTACCGAAACCATGTTTTCTTTGGAACAAATCATCTCGATTACTGGGGATACCGAATACATGGATGCCTTAGAACGTATGACATTCAATGCCCTTCCTGCCCAAATAACGGATGATTTTAATGGGAAACAGTACTTTGGAATGGCTAATCAAGTGGAAGTTAAAAGAGGGGTTTACAGCTTTTCTTTGCCCTTTTGGAGAGGTATGAATAATGTGTACGGACCCTATAGTGGCTATACTTGCTGCACGGCCAACATGCACCAAGCTTGGCCTAAATACATGTCGCACCTTTGGTATAGAACTAAGGAAGGAGGCTTTGCCGCTCTGATTTACGGCCCCAATAAGCTAAGCACTACCGTGAACAAAGGTATCAAAGTTCAGATAGAGGAACGTACCAATTATCCTTTTGAGGACCAAATTCAATTTTTGATTCAACCAGAAAAGAAAGTTACATTCCCTATGGAATTCCGAATTCCATCTTGGTGTGAAGAAGCCATTTTACTGGTAAATGGAAAAGAAGTTTTGCGAGAAAAAGGTGGTAAAATAACCAAAATAGCTAGAGAATGGACCCCTGGTGACCAAGTTACCTTACAATTTCCCATGAAAATCAGAACACAAAATTGGGGTAAAAATTCCCGTTCTGTGGAGTATGGTCCACTCATCTTTGCGCTTAAAATTCAAGAAGAATTTCAGAAGCAGGTTCATCCACAAGAAGGTGAGTATTATGAGATCCTACCTAAAAGTGACTGGAACTTTGCCCTCTTGAAGAAATTTGTGGAAAAACCAGTAGAACATGCCACATTAATTAAAAAGCCCTTCCCGAAGGATTTTCTCTGGAATCAAGCCAGCGCACCCATGGAAATCACCTTAGAAGGCAAAAAACTTCCGGATTGGAAAACAAATGCGGGAGTAGCCTACCAACCTGTAACTACCCGAAATGGGGATTACTTGGGACCAAGTGAAGAAAAAACAGAAAAAATCACCTTGATCCCCTTTGGATTTACGCGTTTGCGCATAGTCGCATTTCCAGTAGTGAAATAAAATAATCAGGTTGATGATAATATTTAAAAACAGGTTAAGACATTGAGAATTTCAACCTAGATTTGTAATAAAATCAGTTTTTATTCAAGTATCATAACAGTTTAGGTGATTATCAGTTTAAAAGCAAAATAGCTTTGACAGTTTGACAGCTTTGACAACAGCTTTGTCAAATTTTTAAAATTTGACAAAGCTACTGCAAGCTACAGCAAACTACAGCAAGCTAAAGCAAGCTTAAGGAAGCACAAGGAAGAAAACTAAACCAAACTAAAGCCATCATTAAATTTAAATACCCCTTTAAAACAATATTCCCATGAACCCAGTAAAAAGTTACGGCGCAGTTAATAAAGATTCAGCCATTGCTCCCATGCAAATTGAACGTAGAGAATTAGGCGCTCATGATGTTTCCATTGATATTTTATATTGCGGTGTTTGTCATTCAGATATTCATATGGCTCGCTCCGAATGGGGTCCATCGGTATACCCGATTGTTCCTGGCCATGAAATTGTAGGCATAGTCAAGGCTGTAGGTGCTGAGGTTACTCAATTTAAAGTAGGTCAAACGGCTGGAGTTGGTGTATTCGTAGACTCCTGTAGAACCTGTCCTTCATGTCAAGGCGGTCAAGAACAATATTGTGACAACAACTTCACTCCTACCTACAATGGGTTTGAAAGAGATGGTAAAACGCCCACATTTGGTGGCTACTCATCCAACATCGTGGTCGATGAAAAATACACCTTGCACATCCCATTTACGGATCATTTAGCTCAAGTGGCCCCATTATTATGTGCCGGCATCACGACCTATTCTCCACTTAAATTTGCTGGGGTAGGAAAAGGACATAAAATAGCCGTTTTAGGTTTAGGGGGCCTTGGACACATGGGCGTAAAATTTGCCGTAGCCATGGGTGCAGAAGTGACCATGTTAAGTACTTCCCCTTCCAAAAAAGCAGATGCCAAAAGATTAGGAGCTCATCATTTTGTTTTGTCAACCGACAAAGAAGAAATGAAAAAACTTAACAATTCTTTTGATTTTATATTGAATACCGTGGCAGCGCACCACAACATGAATGCCTTCCTAAACTTATTAAAATTAGAAGGTAAAATGCTGATAGTAGGCATTCCTCCAGAAGATCATCGAATTGCGGCTGCCAGTTTGATTTCCAAAAGAAGAAGCATCATAGGCTCCAACATTGGTGGCATTGCTGAGACTCAAGAAATGTTGAATTACTGTGCAGAACATAACATCTTGTCTGACATCGAATTGATACCGATGAATCAAATCAACGAAGCTTATGAGCGAATCATTAAGTCAGATGTCAAGTATCGATTTGTTATCGATATGAAGACCATTTAATACACCGCATTGAAAAGAGCTTAGCCAACACTAAGCTCTTTTTTTATGATGATTCTCATAAATTAGCCCGTAACTATTTAGTAAATTGTGGAATGAAATGGATTTATCTATCGCTATTCCTTCTTACAATAAGTGCTTGTAAGAAAAATGAAGAAACTACTTTTCCCAGTGAAGGACCAATTTCCGAGTCTGTTTACGCTTCGGGAACATTAAAAAGTCAGGACCAATACCAGGCCTTTGCCCCAGTCAATGGAATTATTGAACAAGTATTTGTACAAGAAGGCGATAGCGTCAAGATAGGAGATCCCATCCTTGCAATTTCTCACGTAACTCAGCAATTGAACCAAGAAAATGCTGCCTTAGCAGCCAATTTTGCTGATTCCAAGAATAATCAAAGCAAGATATATGATGCTGAATTATTTATAGATTTAGCCAAAAATAAATGGAGAACAGACTCTACTCTTTTGGTGCGTCAAAGGAATTTGTGGAAACAACAAATAGGCACTCAAGTAGAATTAGAACAAAGGGAATTAGCGTATGAAAACTCCAAAGCAGCTTATTTGTCCTCGATTTTAAAATTGAAAGAATTAAAGCGTCAAATTCAGTTTACTGCCAATCAATCCAAAAAGAATTTATCCATTTCAAAACAACAGAGTGAGGATTTTACCGTCAAAAGTAAAGTTAATGGCATCGTATATGATGTGTTAAAATCCAAAGGAGAAATCGTTAGTCCTCAAACTCCATTGGCCATAGTAGGAAACCCTTCTCAATTCGTTTTGCAGATGCAAGTGGATGAGGAGGATATATTCAAAGTCAAATTGGGATTACCAGTCCTATTAACATTAGATGCCTACAAGGGACAGGTATTTGAGGCGAAGGTCAGTAAAATTTATCCCATCATGAATGAAAGGAGCAAGACTTTTTTAGTGGAAGCTCAATTCACTCAAAAACCAGCGAATTTATTTCCGAATGTCACCTTTGAAGCCAATATCATACTTTTCAAAAAAGAAAAATCGCTTTTAATTCCAAGAAATTACCTCATCAAAGACAGCTTAGTGATCAAAGCCTCAGGAGATACCATTTTAGTAAAAACGGGATTAAAAGATTTTAAAAAGGTGGAAATATTGGGTGGCCTTAGCGCACAGGATGAAATCAAAAAGCCTGGCAAATGAACATTAAATTAATTCAAAATATTGCCATTTCTTTACTTTTAGCACGATGGAGGCAAACTTTAGTTGCGGCTATTGGGGTTACTTTTAGTATCACCATGTTTATTACGCTCTTAAGTTTCATGTCGGGTCTAAATGATTTATTGGATGGCCTAATTTTGAACCGTACCCCACATGTGAGATTATACAAAGAAATCAAAGCTTCTGATCAACAACCCATTGATGTACATTCAAAAAACACCAATCAATACAATTTCATTCGTTCCATCAAGCCTAAATCCGAAAGGCTAGAAATACAAAATAGTGCCGCCATCATAAAAAACTTAAAGACGGATCCTCGGGTACTAGGTATAGCTCCTAAAGTAACTGCTCAGGTATTTTATAATGTGGGGGTCATTGAGATTACTGGAGTTATTAATGGAATAGATCCAGAGGCTGAAAACAAACTTTTTTTCTTCAATGATTATGTCACAGAAGGCAATTTCATGGACCTCAAAAACATACCCAACAGCATCATTTTAGGCAAAGGCGCTGCAGAAAAAATGTTGGCTCAAATAGGGGATGTAGTCCAAATCACCTCCAGCAAAGGAGAAAGAATTTCCCTGAAAGTCGTCGGATTTTTTCAATCTGGCTTACAGGATTTGGATAATGTTCAAAGCTATGCCTCCATCTCCACCACTCAAAAACTATTGGGAGAATCCAATAATTACATCACCGACTTACAAGTGAAGTTAAATGATATTTTAATGGCGCCGGATGTAGCCAAAGAATACCAGCGCATTTATGAAATTCAGGCCATTGATATTCAAACAGCCAATTCTCAATTTGAAACAGGTAGCTCAGTCAGAAGCCTAATATCCTACGCGGTTGGGATTACATTATTGATAGTGGCAGGCTTTGGAATATACAATATCCTAAATATGATGATTTACGAAAAAATGGATTCCATCGCCATTTTGAAAGCCATCGGATTTTCAGGAAAAGATGTCAACCGTATTTTCATCTTAATAGCCTTAAGTATTGGCATATTTGGTGGAATACTAGGCCTTTTAGGAGGCTTTGGCCTATCTGCCATCATTGATCAGATTCCATTCAATACCAGTTCATTGCCGACAGTTAAAACCTATCCGATAAACTATAACCCGAGGTATTATTTGATTGGAACTGTTTTTGCTATCATCACAACCTACCTAGCTGGTTATTTTCCATCCAGGAAAGCGAGTAAAATAGACCCTGTCATCATCATAAGAGGAAAGTAGCATGAGCCAAATCATTTTAGAAGCCCAGGGAATAAGCAAAAGCTTTCATGATCCTGTCACCATACCAGTACTAAAGGACATTTCATTTACTTTAATGAAGGGCGAATTTGCCTCGATTATTGGTAAGTCGGGATGTGGAAAATCTACCCTTTTGTACATCCTTTCCACGATGGACACAGATTATGAGGGAAATCTCATCATCGACGAGGTTTCCATGCAAGGAAAAAATGAAGGGGAATTGGCCGTAGTAAGGAATGAAAAAATTGGCTTTGTTTTCCAATTTCATTACCTACTCAATGAGTTCTCCGTATTGGAAAATATAATGCTACCCGGGCAAAAATTGGGAAAATATTCTCCTAAGGAAATCAAAGAAAGAGCATACCAAAAGTTGAAAATTCTAGGTATCGAAAACGAAGCTTTAAAAAAGCCCAACCAATTATCGGGCGGTCAAAAGCAACGTGTAGCTATTGCTAGAGCATTAATCAATGATCCATTAATCATCATGGGTGATGAGCCAACAGGGAATTTGGACAAAAAAAACAGTGAAATAGTTTTTGATATTTTTAAAGAATTAGCGGATGTCTACGGTCAATCTTTGCTTATAGTAACCCACGACAACGAGTTCGCTTCTAGGACAGAACGCATCATAGAAATGCAAGATGGAGCAATTCTCCGTATGTGATTATCCAGCTAGCCTTGATCCCCCAGGAATCTTTCTCAATAGCCAAACAATAGTACCCGAAATCAACAAACAACTAAAGGCTGTCAATGGAATTCCTATACTAGGATGTACCAATTTATAATGTATCCCAATTTTAGCGATATAGAATAAGACCAAAATATGGACCAAATATATTCCATAGCTATGCGAACTAATCCATTCTCGCAAAGGAACTAACCTGCGAATCTCAAAGGGAAAATACTTACACAACAAGAATAATCCCGCAGTAGACAATACTACGGAAGGTGAAAAATTGGCATAAAGCAATCCGTAAAATTTCCCATCACGCAGCGATAATTGATAAGTGCCCAACAAGGTCCAAGCTGTTCCAATAACGAATAAGGCAATGGCCCAGAAACGTATTTGAACTAGATGATCAAAGTCTTTATGGCGCAAATAATAACCCAATACCAAATAACCTAGGTAGCCAGTAAAATAAGGCAAAGGCACAGGAGATTCTAAAATTGGAAAATGAGGGTTATTGAAAACTATGGTCAGCAACCATATTCCTAAAAAGTATTGAATTTGACGTTCTGAAGCCTGTCGAATCCAAGTTCCGATAATAGGAATAAATAAATACAAGCCAATGACCATGTACACATACCAAAAGTGATATGAACCTCCGGTAAAGTATTGTTGACCTATCCAACGAATTAATTCCTCCAAGGAATGAAAAGCTTTTCCTCTTAACCGAACCGCCCAATTGAAATACACGAAAAAGATATTCCAAAATAAGAAAGGAACAACTATTCTCTGAAAGGACTTAGCGATAAAAGACCCGTAGGGTTCTCCTTTCCCAAGCACCAAAGCACCTGTTAACATAACGAAAATAGGCACAGCAAAACGCATGCAGCCATTGTAGACATTGGCATTCCACCATAAAGCATCAGGAACACGATGAAAACTCAGCAGCAAATTTGCTGCTGAGTGTATCAAAATCACTGCTAGAGTCGCAATGACACGTAAATTTGTTAACCAAATAATGGGGCCACTGGCCTTAGAGATTTGCATTGTCGGGACCTGCAAAAGGTTGACGATACAAGCGTTTCTTGGTAGCTGCAAACAAGGCATTGGCTACCGCTCCACCCGTAGGAGGTAAAGCTGGCTCACCTAATCCAGTAGGTGCAATGCCATTATTCACAAAATGAGCCTCCACAGTTGGAATTTCATTTCCCCGAATCAATTTATATGTATCAAAGTTCTTTTGCTGAGGAACTCCCTTATCAAAACTCAATTTGCTGTACATAGCATGACCATAACCATCTATGATTCCCCCAATCACTTGGTTTTCAGCTCCCGAACGGTTGATCACTTCTCCACAATCTGTCACGGCAGTAACGTGTGTTACCTTCGCTTCTCCATCCACTATTTTGGCCTCTGCAACTTGTGCCACATAGGAAAGATGTGAGAAATACACACTGAATCCTTGGTGGACATTCGGACCTTTCTTACCCCATTTAGCCTTTTCAGCTACTTGCTTAATCACTTCAATGAAACGATCGGGTTCGTATGTGATTTTTCCAACTGGATTCGTTTTCACTTTTTGAAGCCACTCTAAACGCATTTGAATTGGATCTTTTCCAGCTGCTAAGGCTACTTCGTCTAAAAATGATTGCTCAGCTGATGCCAAAAAGTTGGTAATGGGTGCACGCCAAGGACCCGTGGTTATGGCAGAATTATAATTGAATGACTCAATTAGAACATTGTCAATGGCCCCCACAGGGAAATTATCTTGTCTAGTACTATTACCCGCATTTAAACCAACTCCACGTAGGTAGAAGGCCGTCATTTCACCTTTCTCATTTAAACCCGCCTTGAAATGATATCTTACTGCCGGACGATAAATACCTCCAGTCATATCATCTTCGCGCGTCCACATGACTTTAACAGGCATTTTAATGATACTTGAGAGCTCGGCAGCTTCTAAGGCATAATCATTATTTAATCGGCGACCGAAACCACCTCCCATTTTAGTCAATTCTACCTGAACAGTATTTTCCGGTACACCCAAAAGTGTTGCTACAGCTTTCTGCGCAGATTGAGGAACTTGAGTGGGTCCAGCCAATAAAACAGAACCCGGGCGAACATCCGCAAAGAAGTTCATAGGCTCCATAGGTGTATGTGACAAGAATGGACATTCATAGGTAGCTTCAATTACTTTAGCTGCTTTAGCTATGGCTGCATGAAAATCACCGTCCTTCCGCTCAACCTTGGCTTTGTCGGTCTTCATACCTTCATCAAACCACTTTTTATGCGTACTGTCACTCTCTAAATTACTCGTATCTGAATAGGTGCAGGCCAATTTTTTTCTGGCTTGCATGACCTCCCAAGTAGATTTACCTACTACAGCCACTTTATTTTTGAAAGAAACCACATCAATGATTCCTGGCATCTTTTTAACTTCTGCGGCATCAAAAGAAACCAGCGTAGAACCAAAAGCTGGAGGGCGTACGATTTGCGCGACCACCATCCCCGATTTCTGTGTGTCTAACCCATATTGTGGTTTACCTGTCACGACTTTGTAATTATCGACACCTTTGACAAAGCTTCCAATAATTTGGTAATCCGCACGGCTTTTATAACTAACCTCGGCTGGAACCGCTAATTTAGATGCAGCATCAACCAATGCTCCATAGGCCAATTTTTGACCTTTATTGGGTCCTATTACAAATCCTTTGGAGGTTTTACAAGTACTAGCCTCCACACCCCATTGCTGAGCTGCAGCTTGAATTAACATGTGTCTGGCTGTGGCTCCTGCTTTGCGCAAACGCTCCCAGGAATGCTTCAAAGCCCCACTTCCTCCAGTCAACTGACGCTCAAATAATTGAGTATCTAAATTTGCTTGACGCACTTCCACTTGCTTCCAATCCACATCAAGTTCTTCTGCCACCACGATAGGAAATGCCGTTTTGATTCCTTGTCCAATCTCTGGGTTTGGGGAATACAAAATAATTTTTCCTGTGTTTTCGATGGAAAGAAAAGCATTAAAGCGATTGGCATCTAATACCGGATTCATTTGTTGAATGACCCCTGTATTTGCCTTGGATTCAAACCAGTCAAATCCTAAAGAAAAAACGCCACTTAATAAAGCCGTTTTTTGAATAAATGATCTTCTTGTCGTTTTCATCTTTATTTCTTTTTGGTTGAAGTGGACGTAGAAGCAATTTCAGCAGCGCGTTTCACTGCATTATGAATGCGGTGGTAGGTACCGCAGCGACAAATATTCCCAGACATTCCAGCCACGATATCGTCATGGCTAGGTTTTGGATTTTTCTTCAAAAGGGCAGCTGCAGTCATAATTTGACCTGCTTGGCAATATCCACATTGAGGAACATCTAATTCATCCCAGGCAACTTGAACAGGGTGTTCTGCCTTTTCATTTAAACCTTCAATGGTCGTAACCGCTGATTTCCCAACGGCAGAAACAGGCAACACGCAAGAACGCATAGGTTCTCCATCAATCCATACGGTGCAAGCGCCACATTGAGCTATACCACAACCATACTTGGTCCCTACTAGAGATAAATGATCTCTCAGAACCCATAGCAAAGGTGTATTGGGATCTACCTCCACTTTCACCTTTTTACGATTAATCTGTAATTCGATCGACTCCATTGTTAATTGGTTTAAAAAGATAAACGAAATATTATTTACGTTTTTTAGATTTTGTTTCTACTGGAACAAGCTCTTTCACTCGAATGTTTCGGAATTTCAGTTCATTTCCATGACCTAAAAAGCCAATATGCCCTTTGGGATTAAATAATCCTGGATGTTCTTTATGATCTGGGGTTCCACCTTTGGTTGCCTCAGCAATATCCCCATCTAAAATTACCTCTCCATTTAAAATTACCTTAATGTGATTTCCCTCGGCAATTACTTCTTGTTGATTCCACTCGCCTACCGGTTTTAAGAATCCTTTTTTGGCTGGGATAATGCCATACACTGAACCATGATATTGATATGGCTGTAAGTTGGCATATACAGGAGCAGTATTATCCAAAATTTGTAATTCCATACCCACATAGGCAGCATCTCCTGTCAATGGGGCACGAATCCCCAAACCATTGTTTGCTCCAGGAGTTAATTGGAATTCAAATTTAAAATGGAAATTGGCATATTCATTTTTGGTGAACAAATTACCTTTACCGCCACGCTTTGGATAGATCACCAAATTGCCATTTTCTGGTACGTAATCCGTGGTGTTTCCTGTCCACTTAAACAAAGAGGAACCATCAAACAAAAGCTCAAAACCTTGTGCTTTTTCCTCTTCAGAAAGAGTTTGTAAAGGTTGAGGCTCTAATTCTTTGACATAGATATTACGGTAAACAATGTGATTACCATGAGCCTGTAATTCAATCGCATCCTTCACAAAAATCGGGATTTTACGATCCCAATAGTTTTCTAAAATAGTATTATCCACTACCAGTTCACCGTTTAAGTAAACAGTTACACGCTCACCCACCATTTTGATGTAGAATGTATTCCATTCTTCCACTGGGTTATCGGCCACCATTAATGGATTTTTCGCATTGATTTGATTGTTATACAATCCTCCTGAACCTACATTGGCTCCTACTTTTAAAAGAGAAATATCCCAAATTTGAACCTGAGGGGCTCCACGTAAATAAATACCCGCATCACCTGCTTTTTCGATTTTCCAATCTACATACATTTCAAAATCTTGGTAATCTTTTACCGAACATAGGTTATCTCCATGACCTGTGAAATGCAATTCATCATCTTTGGCATACCATCCTTTGCGCATATTTTCATCGGCTTTCACCTGCTTAATCGCTAAACTATCAGCTGACATAGCACGGCGCTTAACTGGATTTTCAACTAATCCTTTCCAGCCAGATAAATCTTTACCATTGAACATAGAATAGAAACCAACTTTATTTCCTAAGGCATCTATGGCCTTTTGAGTAGAAGCTCGTAATTCAGCTGAAGAGATGAAAGGCATAGCTTCCAAGACCCAAGCCTTTGTCATTTGACCTTGTAATGCTGGATTCCCAACAAATAAAGTGGCTAAACCATCGGCAGCGACTGAACGGGCATTGGCTTCTTGTAAACCTATTTGCAAGGTTCTCATGGCAGATAAACTTGGGCAACGACCCAAACCTCTAAACACCAAAGCACGCGTGTCCATATCTTGAGTCAAATCCAACACCTTACGATAACGTAAAATTTGTTGAGTTACATTCTGCGTGGCTTTACCATTACTTTTCACGTATGCCTTGATTGCTTCCAAATTCTTGGTTTTTTTGACCAAGTCGCCTAACCAAACTAATGATTCTGCTTCTGAAACAAAAGGTACCCAGTTCAATTGATTTTTAGCTTTCAGGGCATAAGAATTTACTTTCGTAGCCACGCTTGGATCTAACTTTTGAATTTGAGTAATGCAATTTTGCAAATGCTTTACCTCGCTTTCATTACTAGCACTCGAAAGTTTTTGAGCAATAATATCAAAATCTGCTGCACTTACCCATCGGTATAATACTTGATAAGCTGCAGCGCGGGTAGCCTCATTTGACTGAACTGCATTCCAAACATGTGATTTTATGGCCGGCCATTGACGGTAAGACGCATAAATAATCAACATGGTTTGTTGAGATGCACTGAGTGTAGCATAAGAACCCAGCATTTTTTCAAAAAAGCTATTGGCTGCTAAATTGCTAGCCACCTCTCCTACGGCAATTCCATCTACTTCTGTTGCAGCAGCGGTAGCCCAAACTTTAGCTAAACCTGCATTGCCTTGGATTTTCAATCGAGCAATGGATGCTGCTGTACGAAGAGAAGCATTTTTAGATGCTTCAGCGGTTGAAATTTGAGTTAATGCCCATGCAACTTTAGCATTTCCTGCTGCTTGTACAAAAGAAGTTTTCTTGGCATCGGAAAACTTTCCAAAGGCAGCGGCTATAATTCCAGCATCACTAGTTTTGGCATGCTTAATCAAATGCTTAACCAAATAAGCCTCTAGCTCATTATTGTTTGCTTTGGCAAATGCTCCTAATAAATAAGGAACGGGTGCCTTGGATTTCGACAATAAAACCTCACTCACTTTAATTTGAGAGCCTGCAGGCCAAGAAATTACATTTAACTGACTCAATGCACTAGCATCTTTGGAAGCTTTAACAAAAGACAAATAGGCTTCTAATGCTTGAGTTGGCTCATAAGCTCCATTAGCCTTGGTCGCTTGCTCTTTTAAAATTTTAGCAGCATTGGCTGAGCCTAGGGTCGATATCGCCTTTAAAATCAATTGATTAGTACGTTGATCTGTCGAGGGCCATAAGGCTTCGATGGCTGATCCTGCAGCTTTATAATTGATATCGGTCAAAGCCTGAATCATGTCTTTTTGATAAGCCGCATTACCTTGCTGGAGGGCGGCAATCAGTGCTTTGCCCACTTGATCTTGACCAAATGGTGCCAGTTTAACTAATAAACGGGCAGCGGGTCCAGCCAAATGATTCTTTTGCAAGAATGGAATAATGACAGGAATGGATTCAGCACGAGCAATAGGTTGTAAGGCTAACATGGCAATAGCCTGTGTATTTACATCCGTTGATTCTTGAACAATTTTCAAATTCGCTTGTACTCGAGCCGCACGATCCGCTTCATTGCCTCCCGTCTTTACGGAAATGGCCGTGGGCTGTTTTTGCGCTAACATGGGTACCTGAGCCAGTGCACCAATCAGCAATAAATTAAGTATTGAAGTAGTATATTTTTTCATTTTGATTACATAGTAAATGGTGCACGCATTGGTTGATCAATCAAACGATTGGCCTCTTCATCTCCAACAAACTCTTGTTTTACTGGATCGAATTTCAAGTTTCTGTTTAATCTCATCGCGATTAAACCCATATTGACGATGGTACAAGAACGGTGACCATTTTGATCATTTAAAGCAAAGGTTTTTCTTCCTTTCACGGCATCAACAAAATCTGTTTGCTGAGCAGGAGGCTCAGGGAATTCTGCCAACTTACGTTCCAAATCAGGAATATCCGTCTTAAAACCACGGAATACCTTTCCTTTTGGGCCTTCAATATAAGCCACATTCTCATCTCTACCTTCACCATCTAATACGATTTGACAACCATCAGCGAAAGTATAGGTAATACGGCGGAAAGTGCCCACAGCATCAGCATCCTGAACAGGAGCATCTACTTCGACATAAATCGGACTCGTATCATCTTTTCCTAATAAATATTGCACAGGGTCAATATAATGCTGTCCCATATCGCCTAATGCACCTCCATCATAATCCCAATATCCACGGAAAGTCTGGTGGGTACGATGAACATTATATGGTTTGTAAGGAGCTGGCCCTAACCACATATCGTAATCCAATTCTGCTGGAACTGGCTGTTGGGTTAAACCAGTTTTCCCAACCCAATAAAATTTCCAATCAAAACCTGTATGCCTAGAAATAGTCACTTTCAAAGGCCAACCCAATAAACCTGAATCAACTAATTTCTTGATTGGCTTGATGGTGGTGTTCATCCCATAAAAATTACCCTCAAAACGGAACCAGGTATTTAGTCGGAAGATTCTTCCATGTTGCTGAACTGCTTCTGTTAATCTTTTTCCTTCGCCTATGGTACGCGTCATCGGTTTCTCACACCAAACGTCTTTACCGGCTTTGGCAGCATCGGCAGCAATAATACCATGCCAATGTGGAGGTGTTGC
The DNA here is from genome assembly GCF_054558475.1 of Aquirufa sp. Wall-65K1. Classification (NCBI taxonomy): domain Bacteria; kingdom Pseudomonadati; phylum Bacteroidota; class Cytophagia; order Cytophagales; family Flectobacillaceae; genus Aquirufa; species Aquirufa sp. Wall-65K1. The sequence continues at coordinate 445,213 of NZ_JBPXKD010000002.1, read as the reverse complement.
TACATGGACGATATCCACTTCTGGCAATTGAATTAATTCACGGTAGTCGCTAAAGGACTTCACTCCTTTCTCTACCTCATTTAAACCTAATTGTAAATTCTTTTTATCCACATCACATAGAGCTACTACCCTAGTGCCTGCATAAGGAATATGCCCACGACCCATTCCTCCTGTACCAACAATGGCCTTGGTCAATTGATCGCTTGGGGCTAAATAACCCTTACCCAAAACATGACGTGGAACAATACTAAAAGCAGCAAATCCTAATGCGGATTGCCCAATAAATTTTCTCCGAGAGACTTTCATATGATAAATAAGCTTATTGGGACAAGATAGAAAAAAAAAAGCTTTTTCTTGGACTTTACTATCATGGATTTATCCTGAGGAAGAAATTTTACTTTTCCTTGACTGAAATAAGAATTTTGAAAATTTATCAAGAAGAAAATGGAAAGCCTAGCCTAACCAATAATCATGGCAAGCACAATATCAATAAATAGATGAAATAATGCGGAAAAAAAATCGTTGACCGAAGGATCGATTTTCCTTCTTCATACAACGCTGGCAAGGTTCGGAACCTTGACAGCGTTTAGCATTCGGTCAACAATTAGCTAATCACTTGATAATAAATACTTTATAGCATCAATTAAAAAATGCTAAAATTGTCTACATTTGAAAAATACGTTCTATAATTTATATCTCATGAATAGACAAGAATTCCTCCTTCAATCAGGCATACTGACTGCATTAACTGGTATCCCAAGGTCATCTTCGGACCACAATCCAAGTTACACAGACCCATTAAAACCATTTCTTTTGAATCCATTACCACCCTTAGATCATAAAGGTTCCATGGATATTAGAGTTAGAGTTAAGTCTTCCATGACTAACGGAACATATTCTAATGTAGAGTGTGCTGTGGCTCCCAAAACAATGGGGCCTGCGCCCCATATACACAAAGAATTAGATGAGTTAATGTATGTTATTGATGGAACAGCAAGTGTAATTGTAGGAGATGAAATAGTTCAAATAAAGGCTGGAGGCTGGCATTTAAGACCACGAATGATTGAACACACCTTTTGGAATGCCAGTGACAAACCATTATTGTTCTATGATATGTATTTTAATCAACCATTTGAGGAATATCTGGAAATTGTATTCCATCAACTGACTGCAGAAAATGGATATCCCAATGGCTCAGAGGCAAAAGGCAAGCAAATAAGAGCATTACAAGAAAAATTCGGCCTAATGGCTGCACCAAATGCAAATGCCAAAAAATTAGAAATCATGAAAAAATATGATTTAAAATAATCCTCAATTGAAAGGATTATCAATAAATAGATGAAATAATGCGGAAAAAAAATCGTTGACCGAAGGATCTTTACTTCGATTTTCCTTCTTCACGCAACGCTGGCAAGGTTCGGAACCTTGACAGCGTTTAGCATTCGGTCAACACCACTACCAAACTTCTTGCTCCATGGGCGCCAATCACCAAGGATTGTTCGATATCTGCTGTTTTGGATGGTCCAGATAAAAAGACGCCAAAGCCTGTTTGCTTATCACCTAATCTGATATAGGCTTCTTGTAGGGTAGGTAAAAGATTATTTTTAGAAAGATAAATCACTAAATGCTGACAAATAAAAGGTGCCACTCGGTGAGGTAAAATAGAATCATCGAGCCAAATGGCCCCATTTTCTGCCACGCCAAAATCGCCGTCAATTTCCAAGACGTCTATTTCAGCCAAACTTAAACCATCAGCTAATGGATGTAAACGGACACGTTGCATGTTGGGGAAATATTCATCTAGTTTTACACTGGCATCCTCAGCTTTGGCAACCTGAATTACGCTGGTACTAACTACCTGCATGGAATGCAAAAAATCTGCTAGAGTATCCTCTCCATGCACCTGAGCACTAAAAGCCCCAGGATAGTCTTTGGTAGGTACTTGCACTTCTTGTAATGCCTTTAATATTTCTTCCCGACTGCTCATGATCGATTCGATTTATACCATTCCTGAAAACTTTGTTTTGGTGGAGCTGGCATTTCTCTTTGTTTATACCAAGGATTCAAACCATTATTCACCATAAAAGGGAACCAACTCATTACCTTTCTGCCTATTCCCCCAGCCATTCTAAAAACGGCAGGACTTGACATCAACCAAGCCATCAATTTCATTCCAATAACTTTTCCTGCAGGTGCCAATCCTTCTTTCATTAAATCCTGTCGCCAAAACCATAATTGCTCATGGATATTAATTTTAACCGGACAAACATTGGAACAGCTACCACACAATGTACTAGCAAAAGGTAAGTCTGCATTCGACTTTTTATCAAAATTAGGTGCTAAAATTGAACCGATTGGCCCAGCAACTGGCTGATGATAACTATGTCCACCACTACGGCGATAGACAGGACAGGTATTAAAACAGGCTGCGCAACGAATACACTTCAAGGAATTCCTAAATTCATCACGAGCCAATTGTCTTGAGCGTCCATTATCCACCAAAACAATGTGCATTTCTTGTCCTTCCCGGGGTTTGGCAAAATGACTAGAATACGTAGTAATCAATTGCCCCGTGGCGCTGCGTGCCAATAATCGAAGAAAAACACCCAAATCTTGTCTTTTGGGAATAATTTTTTCAATTCCCATACAGGCAATATGTACATCAGATAAATGTGCGCCCATGTCGGCATTACCCTCATTGGTACAAACCACAAATTCACCTGTTTCAGCTACCGCAAAATTCACACCGGTTATAGCGACCTTAGCTCCCAAGAACTTTTCTCTGAGGTGAATTCTAGCCGCTTCCGTTAAGAACTGAGGATCTTTATTTCCTTTGGGTGTCCCTAAATGCTGATGAAATGTTTCTCCAACATCCTCCTTTTTCAAGTGAATGGCGGGTAAAACGATATGACTAGGAACCTCATTTCTAAACTGAACAATCCTTTCTCCTAAATCAGTATCCACTACATCTATTCCCTTTTTTTCTAGAAAGTCATTTAAATGGCATTCTTCCGTCAACATCGATTTGCTTTTGACTAAAGCTTTATCTCCATGTTTTTGAATGATGGAATACACGATTTCATTATGTTCATGAGCATCTTTGGCCCAATGAACCTGAATGCCGTTCGCCTGGGCATTGGCTTCAAACTCCAATAAATATTGAGGCAAATGACTAAGCAAGTGCTCTTTAATCTGGGAAGCTTGTTCCCTTAAGGCTTCCCATTCAGGAAGCAATTTACTTGCCTTATCCCGTTTGGATCTCACAAACCACAAGGTATCGTCATGCCAATCGGTTCTTTCCTGATTGGCAATGAATTTCTCAGAAGCTTCCGCGTGACTAAGCATGTGCATTCAATATTTCTACGATGTGTTTTACTCCAACTTTCGATCCGGAACGTTTCAAAATTCCTTCCATGTGCATTAAACAAGAAGTATCAGCTCCTACAATGTATTCCACCTCATTTGCTTGATGCTCTTGTATTCTATCTTGCCCCATTTTAACAGAAACTGCTTCCTCTGTCACACAAAATGTGCCTCCAAAACCACAGCATTCATCCTGGCGCTCCGGATATTTCCACTCACAACCTTTTACCAAATCTAATAAATAGGTCAATTTAGAAAATGGCTTCTCATTTAATTCTGTCATGGAAGAAATACCTAAACCTCTTTGTCCATGGCAACTTTGATGTAAACCGACTTTATGAGGAAAATAAGCAGGCAAAGATTTTACTTGCAAGACATCCACCAAAAATTCACAAATCTCATATACACTAGATCTAATTTTTGGATCTGGATGGTGCTCCTTCAAATGCAATACACAGGAGCCAGAAGGCCCTACGATGTAATCAAATCCGGAAAAATTATCAGAGAAATTGGTATCACAACCTCCCGTAATATTTGCGAAACCTGAATTAGCCATGGGTTGTCCGCAGCAAGTTTGATTCACAGGAACAACAACCTCACAACCTAATTTCTCCAATAATTCTAAGCTAGCAATAGCAACTTGTGGATAGAATTGATCAATGTAACAGGGAACAAATAAGGCTACTCGCATGCTTCATATCTTTTTAGGCTTACCAAATTAATGGGTATTTCTTGATCATTCCACGACGAATGTATCGCTAAGGCTGCCCCTAATGAACTCGCCTGAGCTACTTCAGCTCCATAAATGGCAACATTAGGAAAGGCAAAGGCCAAAAGCTGCATATAAATTTCATTTTTACTAAATCCACCGTCTACCAATATACGGTCTACTGGGGAAGAGTCCAATAACAATCGTAAAGAATAGATTTGTTGAACTACCAAATCTACCATAAACTGCTGGTATGCTTGTTCAAAATTTTCAAAACTTGACAAATCACGCCCATCGAATCCAGAATTAGCTAAAAAAGCAGCATTGGCTTCCTGCAAGGAAGGCATATTGTTTTGTATTTGAGACTTCAATCGAGCATTCAAATGCGTCGAATATGGAATCTGTAAATGGGCCTTTTTATCTACTCCAAAATGAGCTTGCAATCTTTTCAATTGAATTTCATGCTCATTGCCAGCAAATAGGCGTGCAGCTTTTACCGGCTTTCCATTATATTGTAAAAATGATAAGACATCATTTTTAAGCTCGACAGGCGTCAATGGTTGGGCATTGAAAGGATGCATGGAAATACACCAAGTACCCGTTGAAAGTAATAAAAATGGTTCTTTAAATTGTTTCAAATAAGGAATCAATGCCGATGAAGAATCATGCAATCCTACCCCGACTGGCAGATTGGATGAACTCATTGGAAAAGTCTGATTGGCTAAAACAGTGGGTGGTAACATATCCACCAAACCTTCTTGTTCTACCCAGGTATGGTAGCGCTGATGGTCAAAATCCCACAAATGGGTATGGCAACCCACTGAGGTCAATTCCGTGTAAAATTGATGAGTAAATAAACTGGATAAATAATTGGGCCAATGCAATACCCAACGAATTCCTTTATGTTGATTTTTGGCAGCCTTAGCCATCCAATAGGCCATCATTCCGGAATTTAAACTACCTAAAATGGGCGAAGCCGTAGCCCGGGCTACTTCTGACTCTCCTCCGTATTTAGCATAGAATTGATTCGCTAACTCTGCGGGAAATGGCTTTAAATAATTATATAATGGCAATACTGAATTGCCTTGATCATCTACAAAAACCACAGAAGCTCCGTATCCAGAAAAATTCAAAGCTAAAATTTCAAAGCGAGAATCTTGCTGAACTTCAGCAAATGAGGATAATACCCAGGATTGAACCGCGGCTAAATCCTCCCCCATGAAACCATCTTCATCGGGAATTTCTAGAAAATTTTGACTTTTCTCAAAGACTATTTGGTAGTTTTTATCCCAAAGAAATAGCTTCTTATTGGTTTTGCCAATATCGAAAATTGCAATAACGGGAAGTTTCTCCAGCACTGACATCTTATAATCCCGTAGCTTGGGTTTTTGCGCCTCTTTTTTGTATCAATTGATTTCTAATACCTAATTCACGGAATAAAGCCAAAGGATCTAAGGCCCCTCCTAATTCTAATCGAGCTTGTGCTACTAAGGCTCGTACATCCGTACGGAAAGCTGTTTGCAAGATTTCCTGGCATGCCACCACATCGTTTTCATTTCTAGCTTTTTCTAATGCAGAACGATCTACCAATAATGCTTGTGCATAGGCCATTTGAATGGCTTCCACCGATTGAAGTAAATCCTCCAAAGGATCTTTAACGTTATGCGATGCGTCAATCATCCATCCTAAATCTTTGGCATGATTCATACCTTTGGCATCCATTCCATCCACTAATTCATTGAAAATCAAGAACAATTGGTAAGGCTTGATAGAGCCTGCGGTCAAATCATCATCTCCATATTTAGAATCATTGAAGTGAAAACCACCCAATTTACCTTCCATCAACAGTAAAGCAACTATTTGCTCAATGTTGGCATTGGGTAAATGATGGCCCAAATCCACTAAGGTAAATGCTTTTTCACCCAATTTATTCACCATGGAATAGGATTGTCCCCAATCTCCCACGGTAGTAGAATAGAAATTAGGCTCATAGGCTTTGTATTCTAAAAACAACTTCCAATCACTTGGTAATGCGGCATAAATTTCTTTTAAACTATCGACGGTACGTTCGTATGCTTTTCTAAAGTTCAACTGTCCTGGAAAGCAAGAACCATCAGATAACCACACGGTCAAAGATTTTGATCCTAATTCAATACCTTGTTGGATCACCTCAATATTATGCTGAACAGCCTGTTTTCTTACCGCTGCATCTACATGTTGCAAGGAGCCATATTTATAACTTAAGGCTTGATTAGCTTGATCTTGAAAAGTATTGGAGTTAACTGCATCAAATGCCAAACCATGTTGGGCCGCTAAAGCTTTAACAGCCGCAGGATTCGTGGTACTATCCCATGGAATATGCAAGGAAATAGCGCCTGAGCTTTGGTTTAAAGCATGCAGCAAACCTACATCAGCAATTTTTTCTTCGAGATTACGAGGTTCACCACCCCCTGAAAAACGACCAAATCGCGTCCCACCTGTGCCTAAGGCCCAAGATGGAATCGCGATCTGAAAATCTTTCAATTTGGATATCAAATCAGATGGAATAGCTACCTCTGATTTAATAAATGTATATCTTCTTTCGTGCGCAGCTAAACGAAGCGCATTGTGGTCATGTAATTTTTCTCCAACAAACATCTAATTCTTTCCGATTTAACGTAAAAATCCTGCAGCTACACCTCCATCAACATTCAATGCATTTCCGGTAGATTTATGCAACAATCCGCCAACAAATGCGTAACAAGCATTGGCAATATCTTCTGGCAAAATAGATTGATTTAATAACGTACGCTTCGCATAGAAAGCAGGTAATTCTTCTACCTTAATTCCATAAGCCTTGGCACGTCCTTCTGCCCAACCTCCGGCCCAAATATTAGAATCCGCAATAACAGCATCTGGATTAACGGTATTCACACGAATACGATCTGGCCCCAATTCCGCTGCCAATAAGCGAGTCATATGAGCCTGAGCCGCTTTTGCCGAACCATAACCAGCGTTATTTGGTCCAGCAACAAATGCATTTTTAGAAACAATATTAACAATATCCCCTCCTAAATTTTGCTTACGCATGATGGCTACAGCTGCTTGGCTTACCAAGAACTGCCCTTTCACTAAAATATCAAATAAGCGATCCCAATCTTGTTGAGTATGCTCTAAAATTCCTTTTGAGATACTGATACCTGCATTATTGACAATCACATCAACCCCACCAAAAGCTAAACAAGCTTCCCCGAAGGCTTTTTCAATGGATTCTTGACTAGTAACATCTGCCAGGACAGTCGATACAGAATCTTTACCAAATAAAGAAGTGAATTCTTTCTTTGCCTCTTCCATGCGCTCAGCATTAACGTCGTTAATAACCACGCATGCTCCTTCTTGAGCCATTTTCTTAGCTATAGCCTTACCAATTCCACCTGCTGAACCTGTCACAAAAGCCACTCGGCCAGACATGCTCTTAGGTTTTGGCATACGCTGCAATTTAGCTTCTTCCAATAACCAATACTCAATATCAAATGCCTCTTGACGCGGTAAAGAGGTATACTTAGAAATAGCCTCCGCTCCACGCATCACATTGATGGCATTGGTGTAGAATTCAGCGGCCACACGAGCAGTTTGCTTATCTTTTGCAAAGGTAAACATACCTACGCCCGGGTATAAAATAACCACTGGATTTGGGTCACGCATGGCTGGACTATTCGGACGAGCACATGTGGCATGGTATTCTGCGTACATGGCACGATAAGCTTCAAACAAAGGTTGAATTTGTGCCTTAATTCCGTCTACATCAGATAAATCTTGATCTGGTTTCAAATTCAAAACCAATGGCGAAATTTTAGTACGCAAGAAGTGATCTGGACAAGATGTTCCCAGAGGAGCTAGTACATCCAAATCATTGGAATTAATGAATTGAAGGACGCGCTCATCATCCGAAAAATGTCCAATCATTTGAACATAAGAAGAGCAGAAGCCTCTCAATACTGGCGCAATGGCCTTAGCTTGAGAAATACGCTTTTCTGTATCTAAAGAGGAAATTTTTGGCCCTCCAAAAACAGGTCTGGTCTTTCCTTCATTTTGCTTAATGTATTCAGCACACTTTTCAATAACGTCAAGTGTATTTAAATAACAATCATATGAGGTATCTGCCCAAGTAAATAATCCGTGGGATCCTAACATAATTCCACGAAGCTGAATGCCTTTGGCTGCTGCCTCTTGTAAACAAGCACGCAACTGTAAACCTAAATCAAATCCCGGACGCTGCCAGCCAACCCATCCAATCTGTCCGCCAAATAATTCTTCCGTAATTTTCTTACCATCTTTAGCTGCTGCAATGGCAATTGCCGCATCGGGATGTAAGTGATCTATGTGTTTGAATGGTAAGAAACCATGCAAAGGAGTATCAATAGAAGGTGCCTTAGAAGCTAAGTCAAAAATACAATGGTTGAATAACTCCACCATCTCATCTTCATGCTCTAAGCCACGATATACATTTTCTAAACTCAATAAACGATCTAAATACAAGGCCGCACATCCCGATTTTTTCAGAGTACCGATGTCTCCACCAGAACCTTTAATCCACATTACCTCCGTCTCTTGTCCAGTTAAAGGATCTTTATCTTTTATTTTAACCGAGGTATTACCACCTCCATAGTTCGTAATTCTTAAATCTGCCCCAAGTATATTGGACCTATAAATAAATAAATCTACCTCGTTTCCAGATAAAGATGCTGCTTTTGAATCCTCCCATAGGTAGGATACATGCTGATAATTTTGGGACATATCTCCTTTTTTTCAGTAAAATTAAACCTTGTCAAGTTAAAACCGTCCTAGTCTTTATAAGGACAGTCCTATTTTTTATTTCTTACTCTTTTTAGTGGCAGGCATGGCTTGGTCAAAATAATCGACCACCAAATGGCTCAAAGCCTTTACTCCAAGCTCAAAACCTGACTCATCTATTTGAAAATCAGGGGTATGATGACTTGCTACGGGCACATTTAGTTTATCCAAAGGTCTTCCTCCTAAAAAGAAAAAGAATCCAGGTACCTTTTCTTGAAAAAAACTAAAATCTTCTGCCCCTGTATGAGCAGGTTTTAATAAGACCTTATCACGACCATTCAAGGCGATGAGTGAAGGAAGCATTTTATCCACCAAGTTTACATCATTTATTGTAGCTGGGTATCCCGTTCCAATATGCACATCTACCTCCGCACCGCCACTCTTGGCAATGTTCGTAGCAATATCCTTAATCCGCTGGTGCACTAATTTTCTTTGTTCCGTACCAAAAGTCCTAATGGTTCCAATCATACTAGCATTCTCTGGTATAATGTTATACCGAATACCACTATGAATAGCTCCTACCGTGACGATGGCCGGGTCCTCCGGCAAATTGACATTCCGACTAACTATCGTCTGCAATCCCATAATAATCTGGGAAGAAATAACAATGGGGTCTATGCCTTGCCAAGGATAGGCTCCATGTGCTTGCTTTCCTTTTACTTGAATATCCAACTCGTCCACAGCAGCCATCGTGGCTCCTGGACGATACTGAATCGTTCCTGCAGCTGCTTCTGCCATGATATGTAATCCAAATATGGCATCTACTTTAGGATTTTCTAAGACACCCTCTTGAACCATCAATTCAGCTCCGGAAACAATTTTCTCTCCTCTCGCTCCATACACTCCTTCTTCAGCCGGTTGAAAAATAAATTTGACCGTTCCAGCTAAATTAGCCTTTTCCGAGGCTAAAATTTCTGCTACTGACATCAATATGGCCATATGACTATCATGCCCACAAGCATGCATGATGCCTGTTTTTTGGCCATTATATTCTGTGGTAACCTTCGACTTAAATGCTAAGTCTCCGCGCTCAGTGACAGGTAAACCATCCATATCTGCCCGTAAGGCAACTACCGGTCCAGGTTTTCCTCCTTTGAGTATCCCAACCACACCTGTTTTTGCTACTTTTTCTAGTACCTCTATCCCCAAGGATTTTAAATGTGCCGCAATAATACCCGCTGTACGAACCTCATTATTTCCCAGTTCAGGATGTTCATGAAAATCCCTTCTCCAAGCAATGGTTTTAGATTCAATGACTTGAGCTTTCTGGTTAATACTGGGCTTCAGAGAAGCTTGCGCTAGAGCCCATGGACCCATCAGCAATAAGGCTGGTAAAGTAAATAATGATTTCATATACGAGTTTTTATAGCAAACAAAAGGAAAGAGCTGGGCTCTTTCCTTGATTATTGAGTTGATGCAATTTACAAAAAAACATCACTAAGCTTCATGATAAAATCACTTAGCTTAATGTTTCTTACTTTAGGATGCGTATCCCCACTTCTTCATAATTTCTAAATCTTCTCTTACGCAATCAATCGGCTTTTTGCCCTGATAAGATTCCTGCTCAATGATGAAATGCTTCGTTCCGCCTTTCTTTTCGCCTAATTTCACCATCTCCAAAACAGAAATAATTCCCGTACCCAAAATGGTACTTTCATATTTTTCTCCATGACCAGCTGCAGCGGCTATCTCATCTTTCACGTGCATGGATACGAAACGACCAGGATATTTCTTTAAAATGTCAGCAGGAACTCCACCGCCATTGATCATATTACCTATATCCAGCTGCTGGGCTACCAATTTTGAATCGGTATTCTCCATGATTAAATCAAACAAAGTCACTCCATCCAATTTCTCAGAAAATTCAAAATCATGGTTGTGGTATCCAAAACGCATGCCTGACTTTTGGCATAACTCACCCGACTTATTGAAAACATCCATGTAGGTTTTGAATAAACTCGATGAGGTACGTATCGACTTATCCAAAGATGGGCTGATGACAATCTCTTGGCCGCAAACCGCCGCATCTTCTACTGTATACTTCCACAAATCCGTAAACTCCTTTTTCGACTCATCCCAGTGTTGCTTACCCATAACAGTATGACCACTCGGCATTTTTAATCCTAAACCGTCCAATCGCTTTCTAAATTCTTGTGCAGACCAACCATAAAACTTACGGTTGACGTAATTGGCATGTTCAACATATTTGTAACCCATTTCGGCCAATTTTGTTAAAGTACCCATTGGGTCTGTTTTCATATCCTCCCGAATGGAGTATAATTGAACACCTACTATTTTCTTTGCTTTGGCATTGGCTAAAGCTTCCCATGTCGATGAAGTGAAGGCTGCTGCTCCTAAAGCAATAGCTCCTTTCTGTAAAAATGATCTACGCGATGAATTCATAATTATTTAGATTTATTTATCTTTCAAAATTAGAATTCTAATTGAATTTTTTATCCTTTTCTGAGATTATTTATCTGAAGTGACTTAATTGTCATCCACGATTTTATAGAAAAAGCGTAACTTCGAAGACTATGCAACCGCTCGCCGAACGAATGCGTCCTTCTTTGTTGGAGGATTATATTGGACAAGAACATTTGATGGGACCTCAAGGTCCACTTCGAAGAGCTATTGATGCAGGACATTTACCCTCCTGTATCCTTTGGGGGCCTCCGGGTGTGGGAAAAACTACCCTAGCTACTCTGTTAGCAACAGCTTTAAAAAGAACCATATACACGCTATCGGCGGTTTCTTCCGGAGTGAAAGAGGTCAGGGAAACCTTAGAATTAGCGAAAAAAAATAGGATGTTTGAGGCCAATTCGCCCATCCTTTTTATTGATGAGATTCACCGTTTTTCTAAATCCCAACAAGACTCTTTATTAGGTGCTGTAGAAAAAGGAATCGTTACTTTAATCGGGGCCACCACAGAAAATCCCTCTTTTGAAGTTATATCCGCTTTACTTTCCCGTTGCCAAGTATATGTACTTCAACCTCTTTTGGAATCACACATGGTCCAAATGTTGGAAAAGGCCATCCAGATAGATCCACTATTTAAGGGGAAAAAAATCACCTTGGAAGAGACAGATGCACTCTATCATTTTTCTGGAGGGGATGGCAGAAAGTTGTATAATTTGTTTGAATTACTCGTTAGCTCGGCTAATTCCAATGAACTTAACATTACTAATGCCTTAGTTACGGAAAGGTTACAAAAAAACTTAGCGCTTTACGACAAAGACGGAGAGCAACATTATGATATTATCTCTGCATTCATCAAGTCGATTCGAGGCTCCGATGCCAATGCAGCTATCTATTGGTTGGCCAGGATGCTCCAAGGGGGAGAATCTTTGGAATTCATTGGCAGGCGACTGCTAATCCTAGCCTCAGAGGATATTGGATTAGCCAATCCGAATGCCCTATTATTGGCTCAAGCTTGTTTTGAATCCATTCGGGTCATAGGTAACCCTGAATCCCGTATCATTCTTTCTCAAACCGTGATCTATTTAGCTAATTCGCCCAAAAGTAATTCAGCTTATTTGGCAATCGATGAGGCTTTGGCCTTTGTGGAAAAAACGGGGAATCTAACTGTTCCCTTGCACTTGAGAAATGCCCCAACCAAACTCATGAAGGAAATGAATTATGGGGTAGAATATAAATATCCTCACAATTATCCAGGACATTGGGTGGCGCAAAATTACATGCCCGAATTGGAGGTTAATCCGGTATTTTATCAAGCTGCCCAAAATGCGGCTGAGGAAAAAATGAGGCAAAAAAATTCAAAAAAGGAAGATTAATCGTGACATTCCATCAAGAGTAATTGACCACTCTCATAGCTTATTTTCACCATTCCATCTGCTTTGGTCACATTACTTGAGCCCGTTCTAAGGCCGATGCACAAATCCATGCCATCTAATTCATACAATAATCCTGAACTAGAGATTTGTTTGGCTTCAGCCATGGGCATCAAGGAAATGGAAGTACCAGCTGGATACCACTTTTCAAATACGGGTGGTAACAAATAGCTCACTGAGTAATCATCTATCATGACAATTTTCAATTTTCGACCATAACTAGCCATTGAGTGAAAATTATTAAGCGTATGATCCATGCGTTTTCCTGTCGCCCAAACTACATTGACACCAGGGTATCCCTCTTCCAATAAATAATCAAAAGCTTTTTCTAAATCCGTTTTATTTTGGTCTGGGGTATGGATTTTTTTCAAAGGGTAATCATCATAATTTTTCCCTGAAGCGAATGAGCGATCAAAATCACCCAACCAAACATCCACTTTTATACCCAGTTCAATCACCCGCTCCAAGGCTCCGTCCAAGACAATCACCGTAGGAGACCACTCGAGTAATTGCTCAAGTATTTCTATGGAACATGCCTCTCCATTGGCTATGATTAAAGCAGGTTCTTGCTTATCTCGAATGATGTGATGAGATGACATATTAAGCTTGAAAATCTGATTTGCCGCCAGACTTCGACAATAATTTAGTTTCACGTATCACGAGCCCCTTTGAGACCGATTTACACATATCATAAATGGTTAATGCAGCCACACTAGCTCCTACCATGGCTTCCATTTCAACTCCTGTTTTGGCATGCAATCGACAAGTACATGTTATGATGATTTCTTCTGATTGAACATCCATCTCAAAGCTACAAGCATCAAGTCCTAGCGGATGACAAAGAGGAATTAAATCACCCGTTTTTTTGGCCGCCATAGTACCTGCAATGATGGCCGTTTGTAGAATACTTCCTTTTTTATTTTGCCAACCAGCCGCTTCGAAATGCTGAATGATTTCAGCCCCTAAATACACGATGGATTGAGCTTTGGCTTCTCTAGTAGTACTTATTTTAGCTCCAACATCCACCATACCAGGTTGATTTTGCGAGTCCAAATGTGAAAATTCTGCTGCCATAATGATGCTAATTGAAAACAAAAATACATCTATTGAGTCATTTCAGCGATTTTTTTAGAAATTTATAGATTAAGCCACAAGAAAAGATATGATTAAGCCACAAGAAGCCTTTCAAATACTCAAAGAAATACCAATCCCTCGCCAAAAAAATCACCGCCCATTAATTCAATGCTTGGGAGGTATTTTAATGGAAGATTTATTGGCAGATCGCGACTTCCCTCCTTTTGACCGCGTCATGATGGATGGTATTGCCCTGGGAAATATAAACCGAAGGGAATGGGTATTGGAAGGCACGGCCTATGCAGGTGAACCACAAAAAAGTCTGATGCATGCAGATGGTGCCTGGGAAATTATGACAGGTTCCCCGTTACCTCAAAACTGTGTGGCAGTCATTAAAGTAGAGGATTTAACATTCTTTGAAAAAGAGGGTCAAAAATGGGTTTCCTGTCAACATGAAACCATCGAAAAAGGCAGTTTCATTCATCAGCAAGGAAGTGATATTCAGCAAGGGCAAGTCATTTTAAAAAAAGGAACTCGGTTAAAAGCCAATCACATTGCCATTGCGGCAAGTGTCGGATATTCCCATTTGTGGATAGAAAGCCTAGGAGAAATTAGTGTTTTTTCAACAGGTGATGAGTTAGTTCCTATTGAATCAAAACCCTTAGAACATCAGATTAGATGTTCTAATTCCATCATGATGCAATCGTCCTTACAAAATTTGGGAATAGCATCGGAACATCATCATTTACCAGATGACCCCAATCTGATTAAAAATTCTTTGCTAGCCAGCCTAACAAAAAATGATATCATTTTACTTTCTGGAGGAGTTTCGGCAGGTAAAAAAGATTATATACCCGGTATTTTAAAGGAATTGGGGTTTGAAGCTAAATTTCATAAAATTGCTCAAAAACCAGGTAAGCCGCTTTGGGTAGGAAGTAGAGAAGATGGAAAAGTGATTTTTGCATTTCCAGGAAATCCTATCTCAACCTTGGTGTGTTTTTCTATTTATTTTTTATCTTGGATACAAGATCAAACTACTCCATTCCCTCAAGTTAAAATAAAAGGTTTACAGCCTCCATTGGCCAATTTAGATCATTGGATTCCGATTCAGTGGACCACGGAGGGTGAAGCTGTGGTATTGAAACATAATGGTTCTGGAGATTTGGTGCATTGGCAGCATGCCAATGCTTTGGCTTGGCAAAAAGCAAACGATCCCAGTGATGAATTAATCTATTTCCCTTTGTAGCTATGGAATTGCATGTACATACTTTCGACTTGCCTTTGAAACATACTTTCACGATTACGCATGAATCGAGGGATGTACAACCTACCCTGATTGTAGAATTAAGCTGGCATGGGAAAAGTGGTTTTGGGGAAGCTACGGAAACTCCTTACTATGGGGTGACCATGGAAAAAATGAAGCAGCAACTGGAGCTTATTCGATCCTTTTTACCCAGTGATATTCTTCCGCATCCAAATGATTTCTGGAAAATGATGTCCCAATATTTGTTGGACGACCACCCCTTTGCTTTATGTGCATTGGACGTAGCATATTGGGATTTATGGGGAAAAACGCATGATAAAGCTTTGTACCAATTATGGGGACTAGATATTTCAAAAAATCCAATCACCGATTATACGATAGGCATGGATAGTATCGAAGTAATGGTCTCTAAAATGAAAGAAATGCCATTCCCCCTGTATAAAATCAAACTTGGTACCAAGCAGGATATTGAAATTATCGAAGCCTTAAGAAAAGAAACCGATGCGGTTTTTCGAGTTGATGCGAATACCGCTTGGACAGTCGAGCAGACTTTGGAATTTGCCCCGAAATTAAAGGTATTAGGCGTGGAATTTATTGAACAACCACTACCAGCTACTGATTGGGAAGGTATGAAAATATTGAAAAAAGAATCAGTATTGCCCATTATAGCTGATGAAAGCTGCATCGTTGAAACAGATGTTTCTCGCTGCGCTGACTATTTCCACGGCATCAATATCAAACTCATGAAATGCGGAGGAATTACCCCCGCTTTGAGGATGATTCAGCAAGGTCGAAAATTAGGTTTAAAAATCATGGTGGGTTGTATGACTGAATCCACGATTGGCTGTTCGGCCATTGCCCAATTACTACCTATGTTGGATTATGTAGATATGGATGGATGTTTATTAGTGGAAGATACTATTTCCCAAGGCATACGCATTGATTATGGTCAAGTTATCTATGCCAAAGGTGGAGGAACTGGGGCAAAACTGATAAAGCATGACTAATTTTAGACATTTTGCGCATTCCATTCCTGGACGAATCATTGAGGTAGAAGGAAAATCATATCGATGGTTAGGAGGCACAAATTATTTGGGAATTGGGGAACATCCTTTATTTAATGAGAAACTAAAAAAAGGGATAGAACTATTCTCTCAAAACTGGGGCAGCTCAAGAAAAAACAATATTCAGTTTTCCGTTTGGAATGATTTAGAAAATACTTTGGCTGAAAAACAAGGTCATGAAGCGGCAGCTCTTTGCTCCTCTGGATTTGCAGCTGGTCAAATAGCTCTTCAATTTTTATTGAAACAATACCCAAGTGCCCGTTATTCTTTGGCTCCCTATTCCCATCCTGCCATTTCCACATTTCAACATTCCCCATTTGATGGAAGTCGAACATCATGGATTCAACATGGAATCAAGGAAAAGATAAAAATTATAGGTACAGATGGCATCAGAACGCCTTTTGTTGAGTTATTTGATTTTAATTGGACCGAAGACCTACATCAAGAGCAATTCCTATTGATCGATGAATCCCACCGCATTGGTGTCCAAGATATTCAAATAAATAGTTTAGCTCAATTACTTCAAACAGCCTCTTTATCCAAGGCTTATGGTATACCTGCGGGCATAATTATGGGTTCCCAATCTTTGATAGATGAAATCAAGAAAGATCCCTTATGGATTGGTAGTTCTCCTCCGAATTTGGCCTTTTGTTATGCATGTTTGCACGCCCAGAAAGCCTATGAAGAACAAAGGGAAATATTGACTGAAAACGTGATACTATTTCAATCTAGTTTATCTGCATCC
Organism: Aquirufa sp. Wall-65K1; assembly: GCF_054558475.1. Taxonomy (NCBI): domain Bacteria; kingdom Pseudomonadati; phylum Bacteroidota; class Cytophagia; order Cytophagales; family Flectobacillaceae; genus Aquirufa; species Aquirufa sp. Wall-65K1. Next base: position 428,313 of record NZ_JBPXKD010000002.1, on the reverse strand, counting down.
TCTGTGATTTGGGCGCCAGGCCATCCATCCTTCTGTACCACGAATGAAAAAATCATACAGAAATTAGAAAATCATGGATTTAAAATGAATCAGTTTTCTTATCCACAATGGAATGACCCGGCCATAGGAAGAGCATCGATTCATGCGACATTAAAAAAAGCTGACATAATGGAATTAAGTCAGCTTCTTCAAGAATAGTCGATAAATTAGTTCAGGCTCGCATTCTTTTTCTTGGCATAAAGTAAAACGCTTAGACCAAATAACATGGCTGGAATAGATAAAATTTGACCCATATTTAAAGTCATGTAATTTTCAAATTCGCTCTGGTTTTCTTTTAAAAATTCATAAAGGAAACGTAAAGCAAAAAGAACGATCATAAACCAACCCGTGATAAGGCCTTCTGGAGTTTTTTCCTTTTTTCGGGACCAAAACCACATAATTATAAAGAAAAGTACAAGGCAAGAAAGTGCCTCATAGAGTTGTGAAGGATGCCTTGCAAGTACTTCGGCATTTCCCATGGAATTGAATTCAGTATCTCGATAAAATTTAAAACCCCAAGGCAATGATGTAGGCTTTCCCACAATTTCGGAATTCATTAAGTTTCCCATACGTATAAAGAAACCACCCAAGGCCACTGTAGGCACCACGCGGTCGGTTACATACAAATAAGACTGACCTGGATATTTTTTGGTATACAAATAAAATGCTGTGAATAATCCAATTCCTGCGCCATGGGATGCCAAACCTGAATAGGGAGGAATAATCATTTGAGTAAAAAAGCGAATGGGGTCAGATTGTAATAGGGGAAATTCATAGAAGAAATAATGCCCTACCCGTGCACCGATTACCGTAGCTACCATGGCATAAATCAACAAATGATCAGCTTGTTCGACAGGTCTCCCCTCCTTTTTAAAAATATAACTTAATACTTGAAAGCCCGCTAAAAAAGCCATGGCAAAACAAAGTCCGTACCAACGAACTGGAAATCCGAACAATTCAAAAATAGTTGGATCGGGATTCCAATCAATAAACGATAAAATCATGGGGATTGACGTTAAATATAGCAATCCAAATTTAAGATAAAATTTAGGATAATTGCCAAACGTCCTGTAAGCGAAAATTATTTTTGAACCTTAGGGATAACGAAACTTACTGCCTTCTTTAACACTTTGGCAGGAAATAAACGATGTGGGAAACCTAAAGCAAAAGAATCTGAGGCAAAAAGTACACCTAGTATTAATAGAACAGCAACTTTCTTTTTCATATGTTTATTGATTGATAGACAAATGTAGTAAACATATAGTACTTTGCAATACAAGGTACTATAATTATTTATTTATTTGTGATGATTGGTAGTCAAGATGCGCCCATTGGTCGATTGGTTGCATGAGCGTAACGATACATGCTATATTTTTGATACGAAAACAAAAACAATAGGCGTTTAACAGTCAAATTAAATTTTATACTTATGAAAAATCAATTGCTTACAATCGCCCTAGTAGCTAGCCTTGGTTTAGCAAGCTGCTCAAAAGAGGATGCATTAAATCCTAGCTCAGATGCCACTGGCTTTGTTAGCCAGAATGTTATTCCCACTGCTGTTAAAACAACTATCACCAACACCTATCCCTCTGCTCAGGTAGATTATTATGTATTACAAAGTAATTCGCTGTATGGTGCCAACATTGTTGTCAGCAATACTGAATCGCAAGTCGTTTTAAATAAAACGGGTGAAATCAAAGAAGCTTTCACCAAAATTACCGAAGCTGAATTACCAGCCGCCATTACTACTTACTTGAAACAAAAGTATAGCACCTATACATTCCTACATGCTGGTAAAAAGACTTCAGGTACTCCTATTACTTACCGAGTAGAAATTAAAGTGGAATCCACGGTTTATTCTATTTTATTTGATGAAACGGGTGCCATGATTTCCACCATTGAAGGTAAAAAAGGTGAAAAAGGAGGAAAAGGTATGGGAGCGGCTGTCAGCAAATTAGCGCTAACAGAACTTCCAGCTGCCGTTCAATCAGCCATTAGTTCTTATACATTTAAAAATGCGGTACTTCGTTTGGATGGAAGCGGAGTAGCTACTTACCATATTCATGCTGAAAAAGATGGTAAAGTGTGGGATTTAAAAATAGATGCCTCAGGAAAAATACTTTCTAGTGAAGAAGAAAGTAAAGATGATGTCAAAATTGTTAAAACCGAACTGACGACACTTCCCCAAGCCATTGTAGATTATTTAAATAAAAATGCTGCTGGATGGACATTAAAAAATGCCATTTCAGTGCAAAAAGATAATGTAACCATACACTACCATGTAGTTGTTAGTGTAGCCGGAGTATCTCAGGCATATATGTTTGACAAAGATTTCAAATATGTAGCAAATGCAGGTAAAGGACCAAAGGATAATCCAAACCCTGCAAATTTCCAGGTAACGGAAATCACTAAAGACAAAATCCCTTCGGCAGCCATCGCCTACTTAGATAAAACATATGCTGGATGGGTCTTGACAAAAGCTGTTTCTGTTAGTAAAGATGGTGCAGCCTATGAAATTGAAGTCATTATTAGTTTGGCTGATAAAAAGTATAAAGTTGAATTTGACCTCTCTGGAAATTTCAAGAGTGCACGTAAACTTTAATTATTAGGTTGATTGTTTAAAAAGGCTTGCTCTCGCAAGCCTTTTTTTGTTATTTCGAGTGCTATGCAAGAAATAGAACCTTCCTATCAATGGGAATCGATATACAATGCTTCCCATGACCCTAAGTCGCCATTTTATGGGAGAACATACTCAAGTACAGAATATGTCCATACCATCTACAGCTATTACATACATCCTCTTTGGGATGATATAGATTCGGAAACGCTTTATTGTAAAATACTATTTACGGATTACGGATTACAGTATAGTATTATTGAATTAATGGGAGAATGGAATGACACCTTGCACAATGACATCATGTTGCTCAAGCGAGGGGTAATCGATCATTTATTGGCCGCTGGAATAAAATATTTTATTTTGGTAGGTGAAAATGTATTTAATTTTCATGGTTCTTGGGAAGATGATTATTATGCAGAATGGTTTGAGGAAATAGAAGACGGTTGGATTGCGGGACTGTGTTTCCCTGAATTCATTGAAAAAGAATGGAATAAATACAAAATCGATTATTACATCAATTTTGGAGGAACATTACAAATACCCAATTGGCGAACTGCCAAACCAGAAATGCTTTTTCTTTTGGTCCATAAAATCCTTTCAAATCGATTAGGTGCCTAAAAACCAGAACATTGATTAAAATAATCAGAAAGCAGGATAAAAAACTTAATTCAAATCATACCTTTGCCTAAAGAATAATCTCTATAAAATTATTTGGGTTTGAATTTGGTTTAGATTTTGGTTTAGATTTTGGTTTAGATTTTGGTTTAGATTTGTCAACTCTTCAAGAGTTGACAAATCTGAGTCCCCTGAGTCGTGAAAAGTTAACAAATCTGAGTCGCGAAAAGTTAATAAATCCAAGTACCAAGCCCATACATAAACAAAAACAATATCCATTTTACCCCATCATTACCTATGAAAAAATTATTAACCCTCCTCCTATTATTCGTATCCACACAGATGATTGCCAAAAAACCCGATAGTCGTTATTACGAATTACGCGTATACTATTGCCACCCAGGTAGATTAGATGCTTTGATCCAACGATTCACCAATCACACGACCAAAATTTTCGAAAAACATGGTATGACCAACGTGGGCTATTGGATTCCAAATAACAATGAGAAAAATGCACTTTATTACATTTTATCATACCCAAATCAAGTAGAGCGTGATAGTTCATGGAAGCGTTTTGGCCGTGATCCAGAGTGGAAAGAAGTAGCAAGAAAATCAGAAGAATCGGGTAAAATCGTAGCTAAAGTAGAAAGTACTTTTATGATGGCTACGGACTTTAGTCCAAAAATTAAGCCTTCTCACAAAAGTGTAGATCGTGCAATTGAATTAAGAACTTACACGGCGACACCCAACCACATTGAAGACATCTTGGCTCGTTTTAGAAACCATACAACTAAATTGTTCAAGAAGCATGGTATGACAAACATTGCTTACTTCAAGACCATTGAAAAAGATCCAAATGTACAACCTCGATTAGTGTACTTGTTGGCCCATGATAGTGAAGCTGCCGGAAAAGCTTCTTTCGATGAATTCAGAAAAGATCCCAATTGGATTAAAGTACGTGACGAATCAGAAAAGAACGGAAAAATTGTAGATAAAGTAGAATCTATCTACATGCATCCAACGACTTTTTCAACTATCCGATAAAGCTTTGTATCTTTGTTGTCCCGAAAATTCGGGACAACAAAGAAATAATATGCGTTGGAATAAACAAGGACTCATCTTTTGTCCAGACGGGCAATCTGAATGGAATCAAAAAAAATATGCACATGTTGTATGTGCTGATACCAATTACTCGGACCGCATCCGTTTGTATTATTCCGCCCGAGATTCTAAGGGGCGTTGCCAAGCCTCTTTCATTGATCTAGATTCTCAAAATTTATCCAATGTACTTTATGTTCATCCCGAGCCTATATTAAGCTTAGGGGCTCCTGGAACTTTTGATGATTGCGGCATCATGCCTACTTGGTTTTTGCAAAATGGGGATGAAAAATGGCTATATTACATTGGATGGACCGTCAGAAATACCATTCCCTACCACAATGCCTTAGGCTTAGCATATTCCTCGGATGGTGTTCATTTCCAAAAAAAATTCGAAGGGCCAATCATAAGTACAACTGCTACTGAACCCTTTTTCAATGGTTCAGCTTGTTTTCTATATGATCAAGGTAAATATAAAGTATGGTACTTAAATTGTACCCATTGGCTTCCTGATGGTAATTTAATGGAGCCATGCTACCATATTAAATATGCCGAATCCATTGATGGTATCAACTGGGATAGAAAAGGTCAAGTGGCCATCGATTACCGAGATGAGGTAGAAGGGGGAATTTCAAGACCTACCGTACTTATTGAAAATGGGGTTTTCAAAATGTGGTTTTCAGCTCGGGCATGTACCGACTACCGCAGCAATCGTGATCGTTCCTATCGAATATATTATGCGGAATCAAAGGATGGAATCCATTGGGAAAGACAAGAAGGTTTGGCGGGTATAGATGTCAGTGACAATGAACAAGATTGGGACTATGAAATGATTGAATACCCACTTGTGATTCGTCATCAAGAAAAAACTATTCTATTTTACAATGGAAATCATTTCGGTCAAACCGGGGTAGGTTATGCCATTTTAGAGGAAAAATAATGGATTTTAGCTATTTGAACCATCAGCTTTATGGCAAGCCGCAAACGCCGAAACATCCCAAAGTTTCTGTTTGCCTAATTACCTACAAGCATGAAGACTTTATCCAAACTTGTTTGGATAATATTCTACAGCAAAAAACCAATTTTGAATTTGAAATTATCATCGGTGAAGATCATTCACCTGACCAAACCGCTTCACTGGTTAAATCCTATGCGGACCGCTTTCCGGATAAAATCAAAGCCTACATTCGCCCAGAAAATGTAGGAGCGAAAGTGAATTTTCTTCATTGTTTTTTTGATTGCCAAGGGGAATATATCGTTCACATTGAAGGTGACGATTATTGGACTTCGCCTGATAAACTCCAAAAGCAAGTAGATTTTTTAGATAGTCATCCGGAGGCATCTGCCTGTTTTCACAATGCTCAAATCATCTATGAAGATGGTAGCGGAAGAAAACCCACATTAATTAATCCAGAAGACCAAGCCCCTTGGATCTACTCCACAGATTTATTGAAAGAAAGAGAGGCTTGGTTTATGGCAACCGCCAGTGTCATGATGAGGAAAAAATTAGTACAAACACTTCCCGATTGGTTTTTTCACTCTAAAAGTGGTGACATTCCATTATACGTCATTCTTGCGGAGGAAGGTCCCATCGCCTACCTTCCTCAAACAATGTCCGTATATCGAAAAAACGAAGGGGGAATGAGTTATACAGATAGCAATAAATCAGCTGCATTTATACATAACCGTATATTCATGTATTCCAAAATCAATGAACATACCCATGCTAAATACCAACATTTGATTCAGCCAATTTTATTTGAATACCATTTGCTGCTAACTAGAATTACGGAAAATGAAAACTCTTTCCTTAAAAGAAGTTACTATTTATGGAAAGCCAGCGCTCATTCACCTAAAAAACTGAGTCTAGAAGACTGGAAAAGACTTTTTAAAGAGCACGTTTTTACGGCTGATTCCTTTCTAGCTTATTTGGCTTTCCGAAAAAAAATTAACCAATTTTTGGGAATTCGTTCATAAATCAGGATAAGCCCATTAGGATTTTACAGGGTTTTAATTGAAATTTATGGGTATTCTACGGAAAACCATAAACTCATGAATTGGACATCTTCTAAAAAGCCTATTTTTTTAACGGCAATTTCCCTTTTTGCCTTATTATTTGCATCCTCTTTTTACAAAAACCAATCGGCCCGCTGGGGACAAACCTTATTAGATTCCTTAACTGAATCACAAAAAAGACAGACTGAAAATGCCCTAAAAGGCTTAAAAATACATCCTGAATTAGAGATTACCTTATTTGCCTCTGAACCGATGCTTCAAAATCCCACCAATATCGATGTGGATGCACAAGGCCGTGTATGGGTAGTAGAAGCTTATAACTATCGCCCTAATATCAATGGAAACCCTACGAATTCACTCGGAGACCGGGTATTGATTTTAGAAGATACCAATGGTGATGGGAAAGCAGATTCCAGAAAAATATTCTACCAATCACCCGAATTAAATGCTCCTTTGGGCATAGCCGTATTGGATTCCATGGTCATTGTATCGCAAAGTCCCTACATCTGGAAAATGTTTGATGACAACCGAGATGGAAAAGCGGATCGTAAAGAAGTGATGTTTCAAGGAATTGGAGGAGAGCAACATGACCATGGAGCCCATGCTTTTACTTTTGGCCCTGATGGAAAACTGTATTTCAACTTTGGAAATGAAGGTGGACAATTATTAGACGCTCAAGGTAAAGCTGTATTGGATCAGGATGGAGACCCCATTGGACCCAAAAAATACAAACAAGGCATGGTCTTCCGCTGCAATATAGATGGTTCCCAAGTAGAAGTATTAGGTCATAATTTCAGAAACAATTACGAAGTGGCCGTTGATTCTTATGGAGGACTTTGGCAATCTGATAATGATGATGACGGGAACAAAGGAGTGCGCATCAATTTTGTAATGGAGCATGGGAACTATGGATATCGCGATGAAATAAGTGACGCAGGCTGGTCGGCTAATCGAACCAATATTGAACCTGAAATTCCGAGAAGACATTGGCACTTAAATGACCCAGGTGTGGTTCCCAATTTATTGCAAACAGGCTCAGGCTCGCCAACAGGAATGATTTTATATGAAGGAAATCTTTTACCCAAAGCATTCCAAAATCAAATGATACATTGTGACGCTGGCCCTAATGTGGTGCGAAGTTATCCTGTCAAGGCCCAAGGTGCTGGTTTTGAAGCTAGTATCTTGCCCCTGGTAGAAGGTGTAAATGACCAATGGTTTAGACCAGCAGATGTGACGGCCGCTCCAGATGGATCTTTATTTATAGCAGATTGGTACGATCCGGGTGTCGGGGGACATCAAGCTGGGGATCAAACGCGTGGTAGAATTTATCGAGTTGCTCCCAAAGGACATGCCTATCAGGTAAAAGCCATGAGCCTAAGTTCTCCTGAAAATGCCATCAAAGCCTTAGAAAACCCCAATTTGGCTCAAAGGTACTTAGCTTTTAAAAAATTAATGAGCTGGGGCAAATCCGCTGAAGCTGCCTTAGAAAATTCTTATCAAAACAATCCGAATCCACGCATGAAAGCGCGTGCTTTCTGGGCGCTAATGAAAACTAGTCAAGCTCAAAAATATTTGACTTTAGCGGCCAAAGATGCCAATTCAGATATTCGAATGATGGCAATTCGTCAGGCCAAAAGGTCAAATTTTAATCAATGGAAAGAATGGGCTTCCATTTGGGCTAAAGATGAAAATCCACAAGTTCGTAGAGAACTGGCCATTGCCTTACGCCATATCCATGATCAACAAGCAGATGCGATTTGGGCACTCTTAGCTCAACAGCACCAAGGTCAAGATCGTTGGTATTTAGAAGCATTAGGCATAGGAGCCGATGGACATTGGAATACCCGATTACAAGCTTATTTGGCCACATCTCCTAATGCCAATTCGCTGGCATTCCAAGATGTCATATGGAGGTCAAGAACTGAAATAGCTTTACCCCATATTTTTAATGAATTAAAAAGCAATCAGGATTTATCTCAAAAACTTCGCTATTTCAGAGCACTCGATTTTATTCCAAGCGATAAAAAATCAGGCATGCTGATTGATTTAATTGCTAAAAACTTTCAGGGACAAACAGAGGCTCAGCTAGTTGGCTTAAGGCATATCAACCCGTCTTTCATATCTTCCAACCCTGATGCCAAAAAGGTATTACGTGATTTACTTCCTAAGACCTCAGAAAATGAGTACTTGGAATTAGTAGAAAAATATGAGCTGCAGGAAGAGAAAGGAAAAGTCCTTCAAATGATTTTGGCTGGCAAACAAAGCAGAAAAGCGGGCTCCATCATGTATAAATTAGCAGGTGGTGCTGAGCTAATTACCCAAACATTCCAAAAAGGTAATGAAGACCAACAAAAAGCCATCATTGAATCCATTCGTTGGATTGGACAACCAAGTACTTTATCGCTATTATTTGATGCCATGAATCAGAAAAACCTGCCTATGAGCATTAGAAAAGAAGCCGCAAGGAGTTTAGGCAATTCTGCCAATGGGGAGAATTTTGTGCTGGATATCTTAAAAAATAAAAAAGTAAGTGCCGAATTTATTCCATCCGTGGTGGAAAGCGTAAGTAGAACCTGGAAAAAAGCGGTTCGGATGGAAGCTAATTCTTACCTAGGTGGAAGTAGTACAAATACCAAAACCAAACATCCTGATTTAAATACCTTATTGAGTCAAAAAGGAAATGCGCAAGCAGGAATTAAGGTATTTGTAAACCAATGCTCGATGTGTCACCAAGTATACCAAGAAGGTATTGATTTTGGCCCTAAACTGACTGAGATTGGTTCAAAATTATCTCGCGATGGCATGTATGTTTCGATTTTACATCCAAATGCAGGAATAAACTTTGGCTATGAAACCTATGAAATTTTAACCAAATCAGGAGAAAGCCATCAAGGAATAATCAGTTCAAAAAATGAAACAGATATCATTTTAAAATTACCAGGAGGTACCATTCAGAATTTCAAAACCTCCGCTTTGAAATCAGTCAAACAATTACCTAATTCCATGATGCCAGAAGGATTAGCTGATGCTATGAGCACCACAGATTTAGTCAACCTTGTCGAATATTTAACTACCTTAAAAAAGAAATAAACATGGATCGTCGTTCCTTTGCCCAAATGATGGGCGGAAGCTTATTAGGAGCAGGTATTACAAGTAGCCAGCCTACTTTAGCTGCTTCATCGAGTCAATTACACAGCCTAGCTGCAGAACCTCCTTTTAGTTTAAAGTATGCCCCCCATTTTGGCATGTTTAAAAATCATGCTGGAAATGATGAAATAGACCAATTAAAATTCATGCATGAAATGGGATTTCGTGCCTTGGAAGACAATGATATGATGGCTAAAAGCCCTGAGCTTCAAGCGAAAATCGGTGATACATTGACTAAACTAGGTATGACCATGGGTGTTTTTGTGGTTAAATTTGATGGCTTTTTTGATACCCAACACATGACCACTGGCAAAAAAGAAGCTACGGAAATGTTTTTGAAAGCATGTAAAACGGCGGTTGAAACAGCCAAACGCTGTAATGCCAAATGGATGACTGTTGTCCCAGGAAATTTCAGCCGTAAACTACCACTAGGTATTCAAACTGGCCATGTGATTGATAACCTAAAACGTGGAGCCGAAATTTTTGAACCCCATAATTTAACAATGGTTTTAGAGCCATTAAGTGATAATCCCGATTTATTCTTACGCTATTCAGATCAAACGTATATGATTTGCAGAGCTGTAGGCAGTCCTGCTTGTAAGATTTTATTTGACATGTATCACATGCAGCGCAATGAAGGAAACATGATTGCAAATATGGATTTATGCTGGGAAGAAATCGCCTACATGCAGATTGGGGATAATCCAGGCAGAAAAGAACCTACCACAGGTGAGGTAAACCATGCCAACATTTTTAAGCACCTAAGAAAGAAAGGTTATACTGGTGTATTGGGAATGGAACACGGAAATTTCTATCCTGGTAAGGACGGTGAGGTAAAATTAATTGAGGCTTATCGAAAGGAAGACAAAGGATAATTCCATCGAAAATTTGGAATACTACCTTTATATTTAAATATTTGTTTAATTATTTAAAATATTATGGATATTGTATTCAAGGCAATCAATGATCCAACTCGAAGAGAAATACTTCGCTTTTTGACCCATGGCCCTCAAAATGCAGGGACAATTGCGCAGCAATTCAACATGACGAAGCCTAGTATTTCTCATCATTTGGATTTATTGAAACAAGCTCAGCTTATCGATTTCAGTAAGAATGGACAATTCCTTGTCTATACTCTTAATAAATCTGGCTTTGAAACCATACATGCTTGGTTTCAGCCATTTACTATGTTTTTCGAATTACCTAAGCCGAAAATCCGACTTTAATTTAGGTTTGACAAAAGCCAATCTTTCTTTAATTTCGTTTTCAAATTGCCATACCTATGAACCATTCTCTTCCTACATCTTTATCTTTTCTTCGTTCAGAACTTCCTTCCCATTGGGTTGGTATAGGAGTGATTCAATTACCTAAGCGTAATATTTTTCAATCCATTGGTGATTACTTTGCCGAGAAATCAGGAAAACAGCGTATTTCATTTGTCGTGGTGAATGAGGGGTCACTCAAAACATTACATTACCAAGGAGCTCAATTAATTTCAACCGAATTGATTGATATACATAATTTAGATCATTTTTATTTCTCGGAAGGAAACACATCTGACGGCCTAGTTTCTCTCTTCAATTGCGAAGCGAGTTTGATAGTTTCCAAAAGCAAAAAAGGTGATTTAAAATTAAAGGACTATTTTCTCAAAATCATGCCTGCTTTATTGGGCGAAAATGCGGAACCCATTCGTAAAATTGAAGACATTCAATGGGCACAGAACAGCAAAAAACAAATTGCAGAAGTATTAAAGCATTGGCCAGAGCAAATCAAAGCTAGAAAAGATAAAGAGGAAGCTGAAGAAAAAGCTAGATTAGCCCAAGAAGCCCATATAAGCTAATCCTCAGATTCTATCTTTTTAGCCACTTTCAATTTCAGTAAGTCTTTGGAATTGATGGCCACCAAGCTGACTATTACTAGCGTAGCTGTAGCACCAAGCAAGACAGAAGGAACTGTACCCAATAATTTAGCCATCAAACCGGATTCAAAAGCACCCAATTCATTGGAAGAGCTTACAAATATTCCGTTAACCGAGGAAACTCTTCCCCGCATTTCATCAGGAGTATAAAAACGTAGCACGGTTTGTCGGATGACGACACTCACCGAATCAAATGCGCCGGTAAAAAACAAAGCCAAAACAGATAACCAAAAATTGGTGGAAATGCCAAACACAAGGGTGGCCACCCCAAATCCGGCAATAGCTATCAGTAAATTACGCCAAGCTTTTTCCAGCGGAGGATAATAAATCATAAAAGCCATGGATAATAAGGCACCTATGGAGGGGGCGGCTCTCAAAATACCTAATCCCTCCGCTCCCACTTTCAAAATATCCTCTGCAAAAATGGGCAATATGGCAATCACTCCTCCAAATAGAACGGAGAACAAATCTAAGGAAATGGCATACAGGATAATCTTTGTTTTAAATACATAAACGATACCCTCTTTTAAACTTTGCCAAATAGATTCATGCGTTTTTGCCTTGGGAGGAACGGGCCTTTTCTTGATAAAAAACAAACAAGTCATTACCCCCAATAAAAATACAATCACTGTTTCCAAAGAACCGGCTAAACCTAAATAAGCATAAAGAAAACCAGCCATACCAGGCCCTAAAATTGCCCCCAATTGCCAAAAAGAACTATTCCAAGTTGCCGCGTTAGCAAATACTTCTTTGGGAACCAAAAAGGGATTTAAGGAAGAAGCCGCTGGACTAAAAAATCCTTTTGAAAGTCCAATCAGAAAAATCACAAAATAAATAGTATAGATATGAACATCAGGACTTTGAGAGTCTAATTGAAGGCTAGAATACAACAAAAGAAATGAGCCTAAGATGATGACCGATAAGGAAATTTGCATAATCTTTCGCTTATCTCGGTTATCCGCATAATGGCCCCCAAAAAGTGCTAAAGAAATGTAAGGTATCACTTCTGCTAGACCTATTAAACCCAGGGCCAAAGGGTTGTGGGTAATCTTGTATATTTCATAAGATACAATAACCTCCTGCATTAACAGGGCCATCGTAAATAAGGTATTGCCCACAATAAAGGCACGAAACTCAGGAAACTTTAATGCGCTGTAAGCGTCCTTATTTTGAAAAAAACTCATAGGCGAAATACAAAATGGGGCTACAATAAGCTAGTTCTCCCCACATACGGGAACCTTGCTTGTCTTTTGAAAAATAATGAATCCAAGTTTGTATGGCAAATGTAATGGCAAATGGCAAAAAAGCGATTTTTTTATCTCCATAAAATAACACAACTAGTAATAGTACTAAAAAAAGCACCTCCACTCCTATTAAAGTTCTTTTCCATGAAAATACGCTGGCCAAAGCTTGATTATTTTGACTAAGTTCCCACATCGTAAACATCGCTAAATTTTGAAATACGAGCAGAAATAAGCCCAGCCCAAGGAAAAGTGCCCACATAGTGCCTGGTATCCTATAAAACGTACTTGCACCCACTCCCAAGGTATAGAGGAAAGCTGTAGCCAGCTCTTTACTGCCCAAAATCCTATTCCATACCCCATAATACCACAAAAGCCAATAAATCAACATGGCTAAGCACAAACATATTCCAAAATAAATCAACCCAACAGGTAATTCTCGAAGGCTAAAAACACCCAACAGTCCTAAAAACAACAATATAATTTTAATCATGGGAATATGTTGCGTTTGAAAAACATGCCTTTCATCAGATGAAGCTTCTTTTTTACGATCGATCATTCGATCAATGAGGTAAATTCCCCAAACAGAACAAGCCAAAGAAATTTGTTCCGCCCAGGTAGGCATTTCTCCCAATAAAATTTGATGCAAAAGTGCTTGAAAAGCAAGACTGCCCAAAACAACATCTAAACTTAAAAAGTGAACAAGTTTAATAAGCCGCATCTTGATAGGTAAGGACTTGAATATGTTCTCCCACTGCGATTTTCCCTAAACTTTCAGGAACAAATTGCTGACCAAAATATACCTTATTGCCTATTTTTCGAATTTGAGAAAGTGCCCCCATGACCTCTTTTTGAATTGTGCCCTTTTTCGGATCTACTGTGATCAATTGACATCTTGCACAGGGCTTAGCTCCGAATAATTGAATATCTTGAATGCGTATTTGTCTCCAAGTATCTTCCTCAAATGCAGCAGCTCCTTTTACAATGATATTCGCCCGAAAACGCAATCGGTCTACAGATTGCTCCATTTGCTTCTCTAATGCCTCAAATGAGGCTTCGGAGCAAAGTAAAATGGGTAAAGCATCAGCAAATGAACTATCCTTCGCTAAGCTTGTTTGGTATTTCTCCTTCATCAGGCGAGGAGAGTCATGGCTTAAATGAACTAAATAGACTTTCTCTTGCAGTAGTTGACTAAACCATTCTGACCAATCTTCCAAAACAATTCTTGCCTCCAATTGATCCTCCCAAATTTCCACCAACATTGAATTTCCAAGTTCAACGCTTGGATGTAATAATTTACTTATACCCGTCAGCTTGTCCTCAACTAAAAAACCTTCATCCCGAAGTCTCAACTGAAAGCGAGTTAAATCTGGACGTGTGCGTTGGGTGATAAACTTTCCATCGGCAGAAACCAACATAAATCGGCGATCTCCTACTAAGCCTTGAATTTCTACCTGGGCCTCCCTTAGGGATATGGCTCCCAAGGATTTAATGGGATAAATATAGATTTGAGATATTTCGAGTGTAGGCATAAAACAAAAATAGGGAAAAACAGAGCAAAATAGCTATGGGTACTTGTGTGGTATAAGTATCGGAAAATGCATCAAAATCACTATGTTTGTTAATTATATATGCCAAATAGATTACCTATGAAGATATCAGGCCTAAGCTTTAGCCTCCTTTTTGTACTTTCCGTGAGTATTTTTCCAACCCAAGCTCAAAAAAACTTGAGTTTGGAAGATGCCATTCAACAAGGATTACAGAACCACTTTTCGATACAAGTTGCCAAGAAAAGAGAAAAACAAGCTCTTAACGACAATACCCTCGGTAATGCTGGATTTTTACCAACCATAACCGGTAACTTCAATAAAAACTATACGGTTTCGGGCCTAAATCAGGAATTTTTTGGTGGAATTCGACCTCCTTTGGTTCAATCAGGTGTTAATTCAAATTCATCCAATACAGGTCTTGCAATGGTTTGGACCTTATATGATGGAAAAGGCATGTTCATCCTGAGAGATCGATTCAAGGAATTACAAAACTTGGGTGCCAAACAAACTGAAGCCACTATTGAAAATTTAATCGCCTTAATAAGCTCTTCATATTATGACATCATTCGTCAAGATTTACGAGTAAACAATTTCAAAAAAGGATTAGAAATATCGAATGACCGACTTAAACTTGCAAAGGATCGTTTTGAGGTTGGTCAAGGTTCAAAAGTAGATTTTTACTCAGCTCAGGTAGATTTCAATGAAGATAAAGCTCTTTTATTAGCTCAGGAGCAATCATTCCTAAGTACTAAAATTAATTTCAATACGCTTTTAGTGAGGGATCACCTAGCTGATTTCAATGTTATTCCGGCGATAGATTTACTACCTAAATTGAAATTAGAAGAATTGAAAAATCAAGCTCTTCAACAAAACCCTAGTTTGATTTCTGCTTTGCTCAACAAAAAAGTAGCGGAATTAGACATCAAAAGCCTACAAAGCCAACAACAACCCGTGGTAGATTTATTAGCAGGCTACAACTACAATACGGTTAATAACGGAGCTGGATTTGGGGTTGCGAAAGGAAGTAGTGATGTCATGAATTACGGTATTCGTGCCACCATCAACATATTTGATGGTAGTAACCAAAAGCGTCGAATTCAAAATGCCAAAATCAATGCCGAAATCGCAGATTTGCAAATTGCTGATTTAAAAAACAACTTGATTTCGAATATTGAGAGAGCCTATGGGAATTATGAAAATGCTTTGAATTTAATTAACCTAGAAACAGAAAATTACAGCATTGCTAAGCAAAACATCGATATTGCCTTTGACCGTTTTAAAGTAGGTATAGCTACTTCCTATGAATTAAGAGAAGTGCAAAGAAATGCAGTTGCGGCTGAAACCCGATTAATTGAAGCTAAATTTGCTGCAAAAACTGCTGAAATTGAATTAATTCGATTGAGTGGTAACTTGCTCTAATTCCTGCTTTTTCTGATTTAATTGTTGCTGGTATAATTCGTAATAACTACCCTTCTTCTTCATTAAAGTAGTGTGGGTTCCTTGTTCTACGATCTGTCCATCATGCAAAACAAAAACCCTTTTCGCTAATTTGGCAGAAGATACCCGGTGTGAAATAATCACACACGTTTTACCTTCCATGATGTGTTTCAGGTGATTTAATATTTTATGCTCTGTTTGCGTGTCTACGGCCGATAAGCAATCATCTAGCACCAGCATTCCTGGATTTTTGGCCAAAGCCCTAGCCAAAGATACCCGTTGTTTTTGTCCACCCGATAAAGTCACTCCCCTTTCTCCCAAAACCGTTTCAAAACGATCAGGAAATTCCATGATGTTTTCATATACATCAGCATATTTGGCGGCTTGCTCCAATTGATCTTGACTTAAATCCGACTTCCCAAAACGAATATTCTCGGCAATGCTTGTGGAGAACAAAAAGACATCTTGAGGCACAAAACCTAAGTCAGTTCGAACCCATTCCATATCCCAATCTTTCAAATCGATACCATCCAACAAGATTCGACCCGCCGAAGGATCATAAAACCGAGCCATTAATGCGGCTATCGTACTTTTTCCTGAACCAGTGGTACCCAATAAGGCTACCGACTCCTCTAGTTCAATTTCAAGATGAATATCTTTCAAAACAAGTCGATCTGTACCGGGATACATAAAATCTACATGCTCAAAGGTCCAACGACCTTGAATTTTTTGGCGAATTTGTTTACCTGTTACCAATTCTGATTTAACCTGTAAAAATTCATTGATCCGAGCTTGTGAAGCTGCAGCTCGCTGAATTTGAGAACTAGTCCAGCCCAAGGCTGTCACGGGCCAAGTCAGCATGAATACGTACATGATAAACTCGGTGATATTCCCCACCGAGATTCTGCCTGCCATCACTTCTTGGGAGCCCACATAAACCACCAACAACGTGGAAAAACCCACCAATAAAGAAATTAATGGGGTAAATAATGAATCAACTTGAACTAAGTCTAAAGACTTCTTGCGGTAATTGGCAGATGCCTCAGCAAATGCTTGAACCGACTCCTTTTCTCGAACAAATGACTTCAAAACCCGAATCCCTGAAAAGGCCTCCTGGGCAAAGGTTGATATCGTGGACAAGCCTGCTTGAATTTCTTCTGATTTTCTTAAGACCAAGGAATTGACATAATATATACTCACAGAAAGTATCGGCAGAGGTAATAACACGTACCACATCAAGGTTTGATTGACATGCCACATATAATAAATTACCAAAACAAACACACAAATAAGGTTCAAACCATACATCACACTGGGACCTACGTACATACGTACTTTACTGACATCCTCAGAGATACGGGCCATTAAATCTCCTGTGTTCTGCTTTCTATAAAAGGACAAAGGTAAGGTTTGATAATGGGCGTAAATTTCATTCTTCATATCGTATTCGATATGTCGAGACATCACAATGAGTGTTTGGCGGACCATGAACAAAAAGACACCTTTGATAAAGGCCATTAAGATAATAAGTCCACCATAAAAGAATAAAGTAGCTGCAAAAACCTCATAAAAGGCGCCTTGAAGGGAGAATTGTTTAAATAGAAAATAAACGTCTATGGTCTCTGTCACTAAATCCAATGCATAGCGAACCAATTGTGCTGGAACTACCCCGAAAAAATTGGAACAAAAAGTAAACAGGATACCAAGGAATAGCAGCCATTTATACTTCCAAAAATATTGATTGAGGTGACTTAGTGCGCCCATGCTTAATTTACTTCTAACAAAGATAGAATCTTTATCAATTAAAATCCTTAATTTTGTGTTTCAAACAACAAGAACGCTCTTTATTTTCGGATGGTAAACAGGAGATTACTTCGGGTGAAAGCATTTCAGCAACTGTATGCTTACAACACGCAAGAACGTGCCCAATATCAATTGGCTTTTGACGAATTAGCTGTCATTTTTCAGCCAGATTTATCACTCATGGTCGCAAAGGAAGAACAAGCTCCCCGACTAGAAGGCCTAAAGAAATTGGCTGAGATCCAATTAAACGAGTTTTTCCAAGAAATCCCCAGCGAAGAAAGCATCCCCCCTGAATCCATGGCCGCGGCGAAGTCGGTTTATAAGACCTACCTCAACAATACCAAGAAAATTGCTGAAAAGTTAAAAAAGGACATGGTAAAGGAGGTCGAGTCCATCTACAAACAATACTTAAAAATCCTTTTTTATCTCCAACATTTGTCTGACATAGCCGTTTGGGATGAAAACCGACGTTTATTAGAGAATCCAATCAAGACCTCACAGTTAAGTAAAAATAAGGTTTTAGCCATCATGCCAAAATGGAAAGCTCTACAACAAGCTTTTGAAGACCAACATATTGGATGGTCCGAAGATGAAGAAAATAGAATCAAGAAATTATTTTTGGATGTCATTTTATTGGATCAAACATTTGTTGACTACCTACCCAATGCCGGTAAAAGCTTTGATGATGACATCGAAATGATTCGCTATATTTTAAAAACATTTATTCTAAAACACTCGAGTATGACCGAGTATTTTGAAGAAAAAGATTTAAATTGGCATCTTAATAAGGATGTAGTTAAAAGCTTATCGACTAAAACTTTCAAAGTGGATGCTTTAGAAGATTTAAGTTTACAGCCCTTAGCTCTTCAGTGGGAAGATGATAAAATTTTCTTCGAAGAGTTGTTTGAAAGTACAATCCAAAACGACAAAGATTT
The DNA here is from genome assembly GCF_054558475.1 of Aquirufa sp. Wall-65K1. NCBI lineage: Bacteria > Pseudomonadati > Bacteroidota > Cytophagia > Cytophagales > Flectobacillaceae > Aquirufa > Aquirufa sp. Wall-65K1. The sequence goes on along the minus strand of NZ_JBPXKD010000002.1, from coordinate 409,894 downwards.
GGTTCATTGGATTGGGGATCAAACAAAAAATTGGGAGTCTGATCGTCTTGCCATGGCTGATTTCATTTTATTGAAAATGGCCTTAACTGAGATGATTAAATTTTCCAGCATACCCGTTAAAGTAAGTATTAACGAGTACATTGAATTAGCTAAAAATTACTCAACCCCTAAATCAGGTCAATTCATCAATGGTATATTAGATGTAATTTCACTGAGGTTGATCAACGAGAAAATAATTACTAAATCAGGTCGAGGATTAATCGACATAGCTAGCAAATAATATGAGTAGATCATCAAAATCCTTTTGGGCATTTGTCGTAGGAGCTGCCACAGGTGCTATTATCGGAATTTTATATGCCCCTGATAAAGGTGAGAATACAAGAAATAAATTATATTTTCAGCTTAACAAATACAGAGAGCAATTGAGACAATTGATCAATGATATTGTGGAAGGGAAAGAAGTTCCTGAAACATTAGCTAAATCTGAAGGCAAAAAGGTTGTCAATGACACCAAAGTAAAAGCCGAAAAATTGTTGGAGGATGTGGAGAAAATGATGAGTCAGATTAAAGCAAAGCCTTAAGATGAAGTATTTCATTGCCTTGTGCTTATGTAGCCTCCTCGCTTGTACTAATAAGCAAAAAGAGGCTAGAAATTCAACGGAGGAATCAATTCCAATGGAATTAAGACCATCCATTGAAAAGCACCCTGTTATGAAATTTGACCAGCCTATGGTTTACTTAGGAAAAATAACCGAAGGCGATAGTATATCTTATACCTTTCATTTTAAAAATGAGGGGAATATGCCCTTGAAAATTTTGACAGTTAATGCTTCTTGCGGCTGTACAACCCCCAAGTGGAGCAAAGAATTAGTTATGCCGGGCAAAAAAGGATTTATCAAAGTAAGTTTTGATTCCAAAGGGAAGGAAGGTAAAGTTCAAAAAACGGTGACGGCCTATTGCAACACCATGCCATCTGATAATATGGTGGCATTTAAAGTAGAAATTCAGAGAAAAAAATAATTAATAAACTAATAACTATGGCTAACAATCCTCAAATCATGCAAATCTTCCTTTTTGGTGGAATCTTTGTCGTGTTTTATTTTTTCATGATTCGCCCACAACAAAAAAAGGCGAAAGAAGCAAAAAAATTCATTGATGAATTAAAAACAGGTGATAAAGTAGTAACCATTGGTGGAGTACATGGAACTGTCGTTTCCATCCGCGAAAAAACTTTGGTAGTAGAAATTGACTCAAGCAAAGGAGTACGCGTGGTTTTTGAAAAATCAGCTATTTCAAAAGATGCTTCTTCTCGCTTAACAGAAGAATAAACTCATGAATAAAAGCCTACGACCTTTATTAGGGATCACAGGCGGAATGGGATCCGGCAAATCAATCATTTGTCGGATTTTTTCATGTCTAGGCATTCCCATATTCGAAGCCGACAAAGTTGCTCATCACTTAATAGAAACAAATCCAGCCATTCAACAAAAAATCATCGGTATTTTTGGCCCAAAAAGTTTTGATCCTCAAGGAAACTATAACCGAGACCATATTCGTAGCCAAGTAAAATCAAATAATGATTTATTGGCGGCTTTAAACCATATTATTCACCCCGCCGTTCGTGAAGCTTTACAAGTTTGGGCTCAAGAACCCAGTGCAGCTCCCTTTAAATTATACGAGGCTGCTTTGTTGACGAATAAAAATAAACCTTCTTATATTTCACAAATAATAGCTGTTGATTGCCCTTTAGAAGAGCGCATGGAACGACTACAAAAACGAAACCAATTAACTTTTGAAGACAATATGAAATTAGTAAAAAACCAACCTAGTCAAGAACAATACCTTGAAGGAGCCGATTTAATAATCACAAATGGGAAAAACGACCGTGTATGGCCTCAAGTAGCGTCTATTTTCAAAAAGCTTTCTATTGTGTTAATCACTTTGGCACTTTTTAGTCAGAGTAGTTTAGGACAAATCAAAGCCATGACCTTTAATATACGAATGGATACCAAGTCAGATGGTGTCAATCAATGGGCTAATCGCAAAGATCATTGTGCGGAACTTGTTAGCTATCACCAAGCCGATATTATTGGCATGCAAGAAGCTTTTATTCATCAAATCAAGGATTTTGCCGAAAGGTTACCGGGTTTTGCTTGGTTTGGCCGTGGGCGTGATGATGGCAAGGAAGAAGGTGAATTTTCTCCTTTATTCTATAATACCAAGAAATTTAAAGTATTAGAACAAAAGACTTTTTGGTTATCTGATTCCTGCGATAAAGTAGGTTTTGGTTGGGATGCAGCTTGTCGACGGGTGGTTACTTGGGGACATTTTCAGGACTTAAAAACAAAAAAGAAATTCTACGTTTTTAATACGCATTTTGACCATTTAGGAAAAGTAGCACGCCGAGAAAGTGCCAAATTGGTCTTAGCCAAAATCAAAGAAATAGCACAGAATAGCCCCGTTATTTTATTGGGAGACTTCAATGCCAAACCCGATGATGAACCTATCCAAATTCTTGTGGATACGAAGAACCCAGATAGATTAACGAATTCGGAAAGTATCAGTAAGCTAGGCCATTATGGGCCTAAGAATACCTTCAATGCTTTCAAAGAGGAAAGAGAGAATAGCCAAATTGATTATATTTTTGTAAAGAATGGCGTGACATGCGAGCAACATGCAACGCATTCAGAGACCTGGGCTAACCGTTTTCCAACTGACCATTTCCCGGTAAGTGCTACCCTCCGAATCCCTTAAATCAATTTGGGTTTTATGACCTCAAATTGTAACTTGCAGTATGGAAAATTTTATTGTTTCTGCGCGAAAATACCGTCCCACCCTGTTTGATTCAGTGGTTGGTCAGAACCATATTACCACCACATTAAAGAATGCGATAAAGTCTAATCACTTAGCCCAAGCTTTCTTATTTTGTGGCCCAAGGGGAGTTGGTAAAACTACCTGTGCTCGTATTTTAGCTAAAACAATCAATTGCGAAAATCAAACTCCTGAGGGTGAAGCTTGCGGAACCTGTTCTTCTTGCCAATCATTTCAGGAAAATACTTCGCTGACCATTCATGAATTAGATGCGGCTTCCAATAACTCAGTAGATGACATACGCAGCTTGATTGATCAAGTACGCTATCCACCTCAAAGTGGCCGGTATAAGGTCTATATCATAGATGAGGTACATATGCTTTCTGCTCAAGCATTTAATGCCTTTCTAAAAACCTTAGAAGAACCTCCCTCCTATGCTATTTTCATCTTGGCTACGACGGAAAAGCATAAAATCTTGCCAACTATTTTATCGCGTTGTCAAATCTTTGATTTCAACCGCATCAAATGGCAAGATATGGCTTTGCACTTAGCATCTATTGCCGAAAAAGAGCAAATCACGGCGGAACCAGCCGCCTTGGAATTGATTTCCATCAAGGCAGATGGAGGTTTGCGTGACGCCTTGTCCATGTTTGATCTCAATGTCACCTTTTCAACGGACAATACCTTACGTCATAAAGCTGTTTTAGAAAATTTACATATTCTCGATAGCGACTATTATTTCAGCCTAACAGATCATTTATTAGAGCAAAATCATACTGCCGTGCTTCTTCTGATAGAAGAGATTATGCGCAAAGGATTTGATGGATTACAATTCATTTCAGGGCTGATGGAACACTTGCGTTTACTACTTTACGCTAAGGACCCGAAGACTTTGACTTTGATGGAAATGAGTGAGGAAAGTAAGGCAAAGTTCAAAAAACAAGCCGAATTGACAAGTACCTCATTTTTACTTTCAGCCATGAATATCTGTGCACAATGTGAGGTAAATTACAAAGGGGCCAAGAATCCAAGATTGCATTTGGATTTAAGTTTGTTGAAAATCAACTACTTAAATTCCGTTTTCAAGCCTAAGCAAACACCTGTGGTGGAGGACAGTGCTGGAAAAAAGCTTGAGGCTTCGGCCAATCCCCCCATTGAGAATGCCACTAAATTAACCGAGGAGCCCATTTCACAGGAGGAAAATATGGTTCCTGTCAAAGAGGAGCTTATTCAACAAGAAATACCCCAAAAAACCGCAGAAGTAAGCGAGAGCAGCCATGCAGGACCTTCTACAAATCCATCCCGACCAAGCATACAAGCGACCGGATTACGTAGTGCCAAAAAGCTAGTTGAAACAAAGCAAACGGAACAAAAAGAAGCTACCTTATTGACTGCTAGTACCACAGGAGCAGAAAACAAAGCATTTGAATTAGCTGATATCAGTCGCGAATGGATGCGCATTGCCAAAGCGTATGAGACTAATCAAGATATCAATAAGTTTGTGATGATGAATCGCCCGATTGAATTGATTGGCACGGTATTGCATCTAAAAGTTGAAAATGAATTACAAATTCAACAGTTTAATGAATCCATCCGCATGGAAGTTCTAAATCAATTACGGACTTCTTTACAAAACTTTGAAATTGACATTGTCTTAGATATCCTGATTCAAGAAAAAAGTGATAAAAAAGTATTGTACACCCAATCAGACAAATACGAATACCTTTCTGAGAAACATCCTATATTAGTGGAGATGAAACAAAGAATGGGATTGGATTACGAATTTTAAATGTCAATGGAAATGTGAAGATGGCCTCCTAAGCCTATTTCCACAATCTTTTTCAAGGTAGATAACCGTACCTCTTTTACGTCGTTTTCAATTTTTGAAATATAGGATTTTGTTGTACCAACTTTCAGCGCTAATTCTTCTTGGGTTAAACCTTGTTGCTTTCTAGCCTCATGCAGTAAAAAACCAAGTTTAAAACCCTGATATCCTAGTTCAAATTCATCTCTACTAGCCTGACCCGACTTCCCATATTCAGTTTCGACCAAGTGATCTAGGCTGATAAATTCACTCTTTTTCGTTTTCATAAATTCCTTTTATTTTAATTGCTTTCATTATTTCCTGTTGATGAATTTTTTGAGATTTCTTTTGAATGGCATGTGTCACCACAATGAAAAAACCATCTTGAAAACAAAATATTCTAAAAATATCAGAGCCAACTTGGATCCTGATTTCATAAATCCCATCAGATGAAACTAATTTTTTAAAATACTCAATTGGTATCCACTCCAATTCTTCTATTAATCTAAAAGTCCATAAAATCTTTTTTTTTACTTCATCAGATTGATATTAAAAAAAAATGAAATTCAATGGAGAATATTTTACCACGCCGATATTTCTTCATTGATTCGTCACATATATTAGACAAAAAGTTTCACTAAAGTGAAATTTTTTTGATGTTAAAAATTATTTGAATTCAAAAAAATAAATAAAGGGAGACAAAAACCTGCATGGATAAGCAGTAAGCGAATATTACCAAGAAACTGATAATGGCTACATTAATAACAAGCCATAAATTAGATCGAGTTAAATCATGTTAGCCAAGGCCAACATGGTCCTCCAATTCCTTGTCGTGATAGGTACTTTCAATTTACTTTCTAAAAAATTATTATTCAATTTGGCTTTACCATAGCCATTAGGAACGTATAAATAAAGGGTTTGATCTATGAGCTGATACCTTTCCTCCTGAAAAATAAAGCTGGCGAGTTTTTCAATATTCTCTACCATTGGTTCAGAGGCTAATAAACTGACATATAACTGGCTTTCATCCATTTCTTGGCCAATAAATGGATTATTGGAGACTATCCGTTTCCATGCAGAGGCACTAAATACTTGTACATCCACTTCAAAACCAAAGGTTTCGAATAGCTTAGATTGAATCTGTCCAACTAATTCTGATGTTGAATATCGCTCATCCTGAAATACCACATTACCACTTTGAATATACGTCTGAACTGCTTGCAAGCCCAAAGATTCCAACATTGCTTTCAAATCAAGCATCTTGATCATTTTTTGACCAGAAACATTGATTCCGCGCAATAAAGTGATATAGGTAGCCATTAGTAACTAATTAGAAGTCGATAAAATCAATTTATTTTTTATTTTGGCACGTTAATTCAATGACCTAATCACAAATAATCATGAAAAGCAAACTCAAATGTCCAAGTTGCAAATCAACCATTAAATTAAGTACCTTTATTTCTATGTATAGCTTGAAAACATCGAAGTGTACTCTTTGTCAACAAAAATTGATTTACAATAAAAAGTCACCCAAGGATAGTTTATTGATTGTTTTAAGCTCAATTATCCCCATGAATATTGGATTTACACTATTTAAGTGGGAAATGTCTAATGCCATTTTTATTGGATTTGCTTGTGGTTTAACTAGCCTTTCACTGATTATTATAATAAAATATTTTGCATCAGATTTGGATGTCTAAAAATTATCATAATAGGTAAAATCCTCTACGATTTTCCCATTTTCTAGACGAAAAATGACAACTATGGGCAATTCAAATTTCTTTTGATCAGCACCTGTTCCCGTAGAAATAAACTCAACTACCACATGATGCTCACCCGATGGATAAACATTCACTACCTGATCATGTACATCCGGAAATTGCTCTTGTAAACCTGAATATTCCTCGATGAATTGAGCTTTGGATTTCTTGAGGACTTTCATCCCTGACGTCGGGTCTTTAAACTCAGCTGTATCAGCATACATCTCCGACAAGGCCTTCCAATCATGCTGATTAAATAAGTTGAAATACTGGTTGATCAGTTCCTTATTCGCCTGTTCTACTTGCGTAGTTTCATTTTGGCATGAAAGAAAAAACAGACTAGAAATCAATAAAACAAGTAAGGTCTTCATGGACATATATTTTAGTGAATAGAAATCAAATAAATGACCTGGTCCTGTTTACCTCACCTGACCATTTCCTACTAATACCCACTTTTCTGTAACTAATTTCTCCAACGCAAACGGGCCACGGGCATGTAATTTTTGAGTAGAAATACCAATCTCAGCTCCCAATTCAAAAACTCCACCGTCCGTAAATCGAGTGGATGCATTCCAATAGACAGCTGCGGCATCAATGGCCTGCAAAAAATAATTGGCCTCTTCCGCATCTTCTGAAATAATGGCCTCAGAATGTCGAGATGAAAAAGTAGAAATATGTAAAATGGCCTCCTCCATGCTATCCACCACTTTTATGGAACAGGCAAAATCCAAAAACTCACGACCAAAATCCTCATCCGTAGCTTCGAATAAATAAGGATAAGCCTGGGCTTTTAATAAGGCATAGGAACGAGCATCGGCATGAATTTTAACCTGATAGCGAATGAAATCATCTTGAATCAAACTTAAAAAACGGGTCAATTTACTCGCATGAATCACAATGGTGTCTAAGGAATTACAAACCGAAGGTCTAGTAACTTTGGCATTAACGACCACGGGTACAGCCTTCGCTAAATCAGCTGATTCGGCTACGTAGGTATGACACACACCAGCCCCGGTTTCAATCGTGGGTACCAAAGACTCTCTGCGCACCCGCTGAATTAGGGCATCAGAACCTCTTGGGATAATTACATCAATGTCTTTAGTGGCCGTTAACAAAGTACTTACATGAGCACGATCTGTTGGCAATAAGCGAACTAGATCTGTGGAAAAACCATTTTTTTCCAGTGCTTGGTGAATCAAGGAAACTAAAAAGGAATTACTGTGCCAGGCATCTGTTCCTCCCCTCAACACAGCCGCATTACCCGAGCGAATACACAGAGCGGCCACATCAATTGTGACATTAGGCCTAGATTCATAAATCACCCCCACTACACCTAAAGGCACAGCTAACTTACGTAAATGCAAACCGTTTTTTAACTGCTTTTCTAGAATAACCTGACCTGATGGATCAGGCAATAACATGATATCACGTAAACTATCTGCCAAGGATTGAATTCGCTCCTCAGTCAATAAAAGTCGATCACGCATGGGATTGTTGGCATCATAATTTGCCAAATCCTGCACATTGGCTTGTATGACTCCCAATTTATTTTCTTCCAATAAAAGAGCTAAATCTGATAAAATAGCATTTTTTTGTTCACTGCTTGACATGGCCAAAGAGATGGCAGCATGACGGGTAGCAGCTAAGGAAGCCAATAGTTCACTCGAATTTTCCATGAATTAAGATCTACTAAAAATCGTAACCAAATGATAAATAGGTTACTGGTGCTTTTATTTCTTTATTATCCATACCAAAGGCATAATCCAGTTTGATGAAATAGCCTAATAAATAAGCCCTAGCGCCTAATCCATATCCCATCAAGAATGGGTTTCTAAAATCAGTTACCGTGGCTAAAAACGGATTGGTATTACCTCCATACGTATTGGTATTAAATCCATTTGTTCTGGCAAAAGGATTAGATCCTGTCCAAGCGCTTCCAATATCCGTAAAACCGGCAAATTGGAATGAATTCATAAATCTTGACTTAGAAAAATCAGGACCCATCAAGGATTTCAATGGTACACGCAATTCTAAATTTAATAAGATATGGCTTTGGCCAGATAATTTATTGACATTGAAGCCCCTTAATGGACTAGCTACATCACTCATAAACACATCGCGCTCAGCAATCCCGGCCGTACCCATAGGGTTCTCTTTGTTTCTTCCTTCCCTTTGAATAAATAACCAATTATCCACCCCACCCAGCATGGTTTGTGGGGCTGCAGTACCAAGTGCATTGGAGGCAGAAAGACGGGCAGCTAAAATGAAACTATTGGTCAACTTCACATAACGACGCATATCCAAACGAATCCGACTAAAATTCTGTGGTAAAGCTAGGCCTGCTTGGTACTCAGCGGAGAGATTCATCCTAAAACCGGTACGAAGATTTTCATCTAAATGAACCGTATTATCAAAGGTATATTCCAATTTAGCTCCAGCGTAGGTCGCCAAATTTTCCGGTGTACTTAAGCTGAATTGGTCAATTGCCCGATTGGACGTAAATGATCCTGTAAAGCTTAATTTACTCAATAAATTAAATGGATAAACACCTTTTACTTCGATACGATTATAACGTACCTTCTGAGAAAAACTTTCATTTTCTTGGTCTAATACCTTTCGATCAAAACGCACAAACCAATCAACTTTATTGGCTAAATAACCATATTCAGCCCATAAATCTGCATTTCTTAAATTTGATGTAACAAAAATCCCTGTTCGAACTAAATGGTTTTCCAACAGATCATTCATCTTCACCTCAAATGAATATCCCAATCCCCGAATGGGATCTACCATAAAACTCCCTTCTGATTTGTTAACCACAAAAGAATTTTGATAATTCACGGGACCGGTCAACTTACCCGGATCTCTTCTCAAGCGCTGATTTTGTTGACGCAGTTCAATTCTTGCCCGACGCTGGTCTGCCCGACGAAGTAAAGGTTTGTCTATACTATCTTTAGCCGCCTGATTGGCCGCATCTAGATTGGATATTTCATTTAATTGGGGATACCACCGGCTCTGTCCTGAACTTTGTAAACTACCGATCGGATAGCTACTGATCATTTGGGTAAGCATTTCGTTTTGGCGAATAATGACCTGCTCTTTCGCCCATTCAGCTGACCTCCAAGGGCCAGAACGGGCAGAATTTTGATAGAAAGTAGTATCTGCCCAGCGTAAACTAATCAGATTGGTTCCAGAGGTTTCTTCACTGAGGAAATTCCAAACAGAATCTGATACTTGCCTTAGATTATGAATGTATCCACGATGAGCAAAAATACGGCTCGGGTTAGATGGTTCATCAGCCTTCCAATGATACAAGGAATATATCCCTTCTTTGGAAGCGCTTGCCTTCCAGGTGGTATCAACATATTTCTCCGTAATGTAGGCTACATCATTGCCATTATTCCACCAATGAGCCTCAATCTCATCATTGGCATCCTGCGTTACAGCCGTATATCGATTCCTTCTTAAATCATATATTCCCACATCTACCTGCCCGTTTCGAAGCGCCCTCACCAACATCCGCTGGCCGTTTGCCGCCATCTCAAAATCCAAGCAATTTAAATCCACCAATTTCTTTTTGGACTCTACTCGCAGATTAAATTTATTAGCAGTTAAAGCTGAAAACGTCTGTAGATATGAATTACCTTCCGCACTGTAAAGTATGGATAAACCATTGGCTTTTGACCAAGACAATAATGGTCCACGATCCGTTGAAATTCGCTCTGAATCCTTTAAACCTGTTTGAAAGATATTCTGTGATTTCTGATTACTCAAATTCATCAAAGTCACTTGAAATTTACCTGATTCCTCTACCACATAAGCCAGCCATTTCCCATCCGGACTAATTTTAAAATCACCTAAAGTTTGATCCTTCAACATATCAACAGATGTCAAATTTTTCAAACCATTCAATGCCACCGTATTTACTTCTTCTTGCTTAGATTGGTTCAAATAATACTCAAACCACTCCCTCAAAAACTTACTGAATGGCTTTTTGATGGTACTTGAAATACTTGATTGTTCGTTTCGAATGATGCGGGTCAAGTTTAAAATATTACTTACAGGCTGTTTTCCATAGGTTTTAACCAAATAAGCCCAAATGGAATGACCTAACCAAATGGATTCTTTTCCTTGTGCTAAATTGGGTTTACGCACTCGGTTGTTAAGTACCACTTGATACATAAATTGATTCATCTCAGGAGAATCTCCCTCAGCGATATAAGACGCAATCCCCTCTGAAAACCATTCTGGAACTGAAAGCAATAGGGAATTTTGCAACGCATCTTTAATACTTCCACCAAAGAGCATATCATTTACATACACCTTGGTAACTTCTCGAACCAATTCCTTTTTGTACTCCGAGGTGTTATTTTGAAATGCAATCTCAACTTTAAATTTGGCAAAGTTTTCTGCCTTGGCTTCCTCCGCATTATCTAAACTAATGCCGGTATTCGATTGAATCCAATCTTGATGAGAAGGATAAACAAAGAGCTTGATTTTATTGAATGGACTATAGCCTAAAATGTCTGTAATCCTTGGGAACTCAGATTCCAAAATTTGAATGGTGTTTCGGGCTAATGCTTCATTCTTGCCGAAATAGTATACCTCAAAATTTTGACTGGTAAAGAATTTCCAAACAAATTTTTGATATTGAATACGCGTTTTATCGAATTTCTTTTGACTTGGATAGAAGTCTTGCCCTGGCAGCATGAAGGAAAAAAGCAGCAAAATCAATAGCAATATTCTTTTCATTCAATTTTAAGATTAATAGGCAAATTCAATAAAACCAAATTTAATGATTTATGTGGAAAATAAATGGTAAAATCTACGAATTGATGCTTCTGAATTTATCTCTCCCTCTCCTTTCCATTCCCTTAGCCACTCTTGCGAGAAATAAGGACTCAAAGAAACACCTTTGGAACCAAAACCATTGAATATGGCCAAGGGTAAATGCGGATGAAATCCAACCAATGGCCGACGATCTTGTGTAGCCGGTCTTACACCGGTAGACATATTTAATTCCTCAAAATGTTGAATTCCAAACGTTTCTAGCTTAGCCCTAAGGTCTATTTGAGCTGAAATACTCGCTTGGTTGGAGAAATCATCCCAACGGTAGGTGGCCCCAACTTTAAATTCTTGATTTCCCAAAGGCAGGAGAAAACCATTTTTATTTAAAATGTAATCCTCAGAAGGCTCTGTAGATTTTATTTTCATTAATTCCCCCTTGGCAGGCAAAAAATTTAAATGACCAAAGTATGGATTATGTTGCTGGGCATGAAAACCCTCGCAAAAAATGACACAAGCAAAGGTTTGACCCTGAAAAAATACTCCTTCGGAGGTAAATTCCAGATCATTTACCGGATCTAATGTGATTTCTTGAATGACATTTTTAGACTGAAAATATTGCTTAGAACAGATTAATAAACTTTCTACATCTAACCAACCCGCTTTTTCAACCCAAACACCCGCTTCTTCCCAGCGTAAATACGCATTATGAATTTGCTCTTTTCTATCCAAGAGCCAAGTTTTCATTTCTTTGTTTGCGAATGGACGAAACAAAGGCATAGGATGAAAAAAAGAAACACCTAGTTTTTTTTCCAATGCCGAATAAAAAGGAAACAGGTAGCTAAAAAGCTCATCTACCAACCAAGATTTCTCTAGTTTTCGACCAGTTACAGGATTGAAAATGCCACCTGCAGCATAAGATGAGGTAAAATAAGCTTGGGGCGCATCAATCACCCAATAATTTACCGAAGCTTGGTCTAGGGTATGAGCTAAAATGGTGCCAGCTAAACCTTGACCAACAATTAAAACAGGAAGATTTTGCCTATTTTCCCGCATGCTGAACACGTCGAACCTGCTCCAAAACAAATGCTACTTGCTCATCCATGGATTTAAAGGAAGTATCCAAATCAATGGCATCATCGGCCCGTTTTAAAGGACCCTCACTCCGATTGGAATCGATTTCATCCCGTATTTTCAAGTTTTCGATTATTTGTTCAATGGGTAAATCCTCCCCTTTTTGCATCAATTCCAATTTTCGTCTTTGTGCCCGAATCTTTGGATCAGCTGTCATAAAAATTTTCACCTCCGCATCAGGAAATACAACAGTACCCACATCCCTGCCATCCATCACTACCCCTTTTTTCTTCCCCATTTTTTGTTGCTGAGCCACCATGGCATGTCGAACTGCTGGTATGGCACTTACCTGGCTTACAATATCCGAGATGTACATTTTACGAATCTCATTTTCCACATTTTCCCCATTCAAATAGGTATCTGACGCTTGTCGCTCTGGATTAAATTCAAATGTGATATGCACCTCATCTAAGGCTTTTGCAACAGCATTTAAATCGGCACAATCTACTTGATTTCGGTGAAAATAAAGTGCAACTGCTCGATACATAGCACCAGTATCCACAAATGCATAATGCAATTGGGCAGCTACACGCTTAGCAGTAGTACTTTTTCCACAAGAAGAAAAGCCATCAAGGGCAATGATAATTTTAGACATGAATGGAGTTAATAAACGATACAATAGCCAAATGTACTAAATCTGGAGCTTCATAGGCTGCTTGATGCCCAGCATGGGGTATGCGAACTAAATGATGAATGGAAGATAGATTTACGGCTTGCTCCACATCCACCAAAGGAACTAAACCATCCTGGTCACCATGAATGAATAAAAATGGAATCGAGGTAGAAGCCAAGAGGTCCAAACCAGCCTGGCGGTCACGCATGGCTTCAGAAGCTGACACGAGACCTGAGGTAGGTATATCTTGGTAGCGTGCTATTAAACTTTGAATCAAAAGGGGATTATCCTTGGCAAAATCCGCTGAAAATAAATTGGGAACAAAAGGCCCAATGAAGGCTTTTGTTCCCATTCTATTTAAAAAGTCAATGGTTTTATTTCGGTTTATTTTTTTCTCCATGGAATCATTCATAGCTGTGGAATTAAGCATAACCACTGCTTTTACTTGATTGGGAAATAAATCTGCCAAGGCTAAAGCTATGTAGCCTCCCATGGAATGACCTATTAAAAACCAAGCTTGATCCTTGGGTAATCCTAAAGCGATTTTTTGAGCATAATCGGCCATGCTTTGACAATCGCTCCATCCTGCATAAGCGGGTGTTATCAAATCAAATGGCCACGAATAAGAAGGCATGAAATCATCCCAAACACGTTGATCTTCACCAAAACCGTGTAAACAGACGATGATTCCCTTCATATTAAAACGTATGCAAAAGACCTAACAGGACAAATATCAATCCAATGAAAGCTGAAACAGCCCCAATGGCACCCAATCCAAAAATGGAAAGTATGATACCGATAATCAATAATATAACCCCAATCTTCACTTTGGAATCCCAAGATGATGGACTAGAGGCTTGCTTTTGTTTCTTCGCTTGAGCTTTATACGCTTTAATTTGAGCCTTAAGCTGCGCTTTGAACGCTTTTTTATGTTGAACCAACTCTTTTTTCTCCATGTGCTTCATGGATTTCACTTCCTGATTCAAAGAATTTAATTCAGTCACTAGCTTTGCTTCTTCAGAAGTATTTGCTGTAACTGGTACAATTTCTTCTGAAAGTTGATTGGATTGGCTAACCAACAAAGTTGGTTCTTCTGTTTGAACAGGGTTAACAATGGCCTTATTCGAGGGCTGGACTTGCTGATATACAGCAAAATACGCGCCTTTATGTGAACAAGAGGCAATGAATAAAGTTAAGGTGAGAACGATTAGACTTCTTTTCATAATTAGGCTACTACTTTCATTTGATGGAACACCGTTTTTTCGAATTTCAATTTTGCATATGCCAAATCCACTTCAAAACTTGAAATGTTTGTTTGAGAAGGAATATCAAACATGGCATCTGTCATGATAGCTTCCATAATGGATCTCAAACCACGCGCACCCAATTTATACTGCATGGCTTGTTCAACCATGTGTGTCAATGCTTCATCGGTGAAATGTAACTTCACTCCCTCCATATCAAACAATTTTTCATATTGTTTAACTAGGGCATTTTTTGGCTTTGTCAAAATTGCCAATAAGGCTGTTTGATCCAGTGGGTTAAGGTAAGTAATCACTGGCAGACGACCTAATAGTTCGGGTATTAAGCCAAATGATTTTAAATCTTGAGCTGTCACATATTTCATGATTTGATCCTTCTCAAAGGAATCATGGAAAGTGTCATCCCCAGAAAAACCGATAGGCCGCGCATTCAAACGCTTGGAGATATGTCGACCGATACCATCAAAAGCCCCACCGCAAATGAAAAGAATGTTTTCTGTATTTACGGCAATCATTTTTTGATCTGGGTGTTTTCTCCCTCCTTGCGGGGGTACATTCACGATGGATCCTTCCAGCAATTTCAATAATGCCTGTTGAACCCCTTCCCCTGACACATCACGTGTGATGGAGGGATTGTCTGATTTACGGGCAATCTTATCAATTTCATCAATGAATACAATTCCACACTCAGCCTTGGCTACATCGTAATTCGCAGCTTGTAGCAAGCGGGTCAAAATAGTTTCCACGTCCTCTCCAACATAACCAGCTTCAGTAATAACGGTAGCATCAGCTATACAAAAAGGAACTTGAAGTTTTTGGGCTAAGGTTCGGGCCAAATAGGTTTTGCCTGTACCGGTTTCACCTACCATCAAAATATTTGACTTTTCGATTTTTACATCTTCCTCATTACTTGGCTGCATTAAACGTTTGTAGTGATTATAAACCGCTACGGAAAGGTGCTTTTTAGCCTCTTCTTGACCAATCACATAAAGGTCCAAGTGTTCCTTTAAATCCTTGGGTTTAACCAACTCAAACTGCTGATTAGCCTTCTTTTTATTAGCAACAGGAGCACCTAATTCCTCTTTAATTACCTCATAGCCTTGTTGCAAACATTGGTCGCATATTTGTCCGTCGATTCCCGACAACAAAATACCCACCTCCGCTTTATTTCGGCCACAAAATGAACAATTATTATTCTTTTTGGGATTTGCCATCCTTACACGTTACGAGTTAAAATTTCATCAATCAAACCATACTCCTTCGCCTCAGCTGCCTTCATCCAATAGTCGCGGTCAGAATCACGCTCAATCTCTTCAAATGATTTACCTGAATGCTTTGCCAAAATATCATACAATTCTTGACGGATTTTAACGATTTCACGAGCTGTAATTTCGATATCACGGCTTTGACCTTGTGCTCCACCAGAAGGTTGGTGAATCATGATACGGGCATGTTCTAGGGCAGAACGTTTTCCTGCTGCTCCACCAGCCAATAAAACAGCTCCCATAGATGCTGCTAAAGAGGTACAAACAGTGGCCACTTCCGGACGGATGTAATTCATGGTATCATAGATACCTAAACCTGCATATACCGAGCCGCCTGGACTATTGATGTACATCACTATATCTTTTTTCGCATCGGTCGATTCCATAAATAATAACTGAGCCACTATGATGTTGGCCATGTAATCATCTACCGGAACACCCATGAAAATAATACGATCCATAATCAAGCGTGAAAACACGTCGATTTGAGCAAAACGCATCGGGCGTTCCTCAATGATGTATTGGGTCATGTCGTCAATACGATGATTCACTTGGCTTCCCATTTGATTCATGTATTGATCTACTGCTAAACCGTTTAAGCCTTTATGGTGTACCGCATATTTGCGAAACTCGTCTCCTGATAATTCCTTGGGATACATAATTTTTAGTTTAAGATTCAAATTTAAAATAAATGTCGGATTAATTGCGAGCAATTAGCTGGTAAACCAAATTTTGGAATGCTTAGTTCACACAAAACCCCGTAAAAACGGGGCTTTGAAAATTCCAACAAATACGCTTGACTACAAGGCTGCTGCGATTTCTTTAAATTTATCCACATCAATTTTAGAAACTTTATGTGGAATTTTTTCAACAATCACTGCGGATACCTTATCTGCAAATGCCTGGTTATATAAGTTCATGAAATTATCTGACTTTGATTTATCACTCAAATAACCCATGGCAATTTTCTCAATCATTTCTTCAATACCCGGTTGATCAGCCGATAAGTAACCGCCGAATTGCTGACGTACCATATCTTTTGCTTTTTCAACTACCTCTGCGTATTCTACTTTTACTTCAAACTTCTCAGCGATTTCGTTCTTGATTAAGTTCCAACGGATATCCTTTTTCACATTATCAAAATCTTGATCAATTTGTTCTGGAGTAAATTTACCTTCGTTGATACGTACTAACCAATTACGTAAAAAAGCCTCAGGTAAATCAATTTTCACTTGGTCTAATAATGCTTTTTCAGCGTCTATACGCAATAAATAATTAGCTTCACGCTTGTAATTATCTTGAACAATTTCAATTAACTGCTCACGGAAACTAGCTTCATCTGTAGCTTTACCTGCACCTAGAACCTTATCAAAAAATGCTTGGTCTAAGTTGGCTGGAACCGAACGAGTAATGTCTTCCACTACATAGGAAACCTCACCTGTCAAATCTCCTACTTCCTCTTCTTTCTTACCAGTAGCCAAAGCCAAAGATTTAGCATCATTGAAAACTTTATCTATGGCAAACTTTAAGGTATCACCTACTTTAGCTCCAATGAAAATCTTTTTAGATTTATCATTGATGGAATGCAAAGGTATAGCTGATTTTTCTACCCAATCTCCTTGAGTAAATGTTCCAAATACTAAATCACGATCTTCCACTGACTCTGGGTGAGTCTGCTCTCCAAATTGCTTCTTTAAGTTCTCTATCGTTTCTTCGATTTCCTTTTTATCGGCTTTGATTTCATAGGAGTTTACCGTTTTGATTTTTTCTAAATCAACTGAAAACTCTCCATGGAAACCTAAATCATAATGAAAAGTGAATTCTGTATCTTTTTCCCAGTCGATCGCATCTGCTTCATCAACAGCTGGCATAGGCTCTCCAACCAGGTTTAATTTATTTTCTTTGATGTAATCACTCACGGCATGGCCAAGCAAATGATTAATTTCTTCCACTAAAATGGATTGTCCTGCCAATTTTTTAATTAATGGCATGGGCACCATACCGGGACGAAAGCCCTTGATACTCGCTTTCTTGCGGTAATCTTTTAATTTAGTCTCTACCTTATCTTGGTAATCAGCAGCTGAAACGACAACAGTCAAACGACCTTCTAAATCATTTGAATGGTTGAGCGAAATATTCATATGGAAGTATTTAAATTTTTTAATTAAAAAAAGCCCCCAATACCTTTTGGTCTTGAGGGCTTGCCGATGGTACGGGCGGAGGGACTCGAACCCCCATGCCTCGCGGCGCCAGATCCTAAGTCTGGTATGTCTACCAATTCCACCACGCCCGCTTGCATTTGGAGGTGCAAAGGTAATTAGCAAAATTAAGTATTCCAAAACACTTGGAAAATTTATATTTGGTCAAAAATTTCGTCTCAAGATTTAAATAGGAAATCGCATATTTTAACAGCTTTTAAGATAAATTGTGAGTATTGTAAGCTTTTCTGTTCTATTTTTAACAATTCAATTCATCCATGAAACAAGAAACACATCACCATCCAAGCCATTGGAAAATTTGGTATATATTACTTGGCCTATTCGTGGTTTTTATCATTCTGTTTTTCGAGATTTTTAGCGCCATATTCCGATAAATATGCATCAATTAGACTGGATAGTTTTACTATTGACCATTGGCGGAATTGTGCTCTATGGGAGTTGGAAAGGTAGGGAGGCTAAGCACTCGCTAAAGGGCTTTTTGTTGGCAGACCGTGAACTGCCGTGGTACCATATATTATTGTCTGTGATGGCTACACAAGCTTCTGCTATCACATTTTTATCCGTACCGGGTCAAGCTTACACAGACGGCATGCGTTTTGTGCAATTTTATTTGGGCTTACCCATTGCCATGATTGTCTTATCTGTCACCTTTATTCCTCAGTATTATCAATTAAAAATATTCACTGCTTATCAATTCTTGGAAGAACGCTTTGATTCCAAAACTCGCATATTAACGAGTTTTCTCTTCCTTATCCCGAGAGCACTTTCTACCGGTGTCACCATTGCCGCTCCATCCATTATCCTTTCAACCCTGCTTGGCTGGGATTTAACTTGGACCAATTGTATCACAGCGGCAATTGTGACTTTTTATTGCATTTTCGGTGGCTCAAAAACCATTTCCTACACGCAATTACTACAAATGGGAGTTGTCCTAGCCGGTATGGTTATTGCTGCCATTTACATCATTCAGGCATTACCTCAGGAAATAGGTATGAAAGAATCCTTGCAGCTAGCAGGCAAAATGGGTAAAATCAATCTAATCGATTGGAAATTTGATATCAATAATCGCTATACAATCTGGTCGGGAATCATCGGCGGGTTCTTTCTGCAACTTTCTTATTTTGGTACAGATCAAAGCCAGGTTGGACGTTATTTAACGGGGCATACTGCCAATGAGAGTAAAAAAGGATTATTACTGAATGGATTTCTGAAAATCCCCATGCAGTTTTTTATTTTATTGGTGGGCATATTGGTATTTGTGTTCTATCAATTCAACCAAGCTCCTATATTTTTCAATAAAACTACAGAACTGAATTGGAATTCCGCCAAAGGGCATGAAGCTATTGATCAAGAAAACAAGCAGATTTTCATCCAAAAAAAGCAAACAGAAAGTGCTTTGATTCAGGCCATTTCTCAAGAAGATGCTGAAAAAATCCCAGTACTGAAATCGCAAATCATGGATTTGCACGAAAAACAAAAGCAAGTCAAAGAGAAGGCGGTAGAATTACTAAAATCACAAAACCTGAAAGCCGAAAGTCAGGATACCAATTACATTTTCCTTCGTTTCATTGTAGACCACTTACCCATTGGTTTGGTGGGTTTTCTTATTGCCATGATATTATTAGCCTCCATGGGCTCTATGGCCTCAGCCTTTGGTTCTTTAACCTCCACGGTTATGGTGGACATATACCAACGATTCATTAACCAACATGCTAGCAATGAACATTATTGGTGGTCTTCCAAAATAGTTACGTTAGCCTGGGGAATTTTCTGCCTAGTAGTTGCCCAATTTTCTGTCAATATGGGTAGCTTGATTGAAGTGGTGAATATCCTCGGGTCTTGGTTTTATGGAACCATATTAGGCGTATTTTTATGTGCCTTTTACTTACCTAAAACCCAAGGTTCTCATGTTTTTTGGGCAGCCATTATTGCTGAGGCCTTTGTAATCTATGCCTGGAAAATCGACCTCATGGCATTCTTGTGGCTGAATGTGCTTGGATGTGTAATGGTGGTAGCCTTAGCCTTCATTTTTCAAACGCTAGGGCAATGGACTAAGGCAAAACCTTGATGTCAAATTTGACAGGGATGACAGGTTTTTCATCGTAGGATTTGGCATTGAAGATGGAATCAACCACCGCCATACCTTTGGTTACTTTGCCAAATACCACGTATTTCTTATAAAACCTTGCTGCTTGTTCGGTATCAGTAACGATAAAAAATTCACTTGGTGAAGAGGCTTGCTCAGGATTTCCTTCATCATAGCGCGCCATGGCTAAACTACCACGAACGGGCTTAAGGTCATCGATGTATTCTGCAGGAACTAAATAATTCAATCGGTCACGATACTCCCCTCCTCCTTGTATACCTGTCACATACACGATACGATAAAAATACCGATCTTCGAAATAGCCCATTTTAACCAAACGAATAAAATTCAAGCGGTGTAAAGGAGTACGGGCATCGAGCTCCATTTCAAAGTCCCCCAATCGGGTTGAGACTAGTACTTTATTTTCTGTCCATTGGTCAGCCCCTTTTTGTAAAGATTCTTTGACATGAACGGGATCCAAATTCCAATTTGATTGGCAGGAAAACAGACCTACAATAAACAATAATAAAAGTAGACGCATAAAAAAAGGGGGCATAAAAGCCCCCTAATTTAATTCAAATATCTGATTTATGCAGAATGGTTTACTTTCTTTCCAAAGAAGTATAATCCCACAAAAGCTACAATTAAAATAGCTGGGAAGATCAACATATTAGAAAGAGTCGCTTGACCAGCAGCTAAATCAGCAGCATCACCCGCTAAACCTGTAGCTTCTGCTGCAATTTTATTTTCTTGAATCCAAGCTCCGATGATTGGTTGGAACATAGAAGAAGAGAACATTCCGATACCACCTAAAATAGATAATCCTAGGGCACCAGTTTGAGGCATAGTTTCACTAACATAACCTAACATGTTTGGCCAGAAATAGCAAATACCTAATGCAAAGAATACAGCTGCTACATAAAGCATAGAACCATCCATGGTAGACATCATGTATAAACCAATTACTCCGAAGATGGCTGAACCTAAAAGTACCCCTACTGTATTTAACTTATGAATGATAGGACCTGCGAAATAACGACCAACAGCCATTAATCCAGTTACAAGTGCTAAAATTAGCATTGGGCTTGCACCAGCTTTCGCCAAGATTGGACCTACCCATTGCTGAGGACCAAATTCAGAAATAGCAGTTAATGCCATACAAGCAGCCATGAATAAATACAATGGATTTAGCATTGCTTTGAAACTATCTAAGGCATTTTCAGCACCAGCACGAGGCTTAGGGAAAGCTTGACCGTAGAATAATATCGCATAAATAGCTGTAGGTATTAAGATTACCCAGATTTGCGCCTGCCATGACATTGACGCATCTGTCATAAATTTAGAAATCAATGAACCAATCACAATACCACCTGGGAACCACATGTGGAAACGGTTCAATTTGCTATTGAAGTCCAATCCAGAATAAGAATCGGCGATCATTGGATTACAAGCGGCTTCTGTACAACCGTTTCCTAAACCAATTAAAAGAGTTGAAATTAATAAGGTATTGTAATCAACCGCATAAATAGTTAATAAAATACCAATAGCGTGAGCGATCAAAGCAATTTGCATGATCAATTTAGGACCAATGGCTGAATAGAAAACCCCACCAAGAATCATGGATATTGGGAAACCTAAGAACCACATTTGATTGATATGTCCTAATTGGACAGTATCTAAGTTTAATTCTGCTCCTAACTGAGTTAGAATACCTGCTCTAATGCTAAAAGAGAAGGCCGTTGTGATAAGCGCAAAGCAACTAGCATAGAACAAGCGATTTGCATTAATGGTTTGACTCATAGTTGTTTAGATTTAGTTAAAGGGTGAAACAACGTTTTTTCTTGAAAAATTAAAAATTAACATTAGAAAAATCATGTCAAAAAAACGAAA
This sequence comes from Aquirufa sp. Wall-65K1, assembly GCF_054558475.1. Classification (NCBI taxonomy): domain Bacteria; kingdom Pseudomonadati; phylum Bacteroidota; class Cytophagia; order Cytophagales; family Flectobacillaceae; genus Aquirufa; species Aquirufa sp. Wall-65K1. Next base: position 388,265 of record NZ_JBPXKD010000002.1, on the reverse strand, counting down.
AGATTTTCAAAGTTTCCTATTAAATTGAAAATATTTTTAATATTTCATTAATTCTACAGCGCTATTGGCTCAAATTAGTATATTTAGAGTCAATTTTTTAAAAAAATCTAAATCAATATAAATATGATTCAGGGAGGTTCTTCTACACAGGCAAAAAACCGTCAAGGCAGAAAAATCCGCATGGGGATGATTGGTGGTAGTCTAGAAGCATTTATTGGAGCTGTGCACCGTCGTGGTTCTCAATTAGATGGAGAAATAGAATTGGTTTGTGGAGCATTCAGTTCTAGTGCTGAAAAGTCCAAAGCCACAGGTGAGGCATTATACTTAGATGCTAGTCGAGTTTATGGGTCATATGAAGAAATGATCCTCAAGGAAAAAACATTACCAGAAGGTGAACGCATGGATTTTGTATCCATCGTAACGCCCAACCACTTACATTTCCCGGCTGCTAAAATGGCCTTAGAAAATGGATTTCATGTGGTTTGTGATAAGCCTGCTACCTTAAACTTGGCAGAAGCTAAGGAGTTAAAGAAAATTATAGATGCTACTGGATTGATTTTTGCATTGACCCATAATTATACGGGATATCCGATGATTAAAGAAGCCAAGCACTTAGTCGATTCTGGGGAATTAGGAGAAATCCGCAAAGTGATTGTGGAATATCCACAAGGTTGGTTAATTGATTTGGTAGAAGCGACGGGGCAAAAACAAGCGGCTTGGAGAACTGATCCGGCTCGTTGTGGAGCTGCCGGAGCAATTGGCGACATTGGTACACATGCCGAAAATTTAGCTGAATACATTACCGGATTACATATTGAAGAATTATGTGCGGATTTAACCATTTTTGTGGAAGGCAGACAATTAGATGATGATGGAAATATCTTAATTCATTACAATAATGGTGCCCGCGGTGTTTTACATTGCAGTCAAATTTGCAATGGTGAAGAAAACGATTTAAACATTCGTGTATATGGCTCCAAAGCTGGTATCGTTTGGCATCAAATGGACCCTAATACCTTAATCATTAAGTCTAGAGATGGAGGTAGTAGAACCATAAGGACCAATGTGGGTAGTTTATCTGCACAAGCCCAAGCACATACCCGTCAGCCAGCAGGACACCCGGAGGGTTACGTAGAAACCTTTGCTAATATTTACCGGAATTTCGCTTTTGCACTTCGTGCTCATTGGGAAGGTAAAGAACAAGATCCCTTATATGATTTCCCAGGAATTGATGAGGGAATCAAGGGAATGGCATTCATAGAAAATGTAGTTAGATCGTCTAAAGACAATACAAATAAGTGGACCAAATTTGAAATTTAATATAGAATAACATGACAAAAATTAAAGTTGGAATCGTAGGAACGGGTTTTATTGGACCTGCTCATATTGAGGCATTAAGACGATTACCGAATGTGGAGGTAGCTGCGCTTTGTGAAGTTACCATTGAATTAGCTGAAGCTAAGGCAAAACAATTGGGTATTCCCCGTTGGTATACATTCGACGAATTAATGAAGCAGGATGACATAGCTTGTGTACACATTTGTACACCAAACTTCTTACACTATTCTCAGTCGAAAGCAGCCTTATTAGCTGGAAAACATGTGGTATGTGAAAAGCCTTTGGCAAAAGACCTTCATGAGGCAGAAGAATTAGTGGAGTTAGCTGCCAAGTCAGGCAAGGTGAATGCTGTTCATTTCAATTTACGTTACTATCCTTTGGTACGTCAAATGAAAACCATGCGTGAAAAAGGTGATCTTGGTGAGGTTTATTCTATCATTGGTTCTTATTTACAAGATTGGTTGTTTTATGAAACAGATTACAACTGGCGTTTGGAACCAGATAAATCAGGAGATTCTAGAGCCATCGCCGATATTGGTTCACACCTCATGGATATCATTGAGTACATTACAGGCTTGAAGACGGTAGAAGTGATGGCCGATTTTAATACGGTACATACTACACGTAAAAAACCGTTGAAAGCTATTGAAACATATTCAGGTAAGATGCTTCAGCCAGAAGATTATGCGGATGTGAATATTACTACAGAAGACCATGCCAACGTACTATTACGTTTTGACAATGGAAATCGTGGTTCCATTACGGTTTCTCAGGTTTCTGCTGGGCGTAAAAACCAATTAAAATTAGAGATCTCTGGTTCAAAGAAAACCTTTGCTTGGAATTCAGAAGCGCCCAATGAAGTTTGGTTAGGTAATAGAGACCAAGCAAATCAAGTATTAATGCGAGATCCATCCTTAGCCTATCCAGAAGCATCTGCGATTATGACTTTCCCTGGAGGACATAATGAAGGATTCCCAGATACTTCTAAGCAATTATTCAAGGAAGTTTATGCGGCTATTGAGCAAGGTAAGCAACCTGAAAAGCCTAGCTATCCAACTTTTGCGGATGGGTATCGTGAATTATTAATTTGTGAAAAAATTCTTGAAAGTACCCGCAAACAAGCGTGGGTTAAAATTTAATAACTATGCAAACCATTAAAGGACCAGCTATATTTTTAGCCCAATTCATGGGTGACCAGGCTCCATTCAATTCCTTAGACGGAATAAGCACCTGGGCTGCGGGATTAGGATATAAAGGAGTTCAAATTCCTTCTTGGGATCCACGCTGTATTGATTTACAGAAAGCAGCTGAATCAAAAACATATTGCGACGAATTGAAAGGCATGTTAGCCGCCAAGGGCTTGCAAATAACAGAGCTTTCGACGCATTTACAGGGACAATTAGTAGCTGTAAATCCGGCTTATGACATCATGTTTGATGGATTTGCTCCGGATTCTGTCAAAGGTAATCCAAAAGCAAGAACAGAATGGGCCGTTCAACAATTGATGTATGCCGCTAAAGCATCTGAAAATTTAGGTTTACATGCACATGCTACTTTCTCTGGCGCATTGATGTGGCATACCGTTTATCCTTGGCCGCAGCGTCCTGCTGGATTAGTAGAGCAAGGATTCGCAGAATTGGCCCGTCGCTGGACACCTATCCTAAATAAATTTGATGAGTGTGGGGTTGATCTTTGTTACGAAATTCATCCTGGCGAAGATTTACATGACGGCGTTTCCTATGAAATGTTTTTAGAGGCAGTTAAAGGACATAAGCGTGCCAATTTATTGTATGATCCATCTCACTTTGTATTACAAGCCATGGATTATAAACAATACATTGATTTTTATCATGAACGTATCAAAATGTTCCATGTAAAGGATGCTGAATTTAACCCAACAGGTAAACAAGGAGTTTATGGAGGATATCAGTCATGGGTAAACCGTGCAGGTAGATTCCGTTCATTAGGAGACGGCCAAGTTGATTTCAAAAGCATATTCTCTAAATTAACTCAATACGGATACGAAGGTTGGGCTGTTTTAGAATGGGAATGCTGCATCAAAGATCCAGTACAAGGCGCTACAGAAGGTGCTCCATTCATTGCTAACCACATTATCAAAGCCACTGAAAAAGTATTTGATGATTTTGCAGGTGGTGGTGCTGATGTGGAATTCAACAAGCGTGTATTAGGATTATAAGAATAATATCAATTCATGCTTTTACCAGCTTTTTTGCTTAACGCTGTCAAGGTTCCAAACCTTGACAGCGTTGTAAAAGCATGAACGATTTTAAATACAATTAAATTATCTTATTCCAAGAATTACCAACTAACTGATTTTCACAGTTAATTATCAATTCCAAGAAGTCTTTTTTGATCTAAATTCCCTAGCTTTCGGCAAGGCTGTCAGCGTTTGAAACGCTGCCAGCCTTAAGGGGAAAAGGCTATTTTTCAATAACCGTTCCCAATTCCTGGGAAATATTTTTTTGTATTTCTTTATAATGTATAAAATCCAGCAATAATGCATTCATATCTTCAGGGTCCCCTTGAAATGATTCCATTTTAGCTAAGGTTTCATGTAAATGTTGATCATTATAAACCTTACGCAAGCGCAATACATTTTTGAAAGCTAAATCTTCCAGCATTTCATCTTCCGACTTAACCCGAATATCATGTTTGTCTTTCCAAACATCTGATAAACTATGTTTACCCGCACTGATATCGATGGCAAACTTTTGAATATCTTCATTTTGATGATGTAGGTAAAACTCAGGACCAGGGAATCTATGTTGATTAAACTCACTTTTACAAATTTCAAGTATCTCCTCAAATAAAGGGGTTTGAAAATGCGTTCCTTCCAACTCTTCTATCAAATACTGCATCAGTGTTACACCCGGTGCCTTGGTTGGACTGATCTCCAAATGACCAAAACTTACCAAGAGGCGAATGCACTCTGATTCTTGATAATAGGCTAAATTGGTTTGGGTTTCTGTAGCAACTTGACCTGTTGGCTCTATGATTTCCTGAATCTCTTGCCATTGTTGGTTGGAAATCGATTCCGATGATGAAGCTCCAGCTGCCCCCCTTTGTTTCAGATTTTTTAAATGGATTTTATTTAATTCAGCCAACAATACATCCTCATCCAAGCGCATCAATGAAGCCGTTTTCTGAACGAATAAACTGCGTTGAATGGCGTCTGGAATCTTAGAAATACTCTGAACCATTTCTTTTATTAATTCCGCACGCTTAAATGGATCATCTCCAGCTTCCTTCAAAAACAAATTGGCTTGAAAGGATATAATATCTTTAGATTCTGATTTGATATAATCCAAAAATGCCTCAAAACCCACTTTTCTCACATAACTATCTGGATCTTGGCCTTCCGGAAAAACCACTAAATTTACTTGCAATCCTTCTTCCAAAATCAAATCCATTCCTCGCAGGGCTGCTTTTATACCCGCTGCATCTCCGTCATATAAAACAGTTACATGTTGGGTAAATCGACCAATCAGTCGGATTTGTTCCACAGTCAACGAAGTACCAGAAGAAGCTACCACATTTTTAATCCCGGCTTGATGCAAAGAAATAACATCGGTATATCCTTCAACTAAATAACAAATATCTTTAGCTCGAATTTCATTTTTGGCTTGAGAAATACCATACAGTGTAGCTGATTTATGGTAAACTTCTGTCTCAGGAGAGTTTAGGTATTTGGCTTGGTTCTTGGTATCGGATTTTAAAATTCGAGCCCCAAAAGCAATCACTTTTCCGGCTACACTATGGATGGGGAATATTACTCGATTTCGAAAGCGATCATATACTTTACCCTCGTCATTTTTTTGAGTAACTAAACCCGCTTTTTCAATGATTTCTTGACTAAAGCCTTGCTTAATAGCCGTTTTATAAAATATATCCCATGATTCGGGACTATAGCCTAAATCAAATGTTTGTAAAGTTGAATCAGAAAATCCTCTTTCCTTGAAATAAGGAATAGCAATTGATTTACCTTCAGGCGTTTCGAATAACTGCTTTTTGAAAAACTCTTTGGCATATTCCAAAATAATTAAGAGACTCTCTCGCTCATTTTGACGAAGGATTTGATCATCGGTCAATTCTTCTTCCTGAATATCGATACCATATTTTTTGGCCAAATGACGTAAGGCTTCGCCATAACCTAAACCCTCAATATCCATGATGAAACGTACCGAATCACCTGCCTTACCACAACCAAAACATTTATAAATTCCTTTGCTAGGAGAAATGGAAAATGATGGAGTCTTTTCGCCATGAAATGGACAACAAGCCCAATAATTCGCACCTTTCTTTTTAACTGTCACATAATCTCCCACCACGTCCGCAACTGCGGCCGCTTGTTTGATTCGTTCGACGGTTTCCGGATCAATGCGCATCTTACTATAATAATAAACCTGCTAGGGTAGCGGACAAATAACTAGCTAGGGTTCCGGCAATCAATGCTTTAAAACCTAGTTTTGCTAAATCACTTCTGCGGGATGGAGCCAATTCACCGATTCCACCTATTTGAATAGCGACTGAACTAAAATTTGCAAAACCACATAATGCAAAACTGGTAATCGCTATGGTTTTAGGATCCAAGGTATCTTTTACCTTCATCATATCTAAATAGGCCACAAACTCATTTACCACCATCTTCTTCCCCATTAATGCACCAGCAACTTCGATATCAGCCGAAGGAACTCCCATGGCAAAGGCAAAAACAGAAAATAATTTTCCAAGCAATAAATTCATCGACAAGGTGGGCATACCAACCCAATTCCCAATATGTCCCAATCCTAAATCCACTAGGGCAATTAATGCAATAAAACCGATTAACATAGCTATCACATTCAATCCTACTTTCAATCCTTCACTAGCTCCTGCGGCAATAGCATCCACTAAATTGGCATGAGATTTTTGTTTTTCTAATTTAACCGCTCCCTCTGTTTCAGATTTTTCTGTTTCTGGGAATATAATTTTAGAAATCACCAAAGCTCCCGGAGCAGCCATTAAACTAGCCGCTAATAAATAGGCTGCAGGAACACCCAAAGAAATATATACCGCCATAACCCCACCAGCAATACAAGCAAAACTACCCGTCATGGAGGCCATAAGCTCACTATTCGTCATATTTTTCAAATAAGGCTTAATCATAATTTGTGCCTCCACTTGACCTACAAAAGTAGATGCCACGTTTGACAAAGCTTCCGCACCACTAACACCCATCAGCCAATGAACAACTTTACCTATGGCGGCTACCACGCGTTGTAAAATTCCTAAATGGTAAAACATATTGACCAACACAGCCACAAAAATGATGGTGGGAACCACTTTAAAAAAGAATATATAATCATTTCCTGAACCAAAAGCTTTTGACATCAAATCTCGATTCACCAATGATCCAAAGACAAATTGTGCACCCTTATCTGCTTGACCTAATAAGGTATTGATGGAATCACCTAACCATTGGAAAATGGCTTGACCAGTATCTGTCTTCAGGATAAAAACCGCTAAAAAAATCTGTAATAGTAAACCTACACCCACCGTCCGATAATTAATCGCCTTGCGGTTATTGGACATTAAAAATGAAACTCCTAGAATTAAAACAATCCCCAATAGCCCCGTAAATCTTTCCATAATGATATATTGATGTTGATGTATGCCTAAATTTTACCTTCCAATGTAACTGTAAATTGATCAAATGGCAATTGGCTCACCAAATCATCTTCTTTTATTTCATAAAACGCCTGATGGATATTAAATGGATCGTTGCTTTCCACTTTCCAATAGGATCCATCTTCCTGCATTTCATAAGAATTAACCGTATCTCTTAAATTCCAAAGTAAAATGGTAATGGCCATATTTTTAGCCCTTGGATTAACTAATTCAAATAAAGATTCAATTCGACGATCGAAACTTCGAACCATCACATCAGCCGAACCTCCATATACTTTAGGTTCGCCTGCATTATGAAAATAGTAAATACGAGTATGCTCTAGATAATTACCTACAATGGATTTAATATAAATGTTCTCTGACAATCCTTTTCTTTGAGGTCTTAAACAACAGATTCCTCGGACAATCAATAATACAGGAACTCCCACCCGGGATGCTTCATAAAGCATTTCCATGGTATGCGTATCTTGCAATGAATTGATTTTCAAACAAATACCAGAAGGTAAACCATTTTGATGGTTTTCCATTTCTGTTCGAATCATTTCCAATAAACGATTACGCATATCACGAGGAGCCGTAATTAAATGCTCGTAATGCGTTGGCATGGAATGTCCTGTAATAACATTGAAAAACTCAGAGATGTCCTGGGTAATCCGACTATCCGTAGTTAATAAACCGATATCGGTATAAAGCTTGGCGGTATCTTCATTATAATTTCCTGAGGAAAGGTGTGCATAACTCATCACGTAATTTCCCTCATTACGAATTACTTGTAAGAGTTTAGTATGCGTTTTTAACCCAGGAATACCATAGATCACAAAACAACCCGCCTTTTGTAATTTAGTCGCTTCACGAATGTTATTTTCCTCATCAAAGCGAGCTTTTACCTCAAATAAAACCGATACGTGTTTCCCTTGCTCAGCCGCGCGTAATAAGGCATGAGAAATTCTAGAATTCTTAGAAATACGATACAAGGTAATTTTGATGGCCAATACATTGGGATCATCTGCCGCTTGGTCTAGTAATTGAACCACGGGGTCAAAATTATTATACGGGTGATGAAGTAAAATATCACCACGCTTCATGGTCTCAAAAATATCATCAATCTTCACCGATTTTAAGCCTAAGGCTGGAACCACTGAAGGATTGGAAGCCATTTTACCCTTGAATTCAGGATGTTTGACTATTTGCCAAAATGCGGTAAAATCCAAAATGGATGACTTGATGAATATATCAGATTTCTCTAGGGACCATCGTTTCAACATTTCTTCAAGAAGATACTCAGAATGCTCTTTCTCTACTTCTACCCTGGTCACACGGCCCAAACGACGATCTTTTATTTTCTTTTTTATCTCATCTACAAAATCAATTTCTGCATCCTCATGCTCTACCACATCAAAATCACCATTTCTTGTGATACGGAATAAGGTAGTAGATTCAATTTCAACATTTCGGTAAAGCACCTGTAAATGATGACGAATTAATTGTTCTATCGGCAAAAAAAGCACTTTGTCATCTCGTTCAATCACATAGAATCTGGCCAAATTCAAAGGAATTTGAACGAAAGAAATCTTTTTATCTTTCTCTGACTTATGCTTTCCGAGATTTTTCTTGTCGGAATTTCCTATGGTAACTACTCCAAAAATTAAAGTTTTGGCCAATAAGCTTGGAAATGTATGCGTATGGTCAAAAACCATGGGAGTGAGCATTGGATAAATGGTCCGATGGAAATAGGTTTCCACTTCTTGCATTTCCTCCAAACTAAGGTCATCCAAATTAGCCATCAAAAGTCCATTTTCAGGAAAAAGAGGCAGTATTTCCTCAATAAATAAACGATGCTTTTCTAGACTAAATTCTTGTGCAGCTGCAATCAAGGTCTGTTTGAAAGGAATTTCCCTCAATCCAGAGTAGTCGGTTCGCTCCTTACCAAAATCAATGTAATTATATAATGAACCAATACGAATGGTAAAAAACTCATCTAAATTAGAAGCCGTAATCGCTAAGAACTTTAGTCGGTCAAATAAAGTCCTTTGATTATCTCTTGCTTGATCTAAAACTCGTTCATCAAATTTCAACCAAGATAAATCCCTCGAAATAAATTTAGATTTTGCAATAATGTCTTTCGACTTCTGCATGGCCTTCTCTATTCGGCGAGAAGAATCCCTAGGAGCCACTAAATTGATCTTCCAATTCTTAGGCTTTAGTAATGACAAAAGATTCCCTGTGGAGGAATCTTTTGTATCGCTATGTTTAGTTGCTTTATTCGAATGATCCATTATTAATTTAGGCATTTGATTGCTTAATTGCTTCATAATCTGAGCCTAATCTACCTACCTCATGAAGCAGGTATCGTTGAAGCTCGGCATTAAAAACTTTCTTTTCCTCCTCGTCCAAACTGGCATAAAAGTCCTTTAATTCTTGGTTGATGGCTTTCTTCTCAGTTTCGTCTGCCGCATTAATGGCTCTGACATGGTAAGACTTAAAATCAAACTTCATAACCTAAACGTCGACTTTGGCGTATTTAGCATTCTTTTCAATAAAATCTCTACGTGGAGCTACTTCATCGCCCATCAACATGGAGAACAATAAATCTGCTTCAATCGCTGAATCAATGGTTACTTGCTTTAAGGTTCTAGATTCTGGGTTCATGGTAGTTTCCCACAATTGTTCCGCATTCATCTCTCCTAAACCTTTATAACGTTGAACTCCGACATTATCTTCTTTACCTCCACCAGCTAATTCTTGTACTGCTTGATCACGTTGATTTTCAGTCCAGACGTAACGTACATTTTGTCCTTTTTTCACTTGGTATAAAGGAGGTTGAGCAATGTAGATATAACCATTATCCACCAATGGACGCATGTAACGGAAGAAGAATGTCAAAATCAAAGTCCTGATGTGGCTTCCGTCCACGTCGGCATCCGTCATAATGATGATTTTGTGGTAACGTAATTTATCAATATTCAGGGCTTTCTCATCCCCATCTTTACCAAAAAATACCCCAAGAGCGGTCATCATGTTTTTGATTTCCTCATTCTCATAAATACGGTATTCTTGGGCTTTTTCTACGTTCAAAATCTTTCCACGTAAAGGTAAAATAGCTTGGAAAGCACGATTACGCCCTTGCTTGGCGGTTCCACCCGCGGAGTCTCCCTCGACCAAGTATAACTCACAAATCTCAGGATCCGAGTCCGAGCAGTCAGCTAATTTACCAGGCAAAGAGTTTGAACCAAGCACGGTTTTTCTTTGAACCATTTCACGAGCTTTGCGAGCTGCATGCCTTGCTTGAGCTGCCAAAATCACCTTGGCTACAATCTGGCGAGCCTCTTTAGGATGCTCCTCCAACCAAGATTCCAACATATCTGACATGGCTGCAGAAACAGCACCAGACACCTCTCCATTACCCAGTTTTGTTTTTGTTTGACCCTCAAACTGAGGCTCTGCAACCTTCACCGAAATAACAGCTGTTAGTCCTTCCCTAAAATCGTCTCCGGCAATATCTATCTTAAGCTTTTCTAATGCGCCCGATTTATCGGCATAGTTTTTCAAGGTGCGTGTTAAAGCTCCTCTAAAACCAGCAACGTGAGTACCGCCTTCAATCGTATTAATGTTGTTCACATATGAAACCACATTTTCAGAATAAGACGTATTGTATAACATGGCTACTTGAACCGGAACACCATTTTTATCACCTTCCATGTAGATAGGCTCAGCAAATAATGGCTCACGCGTAGCATCTAAATAAGTCACAAATTCACGCAAACCGCCTTCTGAGAAAAATTCCTCAGATTTTGGCTCGCCATTTTCATCTAATTCACGTAAATCCGTTAAAAATACCCGAATTCCAGCATTTAAAAAGGACAATTCACGTAAGCGGCCAGCTACGGTTTCATATTTGTATTCAGTAACGGTAAAAATACTTGCATCCGGCTTAAACAATACAGATGTACCTGTTTTGTCCGTTGTTCCCACTTCCTTTACTGGATACTGAGGAACTCCTATCTTGTATTCTTGTTGGAAAATCTTTCCCTCTCTTTGAACTGTTACTTTTAAATCCGTAGACAAAGCATTAACACAGGATACACCAACTCCGTGGAGACCACCAGAAACTTTGTAGGTATCCTTATCAAACTTTCCTCCAGCGTGCAACACCGTCATAACCACCTCCAAAGCAGAGCGTTTCTCCTTAGTGTGCATGCCTGTAGGAATACCCCGACCATTATCTTCTACCAAGATGGAATTATCTGTATTGATCGTAACCTTGATTAAATCACAATGACCTGCCAAAGCCTCATCAATGGAGTTATCTACAACCTCCCAAATCAAGTGATGAAGACCTTTAAATCCGGTATCACCGATGTACATGGAAGGACGCTTACGAACCGCCTCTAAACCTTCTAAAACTTGGATATTATCTGCACCGTAATTTGCTCTATCTTGAGCCGCCGAATCTTGTGCTTCTGACATAATGATGTGTAAAAGGGTTAAATGAAGAACTCCCTATTTCCATAGGACAGTCCTCTAAAAATTCTTGAATTAATTTTTTAAAAATAAGGATTTTTTCCCTGAAAAACTAGCAATACTTCAGGGAAAAAATCCACATGATATTAGTGTTTGAAATGACGAATTCCCGTCATGACCATCGCCATTTGATGAGCATTACAGAAATCAATGGAATCTTGATCCTTGATAGATCCTCCTGGCTGAGTAACAGCCACCACACCTGCTTTACTAGCAATCTCCACACAGTCTGGGAATGGGAAAAAAGCATCAGATGCCATCACCGAACCCTGTAAATCAAAACCAAATTCTTTGGCTTTTTCTATGGCCTGCTTCAAAGCATCCACACGAGAGGTTTGACCCACTCCAGAGGCCAATAATTGCCCTTCTTTTGCTAAAACAATGGTATTGGATTTGGTATGCTTACAGATTTTCAAGGCAAAAGCCAAAGCTCTTTTTTGCTCCTCCGTTGGCGCTACCGTGGTAACCGTTTTAAAATCAGCTACCCCTTCCATCACTAAATCTTTATCTTGTTCCAATACCCCATTCAACAGGGTCTTAAACATTACCTTGGGAAACTCAACTTGATTTCTTTTTAAAAGAATTCGATTCTTTTTTGTTTTTAATATGGCCAAAGCCTCTTCTGTAAACGATGGAGCAATTAGTATTTCACAAAACAATGGATTGATGGATTCAGCAGCAGCCTTATCTACTTCTTGGTTAGTCGCTAAAACACCACCAAATGCCGATACCGGATCGCATGCCAAGGCTTTATCATAAGCCTCTTTGACCGAATTACCTGTTGCCACGCCACAAGCATTCATATGTTTGATGATAACAAAGGCTGTTTCTTCAAATTCATCTAATAAAGATAAACAAGCGTCTACGTCAACTAAGTTATTGTATGACAATTCTTTACCATGCAATTTGTCAAACAAAGCCGCTAAATCTCCATAAAATTTACCTTGCTGGTGAGGGTTTTCTCCATAACGCAAGGAATGGGAGGGCAAAGTAGTATAATTGGCTAAGTCAGCAGATTCTCCAGCGAAATAACGCTGAATGGCACCATCATAATGGGAGGAAACAGCAAATGCCTTTTGAGCAAAACTTCTTCTTTGTTCCAAGGTAGTGCCTGCTCCATTCACTTCAAAAATGGAAGAAACCTCAGCATATTGATCTCTTGATGACACAATTAACACATCGGCAAAATTTTTCGACGCACCACGGATTAAGGAGATTCCTCCAATATCAATTTTCTCAATAATATCTTCATCAGAAGCTCCTGAAGCTACCGTTTCTTCAAATGGATATAAATCCACCATGACCAAATCCAAAGCAGGAATCTCGTATTGTTTAGCTACTTCCACATCAGAAGCATTATCACGACGGTATAAAATACCTCCAAAAACCTTAGGGTGTAAAGTTTTCACACGTCCTCCAAATATGGATGGATATCCGGTTAAATCCTCCACCGCAATCACGGGAATTCCCAAATCTTCAATAAAGGATTGAGTTCCTCCGGTTGAATATAAGGTCACTCCTTCTTCATGAAGCTTTTGAATGATCGGTGCTAAACCATCTTTGTAATAAACAGAAATTAAGGCTGATTGAATTTTTTTAATCGACATGGGGCTTGGAAATAAATGAAGCCACAAAGGTACGAATTAAAACAAAAACTGACTAATCTTAATGCGATTGCTTAATAGTGTTTTGGGGAGAATTGCTAACAAAAACCAAGTCTGAATGACTTTCAATAAAAAGGGAATCCAATTCTTACATTGGATTCCCTAGATTTCGCTTCAAGCTGTTTATTTTCTACCTTTTTTAGTCAAGGCTTCATAACGTAAAAGACTTTCTAAAAAATAATAGTCGGCATACACCAATGGCACATCTATCTCAGAATTAAGAGACTTAGCCCCTACACAATGTTTAATTAAGAAATTATTATTCTCTCCCAAAGCCGCCCTATAAGCCGGGCTAGATAAGGCGCTTAACATGGTGACAGCATCTTGGAAATACCGTTTACCCTTGGCACCAGCATAGGTACTCAACTCGAACAATGCCGAAGCTGTAATGGCTCCTGCTGAGGCATCTCGTTCCTCGTTGGGAATATTAGGTGCATAGAAATCCCAATATGGAATTTTATCTGCAGGTAAATTGGGATGGTTCAAATAGTAATCTGCAATATTTTGAGCAAATTCCAAGTACTTCTTATTCTTCGTCTCTCGGTACATGGTGGTAAATCCGTAAATCGCCCAAGCATGTCCACGGGTCCATGTAGATTCATCTTGGTAACCTTGATGTTGCTTCTTGGCTAGTACCTTTCCCTCTTCATCATATAAAATCACGTGATAGCTGGAGTAATCCGGTCGGAAATGATGCTTGATTGTGTTTTCAGCATGGGTAATGGCTATGTCATGAAATCGCTTATCGCCTGTTTCGCGTGAAGCCCAAAAAAGCAATTCCAGGTTCATCATATTATCAATGATAACGGGGTATTTAAATCCACCTTTAAAGCTATTCCATGATTTTATCAGTCCAACTTTAGGGTCGAAACGAGTTGCCAAGGATTTAGCTGATTGAATCAAAACCTGCTTGGCCTGAGGATCCTTGGTCAAACGTAATTGATTTCCAAAGGAATCAAACATCATAAAACCTAAATCATGTGTTCCTTTATTGAATTGCTCCTTTTTAACAGCTGCCGTCCATAACCTAGCCGCTTTCTCCCATTGAGGATCTTTCGTTTTTTCATATAAAAACCAAAGGCTTCCTGGAAAGAAACCAGAACACCACCAGCTGGATGGCATATTTCGATAGGTTCCATCCGGACGGGCTGAATGAACCGTAGTACTCGTATCTGGGTGATCGGCCAACATACGTTGGTACTGTTGACCAGCCAAGGCAAACTGTTTGTTTACATCAATTTTCTGAGCCATGAGCCCAGTACTGATGAAACACAAAATTAAATAGACATATCTCATAGGTTTGTAATTTGTTTCAAGGAGTTAAAATTGAATAAGACAATTTAGCAAATACAATATAATGTTATCTTCCCATCCATCCTCCGTCTACTGTCAAAATAGTTCCATGAACATAGTTTGATGCTTCGGAGGCCAAGAATACCAAGGGGCCTTTGAAATCATCAGGGCTCCCCCATCTTCCCGCGGGAATTCGACTAAGGATGGAAGTGCTACGGTCAGGATCGTCCCTAAGAGCAGCAGTATTGTCAGTGGCAATATAGCCCGGAGCAATGGCATTCACATTAATACCTTTGGAGGCCCACTCGTTAGCTAAGGCCATGGTCAAACGGGCTATACCTCCTTTACTTGCGGCATAACCTGGCACATTGATGCCTCCCTGAAAACTTAATAAAGAAGCAGTAAAAATGATTTTTCCGGAACCTTGTTTCAGCATGATTCGACCAATTTCTCGACTTAAAATAAACTGGGAGCTTAAGTTGACTTCCAATACTTCATCCCAATATTCATCGGAATGTTCGGCAGCAGGATCACGTAAAATAGTCCCCGCATTATTAACTAAAATATCGATTCTTGGGAAGTCGAAACTGACATTTTTTATAAGTTGATACAAAGACTCACGGTTAGAAAAATCAGCTTGATAGGCTTTAAATTTACGACCTAAAGCAAGCACTTCTTTCTCTATTTCCGAGCCCTGCAATTCCAAATTGGCTGAAACACCAATGATGTCCGCACCAGCCTCAGCTAAGCCGATGGCCATAGCCTTTCCTATACCTCTTTTGCATCCCGTTACCAATGCAAGCTTTCCACTTAAATCAAACATCTATTTCTCTATTTTACTTTCAAAAGCCTAATTATAGATAAAATTACTCTTTAAGCCTAAAATACATGTTGTAAAACATGGTGGTTGGAATCTCATCAATTATTTGATAATGATTCAATTATTGATTTAACGCAAGTTTATATTAAAATAAAACGTGCAATTTTAAGACTCAAATGGATAAGCATATGACTAAAAAACCAAATCATGTAGTTCCTACTCTTTCGGGAGCTTGGTCAGTTAAAAAATTAGGATCATCCAAAGCCGTCAGAAATTTCGATAGCCGAGAAAAAGCAATTCAGTTTGGCCAAGAATTAAGTAAATCTGAAAAAAATGATTTTTATGTCCATAAAATAAATGGCATTGTAGAGAAAAAAATCTCCTATAAAACCCATTTATAGGTATGGGTTATGAAAAGAATATATTTATCAATTGTCCGTTTGACGCTGAATTTATTGATAATCTTTTAAAACCAACTTTATTTATCATTCTTAAAAATGGATTTAATCCAAGGATTTCTCTTGAATTTTTTGATTCAGGTCAATCAAGAATTTTAAAAATTACTGAAATCATCAAACAGTGCCAATACAGTATTCATGATATTTCAAAAGTAAAATCTAGAGCGATAAATGAATTTGCTCGAATGAATATGCCATTTGAACTTGGTATTGATTATGGTCTCAGGTATTCGGGAAAAAAAACATTCGAAACAAAGCAATTTTTGATTTTGGAAGCGGAAAAATACGAATACATGCCTGCATTGTCAGACATTAGTGGGTTTGACACCAAGGCTCATAAGAATGAAACAAAAGAACTCTTCAAATGCCTCTATTCATGGTTTAGTGAAACATTAAAAATAAACAAACAAGACCCACCTGGGAAAATATTTGATGAGTTCATGGAATTCAATTCAAGATTATTGGATGAAAAACTAGATCAACTACAAGATGAAACCTTAGCCATGGATTACATCCTTCATATCACAATCCCTGAATATATTCAGGAAATAAAAGGTCAATTTGATTTTAAAAATGAAATCTGAAATCAATTAATCTTCTTAAACATCATCTTCCTATACATATTCGGACTTACTCCAATAGTCCTTTTAAATATTTTAGTAAAGTAAGATAAGGAATCAAAACCACAAGCAAAGGCAATATCTCCGATGCTAAGATCTTTAACTAACATTTTTTTTGCCTGAGTGATTCGATACTGATTGAGGTAATTCGTAAAACTCAACTGGGTTTTTGTTTTAAAATACCGACAAAATGCTTCCTTTGATAAATGGCATTGCTCAGAAATTTCCTGCAATGAAATGGGCCTCATATAATGACTTTCAACCCAATCTTTAACCAATCTCCAGCGTTGTTGGTCTCGCTGCGTGGGGTTTTCCCAGGTCGCAGTTTCATTCAAATAAACCCAACGCATTTCTTTTGCCAATACCTGAAAAACGGATAAAATCTCCATGAACTGATCAAAATGCGATTTATCTGGCAAAGCCATCAAGCGTTGACCCAATGCTTCTTTCTTGTCCCCCTCAAAAACAATCCCCGTTTTTGCCATTTCAAACAATGTTTTAATGGCGTGTAATTCTGGCACCTCTGACCAAGTCCTTCCTAAAAAGTCTTCCTTCATTTGCACCACTATTTTCCGATAAGGCACTTTTAGTCCATAATCGAAATTTAAATGAGGCACATGAGGACCAATAAATACCAAATCACTTTGTTGATATTGACTCACATGACTCCCTACCCTTCTTGGCCCCGATTCTGCCTCTATATAAAGTAATTCATATTCAGGATGAGAATGCCATAAGTAAAAATCCTGAAGATGAGGAGTCTGTAAAATTCTAAATGAACTTTCCTCCTTGATTTGAACCGCCTCGAATTGCACTTTCATTTTATCAAAATTGATATATTAAATACTATACTACTCAATAAATATCAATATTGTTATAAAATTGGTTAATTCCATTTAAAAATCAGGAAATTCATCTAACTAACTTGCCACAACAAAAGCAAACCAAAGCATGAAAACAAATTCCCAAAGCACCCAATCCATGGCCACTATGAATGCCCATTTGGACATTCCTGGAAATCCTTCCCTAGCCAAAAGCAGCATTAGTCAATTGAATGATGGAAAATCAGGTAAGCCCTTGCGCGCTTTAAGCCAAGAAGAATTTGATTTCTGGAAAAGAGAAGGATATATCGTAGTCAAAAATGCCATTTCAAAAGAACAAGCAGCACAGACAGCCCAGGCTATTTGGGAGTTTGAGGAAAAAGACCCAAATGATAAAAGTACCTGGTATACTCCACCAAGGGCAGACATGCAAATGAAGGAATTGATTGGATCCGGGATGGTGGAAATGTATAATCATCCCTTATTGTGGGCCAATCGACAAAGCCAACGTGTTTATGATGCATTTGTGGACGTTTGGGGAACGGAAGATTTGTGGGTTACCATAGATCGATGCAATCTCAATTTTCCAGTTCAGCCAGATAAACCATTTAAAGGTTTCATTCATTGGGATTATGATCCAGAAACTAAACCAGTTAACGTACAAGGGGTCTTAGCTTTAGTAGACCAAACCGATGAAGACATGGGAGGTTTTCAATGTATTCCTGAACTATACCGCACCTATGATACTTGGAAATTAAGCCAACCTGAAAATAGAGACCGTTTTAAACCAGATACTTCTGGCTTTCAAATGACCAAAGTGAAAATGGAATCAGGGGATTTACTTATTTTCAACAGTTTGTTGGCACATGGTATTAGACCTAATTTAACCCAAGATAAAGTTCGAGTAGCACAATACATTTCTATGATGCCCGCCGAACCTAGTAATCACCTGTTACTAGATTGGAGGATCAACTCTTGGAAAAATAAAATTGCCCCAGAAGGTTATGCCTTTCCTGGCGATCCGAGAGAAAAAGAAAAAACACAAGCTGTGGCAGAGTTAAGCGACCTAGGAAAAAAACTGCTGGGGTATATCTGATGCATGCATCAGATTTTCAGGCAAGCATCAGATTGTCATGCATGCATCAGATCTACCGCAAATGAATCGCTGAATCTTTGATTTCAAAAGGATGATTTTTCATCATTTCCCACATGGCTGCTCCGGCTAACAATAAAGGGCCATATCCATGCGCTGCAAAAGGAGATATAGGACGATTGAAATAAAAGGCAGGATCCCAAGCCAGTCCAGTACCAACACAAGTACCATCTACTTGACCTTGAGCATTCACTTTTGAACTAACGGCCTGCCATCCTAAAATAGCAGCTGGGCCATAGGTTCTTGGATCTAACCAACCCTGGTTGATTCCTTTTGCTATGACATAGGTATAAATAGCTGTTGCTGAAGTTTCTAAATATGAATCAGGACGATCTAATAATTGATGCCAAAAACCAGTCCCATCTTGATGAGCTAATAGGCCCTTCAAATGCTTTTTCAATTGAATTAATAAAGCTGGACGAGCCGGATGATTGGCCGGTAAGTGTTCCAACAATTCAGCGTTTGTTAATAAAGCCCAACCATTGGCCCTAGCCCAGTGAAATTCAGGGTGCTCCTCTGCTCCTTCTAAATAGCCATGCATAAACATACCTAAGTTAGGATTGAACATTCTTTTTTGATACGATTCAAACTGAAAAACAGCTTCGTTAAAGCATTTTACATTGACGGAATCTTTTCCAAATTGAAGTAAAGCCGGTATCGCCATATACAAATCATCCAACCAAATGGTATTAGGTAATGGGCGCATACGAGCTAAGGTTTTATCAGGCAAACGATGTTCTTCCTTCAAAATAAAATTCAATGCTTTTTGCGTAATTAAGGAGTCATCACCGTCAAAACCAGCACGTTTAGCTTTCAGAAATGCCATGGACATGGCTCCAATATCATCCAAAGCTTTGGGATTAATTAAGCCACTCAACACATGTGATTTGGCAGGATTTTGCTGTGTATATTGATAAGCCTTGGGTAATGTTTCTAAAATAAATCTCAAACGCTTAAATACGTATTCCTTGAACTTAGCATCTCCACTTACCTTTTCCAAAGCTAGCATACCACTGTAAGTCACTCCGAATTCATACGAAACAGGCCTAAAGTCCCCTTTGGCAAAAGTTAATTGATCAGAATAAATCTGGTATGGATTCCAAGCCTCACCGGATGCTTTGTGTATTAAGTTAGCAGGTGTGGCCTTTTCTAAATAGGTATAAACCTTATCTACGGTTGCTTTGATTTGAGCTTCATTAGGAATAATATATGGTGTAGGGTAATCCGGTTGAAGGGCATGCAAGGGGGCATTTGCATCAGAAGCGGCTGTAATGTTTTTTTGAGCTAAGCTAGGAAAGATGCAAAAAATAATCACTCCCCAAGTCAAGATGTATTTTTTCATAATCGGATAATTACACAAAGAATAAAGACAAAGTGCCGACAAATCTACGCATAAACTCATAAAAAAGGAGTTTTCTTGCGCTGTTAACGTATAGAAAACTCCTTTAAGTGGTATTTATTGTGAGCTTATTGCTTCACTTCTATTCCAGAGATCTGAACCACAATTTGTTGTGGAGCTGTTTGAGGATTTACTGCCACAAAATAGACATCGTGTGTTCCAGAGACTGGTTGGATATCTACTTTGATTGGAGCAGGGCCTCCCATTCTTCTTTGTCCACCACCTTGTCCAGCAGGAGCACCCGCTCCTGGTGCAGGGGCTGTAGTTGGAGTACCTAATGGAGCACCTTTTTGCTGTGGATTGGCAGCTGCTGGAGGAGGTCCAAATCCAGTGGCTTGTGAGACAGCAATTAGAGTAGTTTTTCCAATTAAAGTACCCGTTGGAGAATCTAAACGAATTTCAATCACACCACCAGATGCATTGGTACGTGCTTGCGCAGATGCACTTACATCCATGGATTTAATACCCGTCAAATCCAATTGCTTGTAAGCAATGTAAGGATTTTGCCCAACCATGTTGGTAGCACGGGCTGGAGTGATTAATTGCTGAATACCAAAACGTAAATCTGCCTTTTCAGGATCTAATGCAGGATGACGTAATAATAACCATTTCTCTGATTGAGCCGGAGCAATTTTATTATTTCCCTTATCTAAGTAAGTAGCACGTACAACAAATACTCCTTTAGTACCCACCTGCTCCTTTGGAACTACCGCATCAATTTCACCAGCCAAAGGAATATTATTATCTGCCTTCTTGTCTCCTAAACTAAGGATGTAATTAACCATTGATTTAGCATCTGCTTTAGAAATCTGTGGGTGAGCGCTCATGGCATGTTCTCCCCAAACCCCCATTCCTCCAGAAATCACTTTAGCAGATAATTGCTCAACCACGTTTTGTCCTTTGTATTTAGCTGCCACTTCTTGGTAGCTAGGTCCTACTGAACGAACGTTAGGAAGGTGGCATGACTTACAGTCACTTTGGTTAATTAATTTCAAACCTGCAGAAGCAAATAAATCACTATCTGCCTTACGGTGACTTTGAGACATCTCAATAGGATCATAGCCCGAAGCAATATAGTCTATCGTTGCGGCCACTGATTCAGGAGCAATGCCTTTGCCTAAAACACCATCTTCTTTATCTTCAACTTGAACTTGATAAGCTAATTTTTTCCCAGGGAAATAGAATGATTTGTTACCATTCGGAACAACGATATCTATATTAGGAGACTCATTTCCCACTTGAACTTCTAAAGAAGCCGTATTGCTCAAGCCTTTGGGATCCGTTGCTTTTAATGTCACTTGATACTTACCAGCCTGATTTAAAGCTAATTCTGGTGATTCTCCAGCTAGAGTCTTAACTAACTTACCTTGTTTTTTAACTGTCCAAGTATAAGTAAGCTTGTCTCCATCATAATCTTTGGTACCTTCAGCAGATAACTTCGTTTTGAAAGGTAATGCACCGCTTAATTTACCAGCACTAACCTCTACTGATGGTTTTCTATTTCCACCTTGGTATTCAATCTTCACCAATCGAGCATTATCATTTCCTCTGAACCAAGCAGAACCATATTCTAATACATATAAATCGCCATCTGGACTAAATTTCATATCAATGGCACTACCAAAACTTTGGTTTGGCAAGAAACGCTCCATGGACTTGTAGTTTCCATTTTCATCTAAAGTAACTGACATAATCCAGCCACGCATGAACTCAACAATTAACCATTTGCCTTCATAATATGAAGGAAATGCGCGTTTTGCCGTAGTAGGAAAATCTGAACGATGATAAACTGGACCACCGGTAGCACTTCTACCAGAAGCACCTACTAAAGGAAATTCCTCAGATGTACCATATGGATACCAAATAAAGGCTTTCTGTGCTGCAGGTAATTCCTTTAAACCATCGTTATTAGGAGATTCGTTCAAAGGCTTAGCTGGATTAAAACGAGGCCCTACTGTAGAATTTTCGAAATTATAGTCAGCATAGGCTTTATTATCCCCAATAAAATAAGGCCAACCAAAAAATCCTGGGCCTTTAGCTTGGTTAAATTCATCATAACCACGTGGCCCTTTTTCAGAATCCACTGAAGCATCTGGACCAACTTCACCCCAATAAATATATCCTGTTTTTGAATCTACACTAACTCTCCAAGGGTTACGATGTCCCATGGTATAAATTTCTGGGCGAGTCTTAGGCGTTCCTACTGGAAATAAATTTCCTTTTGGAATCGTATATGTCCCATCTTTTTCTGGGTGAATTCGTAAAATTTTACCCAATAAGTTGTTGGTATTAGCCGCTCCACGCTGATCATCCCAATAGGCTTGACCTTGACGCTCATCGATTGGCGCATAACCATCTGAATTACTATTACTTGTATTATTACCCACTGTCAAGAATAAATTTCCTGATTTATCAAAAGCCATACCTCCACCTGTGTGGCAGCACTCTTCACGCTGGGTAGGTACCTCTAAAATTACTTTTTGTTGGTCTATCAATAATTCCTCACCCTTTAATTCCACACGTGCTAAAATGTGCTTGCTTTCAGTTGGATGAGCATAGTATAAATACAACCAATGATTTACCTTAAAATTTGGATCAACTGCAATGCCCATTAATCCTTCTTCCGCTTCACGTACCACGCCCACACGATTCTTGTATTTGGTATTGACGATAATATGACCAATTACCTTAGTTTCCTTGGTACTAGGATTAAATTGTTTTACATCTCCTTTTCTTTCCACAAACAAGATTCGACCATCAGGTAAAAAAACCATTTCCATGGGTTCATCTAATTTTTCCGTTAAGACAGACTTAACAAATCGGTTTTCATCTGGAGCCTGAGCATTTCCTTGGATTGACCAAAGAGAAACGCAAGAGAGCATTAAAAGGCGGACTAACTTGACAGTAGTAAAGTGTTTCATATATGTAAGGTTGTTCATTTTACAAAAATGATACAATAAGTCGAATGAAAAAAATGGAAGGGTGCTTTTGCTACCAACCCGCACTATTTGTAGACAAAGGCCGAAATAGCCTAAGAAATCAAGCATAATTCTCCTAAAAATTCCTAATTTTCAAAAAAAAAACAATCAAGCTAATGGGCCGAATACTTATTCTACTTTTACTTTCATTTAGCAGTTTTGCTCAATCCAAAACGGATGAACAAGCTATCCGTGAAGTTTTAGCTACACAAAATAAACTTTGGAACCAAGGAGATATTCCGGGCTTTATGGCCTATTATAATCACTCAGAAGATTTAAAATTCATTGGGAAAAATGGCATTACTCAGGGCTGGGATGCCACCTTAGCTCGATATCATAAAAGCTATCCCAATCAAGAAGCCATGGGCCAACTAACCTTTGATATTTTAGAAGTGGATGTGACTGCCTCGAAAACCGCTTGGGTAATTGGAAAATGGCATTTATCAAGGCCGAAATTGGGTGATGTGGGTGGTCATTTTACCCTACTTCTTAAAAAAGTAAAGGGTAAGTGGGTCATTTTTAGGGACCACACTAGCTAATACATTCCAAAGCATAAAACAATTCAGATGCTATTTGCGCAGAACGCTCGTCGTATTGATAAGCTTCGTCTGGGCTATCATCATAATGCTTCGGGTCTTCATACCTCAATGGAATGCGAGCTGTAGCCCCTGGGATAAAAGGGCAATTTTCATCCGCATGCGAGCAGGTCATCACCGCCGCAAATTGCTGATGGGGATTGATGGGATTGTCAAAGATTTTGGAAAATGCCATCATGGGCTGGCTATCCTCTGAATGAAAAACAAAATAAACGGGATTCACTTGTCCTTGTTGATGTACCTGGAATCCAAATCGTTGCAATGAAGCCACTGCTCGTTCATTGAATGCCGTTTCCTCCACGCCGCCAGAATAGGCTTGTAAAGGAATACCAAAATAATCAGCAGCCGTTTGAGCCCATATCTGTGAAAATTGACTCCTCCTGGAATTATGGGTACAAATGAAATTTAATCGCAATGGCTTACCTTGATCTAGGCAATCTCTCAAATATGCCACTAAAACAGCAATCTGCTCTTTCCTCTCCTGCGATATAGGTCTTTGTCGGATTGCTTGAATGGTTGTTTCTAAGGCTGTAAACATGGGTAAAAAATAAATCACATCGCAATATTACGATTTAGCAAGGAGTTCAGCAATCTGGGATAAAAATCAAGGAACAATAACTTGAAAATGATTTGCCAAGATCCGAAACTCAAACTGATCTGATATGATTAATTCCCCATCGATTTGGGCTTTTAATTTACGATCAGCGAAAATGAAAATTTGTTTAGCTTTCTCAAAGCGTAAAAATGAAATACCCTCGTGTTTTCCTTTTTGGATCTTTGGCAGATACCAAATTCGTTTAAAAATGGATAAGGGCTCACAAAGTAAGACATCCAGTTGATTATCCCAGATCGAGGCATTGGGTACAAAATGAAAGCCTCCACCCGCTCGGGAGGAATTAAAAACCATGCATAAAAATACTTGTTTCTCTATCCATTCATGATCTAAATTCATCCGAACATGAAATGATTTAAAAAGAAACAACTGGGGTATAGCAGCTAAAAAATAACCTATCAAACCGCCTATTGCCCGAATGGTATTCATCGATTCCAGCACTTCCCCTTCCAAGCCCATCCCCACACCATTTAGAAATAATTGTTCATTGCAGGTACCCGCATCCACGGATTGAATATGTGCACCTAAAATGACCTCTAAATGCTGCTCTTTGGAAATATCGCCATATAACTTCCAGTAAAAATCATTGCCTGTACCTCCTTTAAAAAAAGCTATGGGAATTTGACAATCCGAATAGGCATTCGCGAAATAGTTATAGGTACCATCGCCCCCAAGCACCCATACTTGATCAAAACCAGCTAATTGAGCAGGCCAATCTTGGAAAAACAAAGTTAATGTAATCGAATTTTGAGCTTTCAAATTAACTTGATCCTCTACCCAATGTGCATAAGCTTTTGTTTTTGGGGAACAAAAAGGATTAATCAAAAAGGCGACTTGCTTTATCTCCACACATCCAAGTTTTACATCTGAATATAATTTTTTAGATGCTCAATCGTATCCAAATGGTCTTGAATTGTGGCTGTAATCAAATCATTCACCGAAATGATTCCAATAAAATGTCCGGCTTCCAATACGGGTAGGTAACGAATATTTTTTTCGGAAACGATAATCATACACATTTCCAAGGTGGTTTCCCGGTTAATATGAGGTAAATCGGTCGACATAATCTCCTTGACAGATGCGTCAATGGAGCTTTTACCCAACAGAATTACCTTACGTGCATAATCCCTTTCAGTCATTATGCCCAAATACTGGTTTCCATCCATCACAACTACGGAACCAATGTTTTGGTCTTGCATTATTTTCAATGCTTCAATTACATGCGTATCAGGACCTACGGAAATCGTGTCCCTTTTTCTTTGCGATAAAATGTCATTGACCTTTTTCATAGCTTTAATTTTGTGTTGGAATAATTCAAGTTAAAACAAAAATATTACAAACAAAAAGCTTTGAACATAAAAAAGAGGCCGGAGCCTCTCATTTTTAGATTTGCTAAATTATACGGCTATAAAAATGGTATGATTCAGATCATATCCACCCGATGAATTGGAACTTACACTGGCTAATTCATTTGACAAAGAATCCTTTATGATTAAATCCGTTGTGTTTTTAGTGGAATTTTGTCCATGTATTTTGTATAAATCTGTAGCATATACGGCTGTATTAATCTCTTCAGGAAAGGCAATTTGCGTGGTTAGTTTTAACACATTATTCACATAAATTTGAGCATGAATATGGGTAACTCGCCCTTGGTACCAACCTGGGTAGATCGTTGTGAATTTAGCAATTCCATTAGCATCCGTGGTGGCTATACCCCTACAAAATGTTTTAGCTGTATTATCTTGTGTTCCGAGATATCCCGAATTTATATATCCAGAATAATATCCATCCTTATCACAATGCCAAATGTCTACTCTGGCATTAGGAAGTAATGCGCAATTAGCGTTGACATTTTTAATGGCAATTGTCATATTCAAAGGAATTCCTGTTTTCCCTTCCGTAATATCCGCATGGGTTATACTAGCGTCTCTTTTATTATACAAGGGAAATGGACCATCAGTTTCAGTATCTCCTACTTTACATGCACTGGTAGATGAACTTGAGCTGGAACTACTTGTAGAATTTGAAGAACTAGCAGGACTTAGCGTTTCTTCTGATTTACAAGCTATCATAGCTGCAGGTCCCATCAAAACAGAGGCCCCAGCTTTCCATATAAAATCTTTTCTTTTCAATGTCTTATCCATTTAAGGTGGCGGGTAACTATTCGTTGAAATAAAGAAAACATTCACAAATAAATTTCAACAATCGGTATAAGCCCAAAACAAAAAGTCGAAATCAAGAATCTTGGCGATTTGCATATCATTTCAAATCCTTATCTTAGAAAAAAAATAGAAACATGTCACAAAAACCTCCTGTTGCCATTATCACGGGTGCCTCCAAAGGAATAGGGAAAGCCTTAGCACTCTTATTGGCAGAACATAATTTCCAATTAAGTCTTATTGCTCGAAGCAAAGGAGAACTAAAAGATCTTGCAGAAAGCATTGCTGAGATTGGTCACCGGCCTTTATATTTTGTGGGCGATGTGGCCGACGAAAGCTTTGTAAATTATGCGGTAGAAAAAACAGCGCATACGTTTCAAGGCATTGATTTCCTAATTAACAATGCCGGTTCTGGGGTTTTCGGCCCTACCGAAAGTTATACAGTAGAAAACTGGGACCAAATTTACAATACCAATGTAAAAGGAACATTTCTATTTTCTAAGGCGGTATTATCAAGCATGAAAACTGCCAAAAAAGGTCATATCATTTCCATTGCATCGGACGTTGCTAAGCGTGTGTTTGATGGTGGATCTCTTTATTGCTCCTCTAAATATGCTCAGCACGCTTTTACGGAAGCATTGAGAAAAGAGGTGAGAAAAGACGGAATCAAAGTGTCCACCGTATACTCCGGATTGGTTGATACCATGTTTCACCCAGAGCCTCAGGGAGATGCTAGCCATCAAGCTTGGTTAACATGCGAAAACATGGCAGACAGTATTTATTTTATAATGAATCAGCCTGCGAACGTGGTTATCGATGAGTTAATGATCCACCCTTTGTCACAAGAATATTAAATAAGCATACCTAACATTCGATAAAAAAAGTGAAGCTTTGGGACGATTTTGACAGATACAATTTCCAAGTTCTGGCATTGGAAGATTATTCAATCGATCATAGTCATTGTTATTGAGTGAAACATTTCCATTGTTTTTCGTTTTGAAAGTCCTTAACCTGATTTCCCTATGAGTGTACTCTGTATTGGCGAAGCCTTGATTGATATGATTTGTACCGATAAAGGATCCACTTTAGCGGCTGGAGAAAATTTTCTTAAAAAACCTGGAGGTGCTCCCACGAATGTAGCGGCGGCCATTGCGGCACTTGGTGGAGAAGTCTATTTAAGTGCCAAAGTAGGCAATGATCCCTTTGGAAAGCAATTGCAAGATGTCATGAACAGCTTTGGCGTAAATACCCAGCATGTGCATTTAGACCATCAATATTTTACCACATTTGCTTTTGTATCGCTTATGTTGGATGGAGAGCGGGACTTTGTTTTTAACCGTGGGGCAGACGCACAATTGACGGTAGAAGAAATAAAATTGATTGATTTAAATAAGCAAGATATCATTCATTTTGGTTCAGCTACCGCTTTTTTGGATGGAAACTTGAAAGCCTCCTATTATCATTTACTTCAAGAGGCCAAGGCACTAGGGAAAATTATCAGTTTTGATCCCAATTACCGACACCTATTATTTTCTGATAAACAAGAAAGTTTTATTGAGCAATCCTTGTTTTTCCTTCAAAAGGCCGACTTTATTAAGTTAAGCGATGAAGAAGCCATGCTAATTACCAAGACAGATTCCTTAGAAAAAGCTACCCAGCAGTTGCTTCAATGGTGCAGGGGTGTTTTTGCCATTACATTGGGTAAAGAAGGCACCCTGTTAGGCTTAGCCGGTGAAACTTTTATTGTTCCCAGTATTCCCATTAAACCCACAGATACAACCGGTGCAGGAGATGCCTTTGTAGGGGCTGTATTATTCCAATTAAATGAAGTACGAGTAAAAAACCTAGGCCAATTAAGTCAGGCAGATTGGACCAAAATTATATTAAATGCTAACAAAGCTGGGGCAAGAACGTGTGAATATATGGGGGCCATGGAAGCATTCCGACATTTGAATTCCAATATCTTTGATTAATTTCTGGTGCCAGTAGATTGCCTTAGAAATAAAAAAACTGCCTTTGGTCTAAGAAATACATTTCATTAGAAAAAGGCAGTTTATTTTTCAAGTGCACCAGTTTTATATCATGGCGGATTCTTAGGGGATATTTAGGTATTTATAAAATTTTATCCAAGGCACTTTTACCCAAACGAATGCTCTCAAATGCATCTTTTGGCATATCATGCTCCAAGAAATAGTGTTTAAGTCCGCCTATGGAAGCAGCTTTAAGGATAGGTTCATAGTTCACAATTCCTTGTCCTACCGGAACAATGTTTTTATAATCCGTATCAAAGTCTTTAATGTGACAAAGAGGGAAACGACCTGGCTGTTTTTTGAATAATTCAATGATATTCTCTCCAGCTTTGGTAGCCCAACCCAAATCCAATTCAAATTTTAATAAATCAGCTGAGATTTGACTAGAAAATACATCAAAAGCCCTTTGGCCATCAATCACTTTGAACTCCGCATCGTGGTTGTGATAACAGAATGTTAAGCCCGCTTTCTTGGCTAATTCCGCTGATTTACCTAATATATCCACCGACTCCGAAACTTCAGATTTAGACTCTATCGGTATATTGGCACATACCAAATAGCTCAATCCTGCCTCAGCTGCATTATCAACAATTTGACTTGCATCTGTTTTCAAGGTAAGTAATTTGGGCATTTTACTTGAATCAAAACCTGGACGAGGTTTGAAGGGTGCTCCCAAAACATGGTGTGAAACCCAATTCAATCCTAAATTATTGGTCAATGAACGAAATTCTTTCCCCGTATAACCATAAAACATAGGCTTAAAACTAAAGGCAGATTCCAATTCCTTTATTCCTAAATCAGCTACTTTCTTCAAATTCCCAGGAACATCTTGATCAATCACATTGAATAAAGTGAACAATTGAAGGCCTAGAGGCTTGGATGTCAGCATCTTATCCAAGGCTCCTGATTTTGATAAAAATAAAGATGAGGCAAACAGGGTGCTTGATTGCTGAATAAACTGTCTTCTTTTCATGATTTTCGTGTTTTAATGCTACAAGTTTAATGTATTATTTTGATACAATAAAATATGTTCGACCAGAATTCAAGTCATCGCTTAAATAAAATGTAAGAAAATCACAAAAGCATACAGGCCTTTTCTATTTATCCCCCTTTCTTTTTAATTTCACTTATCAAAAAATGGAAGAGCAATGAGTTCAAAAAATAAATTACGCGTTTTAGTAGTAGGCTGTGGAAATATGGGAGCCTCTCATGCCATGTCTTTTCATACGCATGAGGGTTTTGAGATTTGTGGATTAGTTTCTACGGGAGCCAGCAAAGAAAAATTAAATCAAGAATTAGGCGGTGCATACGATTTATACTCCGACTATTTGGAAGCCTTAGCTATCACTAAACCGGATGCTGTTTGTATTTCTACCTATCCAGATACACACGAGGCTTATTCCATTGCTGCTTTAGAGGCAGGCTGCCATGTTTTTTTAGAAAAACCTATTGCGGATTCATTAGCTGGGGCCGAAAGGGTTGCCGAAGTAGTTCGCCAAACAGGTAAAAAGCTGGTGGTTGGTTATATCCTTCGTCATCATCCATCTTGGATTAAATTCATTGATATAGCCAAAGGTTTAGGAAAACCTTTGGTTATGCGCATGAACCTAAACCAACAAAGTCATGGATACATGTGGGATGTCCATCGTAATTTGATGAAGAGTTTAAGCCCAATTGTGGATTGTGGGGTTCATTATATAGATGTGATGTGCCAAATGACTCGTTCAAAACCGGTTCGCGTAGCGGCTATTGGTGCTAGATTAACCAACGATATTCCAACGGGTAATTACAATTATGGCCAGCTGCAAATTCATTTTGAAGATGGTTCAGTAGGTTGGTATGAAGCAGGCTGGGGACCCATGATTTCTCAAACGGCCTATTTCGTCAAAGATGTGTTTGGACCTCAAGGCTCTGTCTCCATCGTGGCTAAGGAGGCGGGAGGAGAAGGAAAATCAGATTCGGTAGAATCGCATACCAAAACAGAATCACTTCGGGTACACAAGGCTGACATCAATGCTCAAAATGAATTTACCCAAGAAGACGAATGGATTAATCTATTGGATGAACCTGATCACCAAGGTCTATGTGATCGAGAGCAAGCGTATTTCTACGATGCCATCACCCAAAACTGGGACTTAACAGACCACGTGGCAGATGCCGTAAACAGTTTGAAAATTGCATTTGCTTGCGATGAGTCAGTAAAAACAGGCAAAATGATTGAGCTTGATTAATGAATTCCATATACAAAACAAAAGCCCAAGCTGAATCAATGGCTTGGGCTTTTTGTTTTTATTTCAAATAAGTAGCTAACCAATTTCGTATTTCTTGATAATGAAACCGAGAGTTTTCAGCCTTTAAAATCCAGTGGTTTTCTTCTGGAAAAACAATCAATTTACTCGGCACTTTTTGTCGCTGCAATATACTCCAGTTTTCAAGTGTATTATTAATCGGCACCCGGAAATCATTTTCCCCGACTGTCAAGAGGATAGGCGTTTTAAAATTAGCCGCAAATCGCATGGGATTCTGTTCCTTCCAAGTTTTAGTAGGTACCCAAGGTGCTCCTCCATTCATCAATTCCCTTCCCCAAATGACATCAGATGTTCCCCATTGCGCTTCAGAATTGACTAAACCAGCATGTGCAATCAAACATTTAAAATGACTGGTTGTAGCCTGCATCCAATTAGCTAAATGGCCACCATAACTTGCTCCTCCGGCGGCTTGTCTACTTCCATCTATAAAGGAAAATCGCTTGATAGCATCATTTGCTGCATCCAATATCTCTTGGCCAGGTCCTTTGAAGGGATCAAACTGGATATCCTGCGTAAATTTTTCGCCATAGCCCACCGAGCCGGTATAATCGGTCATGACAATGACATACTCGGTACCTGCCAGGATATATGGATTCCATCGATACCCATACGTATCTTTAAATGAAATGGCTGGGCCACCGTGCATTAATACGAAAAGAGGATACTTTTTATTCGGATCAAAGGAGGCTGGTTTTAATAAAAAGCTTCTGATTTTCTTTCCTCGACTTGTTGTCCAAAAAACTTCGGCATCTTTCAGATCATAATTTTTAAGGAATGCTTGATTGGCTTTTGAGATGGCTATTTCTTTATCAACATGATGTACAAAAACCTCGGAAGGACTTGCCATACTCTCGTAAGCATATGCAAAAACATTTTCCTGTTGGGATAAGGAAACCTGATTGAATGAACCTTTTTGACCGCCCAAAACAGGCTGAAAAGTCCCATCTTGTAAATTCACTCGAATCAAGCGATCTACGCCCTGATCCTCAATGCTCGCAATCAAATGTTTTGTGGATACTTCTAGTTGATTAATGGGACGATCTAGGGAACTTAACAACTCCGTTTTATTTGACATATCAGGCCAATTGAATCGAAATAAATGGTCTAGTTGATATATCTTATCCTGATGCACACTTCCGGTGGCTAAAGCATATTTCCCATCCTTTGAAAAGTAGATATTTGAATAATCCCATGAATCCTTTACTAATAAGGACTCCTTTCCACCCTGTATATTAAGCTGATAAATCTTAGATGTTGAAAATTGATACGCAGTGGTATTATAATCGGTGCTGGCAATAAAAACTACCGATTGGTTATCAGGAGACCATTTAAATGCCCCTAATTGAAATCCTGGGGATTGAACCAAACTTAGCTCGCTAAATAAATTACGAACCTCTTTGGTTTTCAAATCCAACAAAAAGACATGGGTTTGTTTTTCATCTAGCCAGCTATCCCAATAACGAATGGGGAAAGAAGTATAAACCCTGGCTTTGTATTTCAATTTCTTTTTTTCCTCTGACTGTTTTTTATTCAAAGAATCACTAAAAACTCCAGGAAAAACCCGAGAAGAAAACAAAATTTTACTTCCATCCGAGCTTATTTGTGGACTTCCAATCCCTAAAGAGAAGTTGCTTACTCTTTGGGCATCTCCGCCCGCAAAATCTAAACTATATAATTGAGCAGATTCATCTCCTTCACGTTTAGCGGTAAAGAAAATTTTCTTCTCCGTGGGATGCCAAAAGTAATTGTCTTCACCGGCCTTTGTTTGGGTGATTTTTCTAGGAGCTTGCGTTCCATCTGTTGAGGCAATCCACAAGTCACTGGTATTGGATTCTGCCTCATAAGAAACTGCCTGTTGGGAATAAATGACCCATTGACCATCTGGACTTATTTTGGGAGCCCCTACCCGCTTGAGCGAGGTCATGGCTTCATGACTCATGGTTTTCAAAATAGGCTGTTGAGCCAATGTAGAGCCTATTGAAAGAATTAGGATGAAAGAGAATGATAACAATTTGTTCATCGATGAAGTTATATGAGTTTATCTTGAATTTATAAAAAAATCAACAAACTAAAAACAAACTAAACAACTTATGAAGACAATTTACCGATACATTGTTTTATCAGGAATGATGCTGAGTTCAGCACATTTGTTAGCTCAAAGCCCAGCCAAATTCATTGACAAAGCTAACATGAATACCAAGGTTAAACCTGGTGATGATTTTGCTGAGTATGCCAATGGTACTTGGGTTAAGAATAACCCAATCCCTGCTAAAGAAACTAGGTGGGGAAGCTTTAATGAGCTAAGGGATTTTAATATCAATGCTGTTAAATCCATACTAGAGGA
Organism: Aquirufa sp. Wall-65K1; assembly: GCF_054558475.1. Taxonomy (NCBI): domain Bacteria; kingdom Pseudomonadati; phylum Bacteroidota; class Cytophagia; order Cytophagales; family Flectobacillaceae; genus Aquirufa; species Aquirufa sp. Wall-65K1. The sequence continues at coordinate 355,461 of NZ_JBPXKD010000002.1, read as the reverse complement.
CCTAAAGTCAAATCAAAAGAGCTTTCCACTGGGCAGTATAGAAAGACGAGTAGCTGACTTTTATACGGCGGCCATGGACAGCCTGATTATAGAAAAATTAGGCTATACACCCATTAAAGCGGATTTAGATAAGGTAAGTGCCATTTCAACAAAAAAAGAAGTGCTAGATGCCCTTGCTCAATTTAGAGTTTCAGGTATTGGTTCTCCATTATTTGGTTTTGGAATAGGACAAGATCGAAAAAATGTGGAAAAAATGGTACCTCAACTGGCCCAAGGTGGGACTACCCTTCCAGATCGTGATTTTTACCTGAAATCTGATGTTCGTAGTGCTAAAGTTCAAGAGGTGTATAAAAACTACATCAAAACTTTATTTGAATTAGTAGGGAATCCATCTGAACAAGCTAAAGCAAACGCTGAGATAGTTTTTGGTTTAGAGAAGCAATTGGCCAACGCACAAATGTCAAGAGTGGAAATGCGTGACCCATATAAAACCTATAACAAGTTTGCTTGGAATGAATTTCAGCAAAAGACAAATGAAATCGATTGGACAGATTTATTTGCTCAAATGAATGTTCCTAAACAAGACTCTATTCTAGTTTCGGCTCCAAAGTTTTTTGAAGAGGTCAACCGACTAGTTAAAGAAACTCCCATTAATCAATGGAAAGTTTATTTACAATGGTCTATTTTAAAAGGTTCTGCCCCCAATTTGAGTAGTCCTTTCGTAAAAGCAAGTTTTAGTTTCAGTCAATTATTGACTGGCCAAAAGGTACAAACACCCCGTTGGCAGCGTATGTCAAGCCTTACGGATGGCACCGTTGGTGAATTACTCGGACAATTGTATGTTAAAAAATATTTCAAGCCTGAAGCTAAAGAGCGTATGAAGGTTTTGATTGAGAATCTAAGAAAGGCATTTGAAATCCGAATTCAAAAGTTGGATTGGATGAGTGATGTAACTAAACAGAAAGCATTGGATAAATTACATGCTTTCACCCCTAAAATTGGTTATCCTGACAAATGGAAAAATTATGAAGGTTTAGAAATTTCTGGAGATCAGTATTTTCAAAATCTTAGAAATGCCAGCGCTTGGGGCTTTAAAGAAAATGTTAGTCAAGTTGGAAAAAAAGTTGATCGTAACCGTTGGGGCATGACCCCTCCTACCGTAAATGCGTATTATAGTCCGGTGATGAATGAGATTGTTTTCCCCGCAGGTATATTACAATTCCCATTCTTTGACCCGAATGCAGACGACGCAGTAAATTATGGAGGTATTGGTGCGGTTATAGGCCATGAAATGTCGCACGGTTTTGATGATTCAGGAAGTAAATATGATAAAGACGGCACTTTACGAAATTGGTGGACAGACGAGGATTTGAATAAGTTCAAAGCAAAAACAGCTCTTTTAGGCGCTCAATTTGATGCCTATACTATTTTAGATACCATACATGTCAATGGCAAATTGACCATGGGTGAAAATATTGGTGATTTAGGTGGGCTAAATATGGCTTATGAAGCCTTCAAAATGACGGAGCAAGGAAAATCGAAGAAGAAAATTGATGGATTTACACCAGATCAGCGATTCTTTTTATCCTGGGCGCAAGTTTGGCGTGGAACTACCCTACCCGAAACAGCTGCACAACTGATTATAACTGATCCACACTCTCCCAACCAATACAGAACAATTGGTGCACCAGTGAATATGGATGCTTGGTATAATGCATTTAACATTAAACCTGGAGATAAATTGTATAAAAAACCAGAAGATCGAATTAAGATCTGGTAATTCGACTGATTTATAAATTTAAATCCAAACGCCTCCGAATAATCGGGGGCGTTTTTTTATACCTACAGGGAAAAGGCTCGGCCTTTTAAATAAATATATTCTGAATCTTTGGTATAAATTAAATCCTAGAAACATCTTCAAATAACTTCTTATCAAATCATTTAAATTAATTTAACCAATAGGTTATTAAAACCTTAAAGGGTTTAATTATTATCATCAAAATTAAAGAAACATCTATTGACCTATTTAATATCAAAAAAAATCACTTCATTAAAAGATTATACTACCTTAGGAGAGGTATAAAAAAAGGGCTTGTCGATGACAAGCCCTTTGTTGTAGAAATCACATGAATTACTTACCAATACCAGGGTTGGTTTGAGTTTCAATCAATGGAATTCCATAAATATAACGTGGATCCGTTGGAGGGATGATCGCTCCAGCACCGAATGAATTTATTGAGTCACCTCTACGCAAAACATCATTAGTACGGAAACCTTCTGCAAGGAATTCGATACGACGTTCTGTCAAGATTGCCCTTACCACATTAGCTTTAGAATCTAATCCAGTGAATACATAAGTAGGATCAGAACGCTTGTGTACAGCATTCAAGATATCAATCGCACGATTGATGTTTCCACCTTCTGCTTCAGCTTCCGCAAGGTTCAATAATACCTCAGCATAACGGATGTTTGGCACAAAATCGATGAATGGAGACACGCCACTAAACTTAGTTGACGAAGGAAACTTCGCAATGGTAGTAGTAGGCACTGTCAACTTAGTCTTACGATCATCCGTAGCAGTAAATTGAGGATTACTATAGATACCTGTTGGACCTTGATTTAAATAATACTCCACGTTTCCTGCATTAAAATAGAAGCCCAATTGGTTTTGGGTACCCGGAGGGTTTGTCGCATCCATTGGGAATGAGAAAATCGACTCAGTAGTAGTGTATGGTGCTTTGAACACAGCAGATACGTCTGCTTGCAAAGTATGCGCTACACGAGTATTAGATCTATATGGAGCTGTTGGTGAAACAATTTTATTTGCTTCAGTAATTACACCTGCATAATCTCCTTTAGCTAACAAAACACGAGTTTTCAAAGCAATAGCCGTGTTTTTATGTGCACGAGTTGTGTTCAATAAAGCCGATGCATAGCTATCAGGTAGCTCCGTCTCAGCCTCATTCAAATCTTTCAAGATTTGGTCATATACTTGAGCAACAGTACTTCTAGCTAAATTATTATCCGCAGAGGAAGTCTGTCCTTTCAGACGCAAAGGCAAGCCCGCAGAAGCACCCTTATCTAAGATATAAGGCTTCGCGAAGAATTGTACCAAAGAGAAGTAAGTCAAAGCACGAATGAACTTCGCTTCACCACGGTAATTAGCCGCCAGTGTAGAAGATACTGCATTTGGATTCGCCGCAAGACCTTCCAAAAACAAATTAGCACGGTTGATAGTCAAGTAACCTTGAATCCAAAAACCAGCTAAATAAGTATCTGATGGATCTTGGTTACCTTGATACGTTGAATAACCTGTTACGGAGTTAGTCGTACGGTTAACAAATTCTTCCGCACGAATATCATTATAGATCAAGTAACGACCACCGAATAAGCTACCACTTTTAGCTGATCCATATAAACCATTTACTTGAGAAAGCACGCGAGCTGGGGAATTAAAAACTGTCGCATCAGACAAGTCTAATTCAGGAACTGCACTAAGAAAATCCTTACTGCAAGAGGAAACTGTCAAAGCCAAAGCGATGGTCAGATATCCAATTTTATTTGTGAATAATTTCATTTTATCTATCCTTTAAAATTATAAACCGATGTTAATACCAAATGTGAACGCTCTAGCTTGAGGGATTGAGTTTCTTTCAATACCAGAAGCTAGGTTAGAATCTCCATTGGATGAGATTTCTGGGTCAACACCTTTGTATGGTGTTAATAGGAATAAGTTCGTAGCCTGAGCGTATAGACGTAAGCTAGTAATTCCTAAACGACTTAAATCAGCTGGGATTTTATAACCTAAAGTAGCTGTTTGTAAACGTAAGAAATCTCCTTTTTGGATGTTAGCATCAATCAAGAATGAAGATCCATTCGATACGTTATCTCCGTAAACAGCGCGTGGAATCTCAGTAATATCTCCTTCTTTTTTCCAAGATTTCAACACATCAACCGAGTTATTCCATACACGTTGGTCACGTAGACCCGCTTGAGAACCATTGTAAATGTAGTTTCCTCCTGAGAATGTAAAGTTCAAAGCTAAGTCGAAACCTCCATACTTAAAGGTATTATTAAAACCACCATAGAAAGTAGGAAGTGTATTTCCTAAGATTTGTTGCTCAGAGGATGGAGAAGTTGTAGCCTTACCATCTAAGGTAGTCCAAGCCAATGCACCACCTAAATGCTGGTATTGTACCTTAGTTCCATCTCTCTTAATATAAATACGGCGACCATTTGCTGGATTAACACCATCCGTTTTAACACCATAAATTTGAGCTGCTGAGTAACCTACTTTGGTAATAGAAGTAGCCTCTAGACCGGAAGTATTTGTCAAAATAGGTGTGTTAGCATCTACCAATGATGTTACCATGTTTTCGTTGGTAGCAAAATTTATGTTGGTATTCCAGCTGAATTTACCTGTATTGATAGGCGTTGCCGTTAGAGCAATTTCAAAACCTTTATTATACATCGAACCAACGTTAGCTAAGATCGAGTTACCTGGAATACCTTTAGAAGGTGCTTGAGGCACGTTCAAGATCAAATTGTTGATATCCTTATAATAGTAGTTCGCTTCTAATGTAATACGATCGTTTAAGAAACTAACATCCAAACCTACGTTGGTTTGAGCTGAAGTCTCCCATTTCAAATCCTTGTTACCTGCTTGGTTAAATGATAAAGTTGGGATAGATCCGTATAAACCTGATCCAAAGGTAGAATAGGAACCATAGGCATTCGGAACATTACCGTTACCTACTTTACCATAACTTGCCTTTAAACGGAAAGAAGAAATAGTGTTTCCTAAGTCCATATTTTTGAAGAACTCTTCCTCAGAAACAGTCCAACCTAAAGACACACCACCAAAATCTCCCCAACGATTCTCAGCAGATAAAGCTGAATTACCATCACGACGAAGGTTACCGCTTAAGAAATACTTTCCTTTGAAGTTATAACTCACGTTAGCGAAGTATGCCTCATAAGAAACTTGTGAAATTCCATTACCAGCTGCCAAGTTAGTACCAAAGTTTCCTTGGAAATCAGTAAAGAAGAAATCAGCTAATGTTTGACGTTGTGCACCCCAGTTTAACACACGGGTTTTTTGAACGTCTGAACCTACAATGGCTGAGATATTATGCTTTTCTGCTAAAGTAACGTTGTATTGTAAAGTATTGATCCAGTTCCAGTTGTCCGAACGAGCCGTATTGTTATAGGCATCTCCTGAAGTAGACCAACCATCACCATTGTATGGGTTAAAGAAACGGATATTTTCCGTATTTCTACGATCCCAAGAATAGTTTGTCTTAGCCGTTAAACCTTCTAACAAACGAATCTCTGCACCTAAATTGGCGATTAAACGCGTATTTTCAGATGAAATTTTATCTAAATCACGAACCACAGCTGCATTAGGAAACTGAGCAGGTAATAAATTGTTTAAACGACCAACCGTATTGTTTTCCAAATTGTAAGAACCATCTGGTAAATAAGCAGGTAAGTTAGGAACTTGAGCCACAGCAATACGACCCAAACCCGATGTATTGAAGGCTCCTCCAGCATTTGAACCTGACATTGGTGCCTTGTTATACGTATTCGAGTAGTTGAAATTAGTAGTTAACTTCAACCATTTTGTTGCTTGGTGATCCATATTGAAACGACCAGAACGACGTTGGAAACTGTTGCTTCTCAAGAATCCTTCTTGATCTGAGTATCCACCAGAGAAATAATAAGTAGTCTTATCATTTCCTCCAGTAATAGTCATATTGTGATTTTGAGAAAAACCTCTTTGATATACTTCCTTATACCAATCTGTATCAATCAAACTGCCATCTGGATTGTAATTTGGTAAAAATGATTTATTTTCTGAGTTACGTTGAGTGGAAGTAACTGCATTTGGATTCAATAATAACGCATTGGCGATAGCCATGTTCTTATGATCCATATATTGCTGAGCGTTTAAAACGTCAGGTAAACGAACAGCTTCACTTACACCTGCCCAAGAATCAATTGATACTTTTGCTTTTCCTGATTTACCACGCTTAGTCGTAATCAATAAAACTCCAGCACCAGCACGTGAACCATATATAGCTGCAGATGCCGCATCTTTTAACACGTCAATGGACTCAATATCAGATGGGTTAATATCCGCCAATGGGTTATTCGTAGTGGAGTTAGCCGAAACGTTGTCAGTACTGATAGGTATACCGTCAATAACAACTAATGGGAATGAGCTTAGAGACAATGAGCTAAGACCACGTACACGAATTACAGGAGGGTTATTTAATAAACCGTTAGGCTGTGTGATATTCACACCAGCAGCCTGTCCCGTTAATCCTTGTGAAAAACTTTGAACGGGTCTTTCTGCGATGGTAGCTGCTTTAATGGTAGAAGCAGAACCAGTAAACTCAGTTCTTTTCTTGGTACCATAACCCACTACAACAACCTCGCTTAATTGCTTGGTGTCAGAAGCTAAGGCAACATCAACAACTGAACGATTTCCGATGGCGATAGTTTGGCTAGTGTAACCAACAAAACTAAAAACGAGAGAAGCTCCGTCTGCCACTTGAATGCTGTAGGAACCATCGGCAGCAGTGGTGGTTCCACGAGTGGAGCCTTTCGCACTCACACTTACTCCGGGTAATCCACTCCCATCATCTGATGAGGTTACCTTCCCCGTAACTTGTTTGTTTTGAGCCATTAGTGAACTGAATACAGTCATCACTAATACCCCAACGAGTAGTAGTTTTTTCATTTTTTTTAGTTTGATAAATGAGTAATAAGTTAAAGACTTTCCGCTCAAAAGCATAAAAATCCGCTCATAAATTAGTTAAACACGTTTATAAAGAAAAATGTTTTAGGAATTTTATAACAAAAAAAAGAGGGCTTTTTTCAAAGCCCTCTTTTTTTATTGAAAAAATCTAAATTATACTAGAATTTATCCCAATACAATTTAGTTGTAACTACGTCACCACCAATGGCAGAAGCAGCAGCTGTATAATTAGTTCCGTTCAATGTTTGCTCATTAGCAGCATAAGTTAAACGAGTTGGGAAACCAGACTTAGCACCAACTGGAGCAGAAATCTTAGGTTGGTCTAAACGACGCAATTCAACCCATCCATCATATGGTCTATTATACAAAGCAATCCACTTTTGAGTACCGATTTTTTGTTTCCAATCACCAGCAGCAGTAGCATAAGCTACAGAAGGCTGAGCTAAATAAGCATCAGCATCAGCTGCAGAACCACCCCAATAGATGATTGAAGCACGAATCGCATTATTATAGTGTGATTCTGCAGTACCAGCTACATTAAATCCTCTTTCTTTTGCTTCAGCACGTAAGAATTCAGTTTCAACATAATCAGCCAATACACATGGAGCAGAAGCATCAATGATTTTAGTACCAGCACGAGAGAAATCTACGTAAGTATTACCTTTTCCTACAATTCCACCAGCATAAACACCAGCATTGTTTGGAGTAAAGTAAGCACTTGTACGTGGATCATTCCATCCTAATAATTTATCCATCAAATCTTTACCAGCGATATAGTCTGAACGACCTCCCAAAACGATATCCACATATAATGGGTTTTGGTTAGGAGAAGCAGCCATGTAGGTAAATAAACCATTGTCAGCTGCTGCTGAGATAGCACCTGCATCAGAAGCTTCCACCGCAGATTTAGCCAAATTAGCATCTACATCTGCTTGAATCATACCAATCTTCATACGAAGGGTATTAGCAAACTTCAACCATTTTGAAACTGAACCTTTGTAAATCAAGTCCTCAGCCGATGCAAAACCAGCAGCCGATGTATTGATTTTAGAGATGTCTGCATTCAAACGATTGATTAAATCCGTAGAAATGGTTTTAGCATCATCGTATTTTGGAAATAAAATAGCAGCATTTAAAGACTCAGAGTAAGGAATATTACCAAAAGTATTAACCAAAATACTGTAGGTATAAACCTCCATGATATCAATAATCGCTAATTTATTCGCTTTCTCACCTGGAGTTAAAGCAGCGTCTGCACTGATCAATTTTGCTGACTCACGTAAATCCGCGATAACGTCACGGTACATGGTAGTCCACCATCCTTGAGGAATGTTACGTGTTGCAAAATCATATTGAGCCTCATCTTGATATGTTGACATAGCCCAATGACTCACGGTAAAACGGAATACGTTAGTATTCACACTAGGAGAAGCTAAAGAACCAGAGATGGTCTTAACTGCGTTCGAGAACAAGGTAGGTGCAGGTACTGCAGCTGGCCTTTTAGTCTCAATATTTAATTGAGAAATATCTTCTGTACAAGCCGATGCAAGGAGCAAAAGTGGTACAAAAACTAAAAATATTTTTTTCATCTTTATCAAATTTTAGGATAATTAGAATAATAATTTGATGTTAAATCCAATCGAACGAGTAGTTGGATAAGCACCCGATTGATTTCCTTGGATGTTACCAGCAGAAAGGTTTTCCTCTGGATCAGCATAAGGAACATATTTCTGGATAATCCACAAGTTTCTTCCGAAAATAGAAAGATCAACTCCTTTAACACCTCCTAATTTACGTACAACTGAACTTGGTAAAGAGTAAACAATGTTTGCTTCTCTTAACTTGATGTAACTAGCATCGTAAACGAAAGCTGCAGCTGGGTTATAAGCATAACCATATGTACCATAATCATTTTCCACACGAATTGTATTAGCAGAACCATCCGCTAAAACTCCTGGCATGATTACACCACCACCTTCAGCAACTGGAGAACGAGAAGGATTACCTTTATCATTATTACCAACTGACTCAGGATAAACACCCGTAGCTTGACCATAGTATTGATCTAAAGAGAATACACTACCACCACGCTTCATATCAATCAAGAAGTTCAATGTCACATTCTTATACTTGAATGAGTTGTTGATACCACCAATCCAATCAGGATTTACGTTTCCGATATTGTTTGTTGTAGTAGAAGTCAAGTCATAACGACCATTAGCTTTAACCAATTTCTGACCATTTAAGGTCTTCCAAGTTCTGCCTTGTAAGATACCATATGGTTGACCTACTGAAGCATTTAGGCTAACACCACCTTGGAAAGTAGCTAACTGTAAGTTCTTGCTATCATTGTACAAGCTCAATACTAAACTTGTATTCTTAGTCCAGTTTACGTTAACATTCCATGAGAAATCAGCTGTTTTGATTGGGCTAGCATATAAGCTAACTTCAAAACCTTTGTTCTCAATATTACCAGCGTTCACAAAAGTACTTGAGAAACCTGTTGCAGAAGAAACAGATGCAGGTAAGATCTGATCTAATGTATTCGTGTGGTAATACGTTAAGTCAAAACCTAAACGGTTCTGTAAGAAAGCCATCTCTAAACCGATCTCCTTACTTTGAGTTTGCTCAGGCTTTAAGAATGGGTTGTTCTGAGTCGATGGAGCAGAGAACAAAATGGTTGAACCAAATGGATCTGGTTTGTCATATACGTTCTTGATTGATCCCCAAGGAGCATCATTACCTACTGTTGCATAGTTCATTCTCAATTTACCTGAAGTCAACCAAGGAAGATCTTCAATGTGGTGAGAGAATAACCAGCTAGCTGAACCAGCATAGTATAAGTAAGCATTGTTTGCCACTGGCAAAGTAGACGACTTATCCTGACGGATAGTACCATCTAAGGTTAAGAAATCCTTGTATGTCAAAGTTAAACCTCCAAAGATACCAAATACCTCACGTGGTTGATAACTTTCTCCCGGAGCAGAAACAGTACCTCTTGAATTGGCAATTGAATATAATCCTGGTACAATTAAACCGCCATTGGTTCCAGCAGAAATCGAACGTATATAAGATTTACGTAAGTTCAAACCAGCTAATGCTTTTAGGTTTAAATCTTTTACGATTTCTTTGTCAAAATTTGCCATTAAATCGTAGTTAAGCTCTTGGAAGGTACGATCAAAACGGGTATATCCTGGAACGCCTTGGCTACCAACCGCAATACGCTCTTCTTGGAACTCATTATAAGTATCCACAGTCACACGACCCATGAAATTCAAGAAATCAGCTGCTTTGTAGTTAACCATCGCATTTCCAAAAAGACGAGAACGTGTATCGTTCTGGTAGTTTTGGTAACGAGTCCAATAGTAGTTATCTGTATAGATTGGCTTCAAACCTGCCGCTGATGATGGATCAGACCAGTTCCAAGTTACGTTTTGTTGATTTCTGAAATAAGCTTCTTTTTGCTCTAAGATATCAACGTTAGTTTGATACCACTGACGGAAGTTTTGGTTAACGTTCAAACCACTATAACCAGAACCATAACGCCCTTTACCTTCAATCACTGAGAAGTTAGCTGCAGCAGATGCTGTAACTTTTTTAGAGATATTATAAGAACCAGCTAAATTCATGATGTTCTTAGTTACGTTAGAGTTAGGTAAAGTACCACGCTCATCGTTGCGTGTATAACCTAATTTGAAAGTACCTTGATCCGTAGCTCCATCTAATTGAACGTTAACGTTATTAGAAATAGCCGTCTCATAAAATTTAGATGGCGTATTAGTAGCTGCTACATATGGTCTAGCTTTCAAGTAGTTTGGACCAGCTGGATCAAAAGCGTCCCACTGATAAACCATTAAAGATGGATTGAACTTAGTACCATAAGAAGCATCTTCTGCTGTATTGATAACTAAATCTTTTACTCCATCACCATTGGCGTCAAAATATAAGAAACCATCTTTTTGATATGGATCAGAATAACCAGCACCATATTGGTTTTGGTAAGTGGCAAAGGTAGATTTATCAATTGTTCCTACTGTTAAACCAGCATTAATTGTCAAACCTAATCCTTTTTTCGCTTTTTTAGAAGTAATCATGATGACACCATTGGAAGCACGAGAACCATAAAGAGCTGTTGCAGCTGCACCTTTCAATACCGTCATAGACTCGATATCATCTGGGTTAATATCTGCTGCCGCATTACCATAGTCATAACCACCACGACCCGTTTGTTGGTTACCCGTGTTTTTGTTAGTGTTATCTACTGGTACACCATCTACTACAAATAAAGCCTGGTTGTTACCAGTTAAGGACTTATTTCCACGAATAACGACGTTGGTAGAACCACCAATCGCATTTCCCTGAATAATTTGAAGTCCTGCTACTCTACCTGATAAAGCAGAAAATGCATTACCTGTTCTAACACGAGTCAATTCATCTCCTTTAACCTGCTGTGCAGCATAAGGTAATGAGTTTTTCGTACGTGTTAAACCTAAGGCCGTTACAACTACCTCGCTTAATTCCGCTGCATCAGCCACTAACACCACATTGATCGTGCTTTGACTTCCTACAGAAATTGTTTGAGCTTTGTAACCAACAAAGGAGAACTGAAGAGCCGCTCCATTGTCAACACTGATTTTGTAAGAACCATCAGCTGTGGTAGTTACACCACGCGAGGTACCTTTAAGGCTAACACTAACGCCTGGAAGCGCAGCGCCATCCTCTGAAGCAGTTACTTTACCGGTAACCACCCTTGATTGGGCTAGTAACGAACTGCACGCAGTCGTTACTAGTGCCATCACTAGTAAGAGTTTTTTCATGTTGATTAGTTTATTTAATGAAAAAATAATTTGAAAACGTTGGCAAATTATAAATTTTCCAATAGATACCAAAGAAAATTATGCATAAAGACAAGTCTACAAGCGAAAAAACGCCTGTAAGAGCTATATGGCAAAATTTGTTTTTGAATTTTTCCGAGTTAACTAGAATCTACTCAATTTATTATTAAAAAATTGCAAATTTTCCATTAAATAAATTGATTGAGGACAAGCACCCCGATTAGCCCAACAATGGACACGATACTTTCCATGAGAGACCATGAACCAATGGTTTCTTTAACAGATAAGTTAAAATATTCCTTAAATAACCAAAACCCAGTATCATTGACATGGGAAAACATCAGGCTTCCTGCTCCAATACTCAAAACCATTAAGTTAGGGTTAACTAAACCTGTAGATACTATCGGATAAATCATTCCAGCTGCGGTTAATCCTGCAATGGTGGCAGAACCCACACATACACGTATGATGGCTGCCATCAACCATCCTAAGACTAAAGGCGGAAATGGTAATGTTTGTAGGTAGCTCGCAATCTCCTTACTTACCCCTGAAACTAATAATACTTCTTTCAATGATCCGGCACCAGCAATAATTAACAGAATCATTGCCACATCCTTTACCGCATCCGTATATATGAGCATAACTTCTTCCATTTTTTTACCCATACGTAAACCTAAGGTATAAGTGGCTACACAAATAGCAATCAGCATCACCATGGAAGGATCTGCAATCAAATGTATCAATGGAGTTAAAGAAGAATTTTTATCGATTTTTAAATCTGCCAAAGTGGTTAATACCAAAAGGAATACAGGAAATAAGGCGGTAATGAAGCTAGAAGTTCTACTTGGCAAATTTGATTCAGGGATTGGGTCCCCTTGAAATGCTTTTAGCGAACGAATGGGTAAATGAGTTAAGGTTTTGGAAAATATTGGGCCTGCAAAAACAATAGCAGGAATGGATACAATGATTCCATAAAACAGGGTGGTCCCCATGTTTGCTCCAAACTGAGCAACTAAAGCTGCTGGAGATGGATGTGGAGGAAGAAAACCATGTGCCACTGATAAGGAGGCCATCATTGGAATTCCGGTAACCAAAGGGTGTAATTTAAATTGATGAACCAAAGAAAAAATAAGTGGAATCATCAAAACAAAACCAACATTATAAAAAAGAGGTATTCCTATGATAAATCCCGTCAGCATGAGTCCCCATGCCATATTTTTCTGGCCAAATGCCTGAATCAAGCTACTTGATATTTGCTGTGCTGCTCCACTGCTCGCCACCAACTTCCCTAACATGGCACCTAAAACAATGATGGTGACCAATGAGCCAAGCGTGTCGCCAATACCTTTTTGAACGGATTTTGCCAAATCACCCAAAGGTAAACCCAGTAAATACCCTGTCGTTAAACTGATGATTAAAAAGGCAATAAAAGCATTAACCTTTTGATATGTAATTAAAAAAACTAAAAGACAAATACATAAAACGACAATAGCAATAGTCATGAGGTCATTTGATAGAGTGAATTAAATGAAGCATCAAAGTTTATTAGCAAAAGCTTATTTTTTCTTTAAAATACTTCATTTAATTCCAAATATATAGAATGCTTTGAACATTTCAGCATCCTAAGTTAGAATGCCAGCAAATCAACGCTATTTACACCTATAATCTCTATTAAAAATCACCATAAGTATCTTCAAGATACTTTTGCATCACTAAAATATCTTCTTTAGATGTTAAATCAGGGACATTTTCAGCCAATGGAATCGCGAAAAATCCTTTACCCTCTCCTTCTCCAAATAAAGCAACCGAAGTCGGTAATTCTTTTTCATTTCTCACAGGATGGAAAGGCGTTTTGGCCAAATATGGCAGAAAGGTAGCTGCTTCGAAAACAAAAATATTCATACTTACTCCCAAACGACCTTGTTGAGCCATTAACTCATCAGCCTGTTGGGCAGTAGGTTTCTCAATAATCTCTAATAAGTGTCCTTCTGCATCAGTACGAATTAAAGCAAAGGCCGAAATTCTTTCTGCTGGATATAAAAGGCTATCTCGATGATACGAAATCAAAGCTTGCGCATGATCAGTTGACCAAAGTGTTTTTAAGGCATTAACCGAGTATAAGTTATCTGAATTGCACACGATCACCCTACCCTGCTGCCAATCCGCATGTTGCATCAAGGCTTGATACACTGCATCAGCTGTTCCTGCTGGTTTTTCTCGATCGGCAGGTATTTGCTGACGAGCAAACACGATTTTCAAACCCCAGCAAGCATCCCGCGACATCAAATCTTCACAATAAGCTTGAGTTACTTGATCGGTGGGGTGCAACAACAGCATAACCTCTTCTATACCAGCTAAATGAGCATTGTATAATTGATAATCGATTAATGTCTTCCCATTTTTACCCACTTGAATCATTCCTTTGGTAACAGAATTTGCTTGGGCTACCAAGCTAGGATCCAAATCACTTCCTTCGGAAAGCGCCTTTTTCATACGAGAAGCCATGCCTCCAGCTAAAATCAATAATCTTTTTTTCATTTCCTGAATTAATAAAACAAACTTTCTTTTTCCACTTTAGTACCTTCGTCTACACGAATAATGTAGGCCTTTCCTCCCTCCTTTTCAATGGCTTCTACCACTTTCTCTGGATGTTTGGGTGCATACGCAAACATACAGCCTCCTCCCCCAGAACCATTGATTTTTGCTCCTAAGGCACCGGCATCTAGCGATGCTTGAATCATTCGATCGATTTTAGTAGTCGATATTTTTTTATGTTCACGTAAGTTTACCTGATGTCGATTCAACAAGTCGCCTAATTTTTCATCGCTCCACTCTGACTTTCCCTCGAACATAGCCTTAGCTTCCAATAAAATATCTCGATCTGAGATATTGGCTTGAAGTAAAACCCATTCTGCTTCCGTCAAAATGGCTTGATATGCTAAACAGTCCTCCAACTGAGCTTTTTCCAAATCAAAGTCAGGATTCACCTGCTGAATTTTTTCCAAGCCACTCAACATGCCAAACTTCACATGGGCTAATATTTTTAGTGTATCCTTGGCTTCAAGAGAATCTCCTAACACGAAAGTGCCTAAATCGCGGGAATAGGTTTCAATAGCTATCTTGGGTCTACTTTCTAAAAATATCACATTCCCTACGGCTGTAGAATACTGGTCCATCATTCCTCCTGGCTCTGTAAATTCCAACACTTCTGCTTCATAGGTAATTTCACCAATTTCCTTCTGTGTGGCAGGAATTTGATACATTTCACAAAGAAACTTAACCCATGATACGATCAGTGCAGATGAACTTGAGGTCCCTGAATTAATTGGAATATTGCCCCGAACTTCTATTTCTAAACCTTTTGCTAGTGAATGTCCTTTACGATGAAGAACATTGCAAACACTTTTGAAATAATCTCTTTCTTTGGTGTAAACTAATGGAAATTCTAATTCAAATTCTTCAACAGCTTGGATGTCTGGAAGGGAAAATCGAACGGTTTTGTCGGCCCGAAATTGGCCTTTCATTTGTATGCGTTTCGAAATTGCGGCTGCAATGACAGGTAATCCTAAATAATCTTGATGTTCGCCAAACAAGCAAATCCGACCGGGAGTAGAAACAATCATGCTAAAATTTAATGTATAACAAAAGTACAAATTAGATTTAAAAAAATACCTTACCTTTGAAACACTTAAATACTATCGATGATTACGAAGCGCATCCCATCCGTCGATTATTTCCGAGGCTTTATCCTCTTTCTTCTTGCTGCGGAAAGCACAGATTTGTATCATAATCTGGACAATCTATTTCCTGACAATTTTATCATCACCCAATTTTTCCATGTCAAATGGCAGGGTTTACACTTTTGGGACTTAATCCAACCTGGATTTATGATGATAGCTGGGGCAGCCCTGTACTTTTCTACCTATAAAAGGTTAGACAGTGGGGATACCTATTTAACTCTATGGCCAAAAGTTCTAAAACGTTCTTTACTTTTATTTTTATTTGGAACAGGATTACATTGCCTTGGAAAAGAGAGACTCGTTTTTGAATTGTGGAATGTGCTAACACAGCTATCTGTCACCACCATCATAGCATTTTTCCTACTACGTTTTTCAATTCCTTTACAAATAGCTGCTTCACTATTGTTATTATTGCTTTCCCACAGCTTATACGTATTTAGTGATATTCCCGGTTACAATGAGCCCTATACCCCGGATAAAAACTTTGGTTCTTATATGGATATGCTCTTCATGGGGAAATTAAGTGGTGGGCATTGGATTGCCATCAATTGCATTCCTACGGCTGCACATACCATTTGGGGGGCATTAATTGGACGAATCATCCACCGAAGTTCATCACATCAAATTGTAATTAGAACACTAATTGGATTGGGCTTATTAGGAATCTTAGTGGGTTATGGACTTGATTTTGCTGGAATCCCCATTATCAAAAGAACAGCTACCCTTTCTTTTACGCTTGCATCTGGGGGATGGATATCCTTAATGATGGCAGCCTTTTATGTAAATTGGGAGAGAAGTCAGGCCATCATCCCCGCGCCAAACTACATACTTTCTTTTGGCAAAAATTCTATTTTTATTTATTTGTTTTTTGAATCCGTGGGACCACAATGGCTAAATAAAGCCTCCTTTGTATTTGCGGGTGGTTTTTTAGAGAAAATTCATATTACTGAAAATATTGCTGAACTAATTAACTCCTTGGTGGTACTTGGAATCATTGGTTTCATTGCCGTTTGGCTAGATAAGCATAAAATCTACATTTCATTGTAGGCAAGAACAACGTTGTCAAGGTTTTAAACCTTGACAACGTTGTTTAAACCCCTCCCGAGAAAGCAAAAAAATCCTGATTTATCACTCAAATAAATTGATAATCTATCTATTTATCCAATTTGTTCATATAATCAAATTTATATGCCCAGGTTTGAGCGATATTGAAGGCTTTCGTTTTAGCTTCCTCTGCCTTGGGTCCTTCAAATAAGGAATCTATCGTTTTGGTAAATAATTCTATCCATTGCTCGAAATGGGCTTTGGTGAGTGGAACAATTTGATTCACTAACAAATGAGGTTGCATGGGTGCTCCTTTGTAGGCATGGCCATCCAACAAAAGCATCTCCCAAAAATCATACATTTTGGGCAAATGATGATCCCAATCCACATGCATCACATCAAGAAAAATATGCCCTACTATATCATCAGAGGTCATACTTTTATAAAAAGCATTGACAAAAACTTGAATATCTTCTTTCGATGTGATGTCGCTTTTCATTAGTGGGTTTTTATTTTTTGTGTCAGCCAAGTAGCTACTTTTTGTCCTTGTTTCGCACCTTCATCTAAGGCTGGTAAAAAGTGAATGCCTCCATATAATCGACTGATGGATGCTTCGTCAGCGGCTTGAATGAAAGAAGTAAATTTTCTAGGTGGTAAGCCATAAGGAATCTCAGTTGAATCATTAAAGGCTACATTTTCCCCAAACAACTTGGTTAAAACAACCGCCGCCGAACGCGAAATGGTGCTATGACCAGAGGTGTATTCAGGAAATGGAGGTGTCTGCAAAACAGGCATCCATGTTTTATCTATACTAGCATTGATAATCGTTTCAGGTCGAATACGAATGGATCGATATTTTTCGTCCCAACAAGAAATAAAACCATCAAAAATAGCAATGGAAGTTAAGGCGAAAGCCTCTGCTGTTTCTATGTAATTCTTTTTCAACTGCCTAGAAACCTGACCCGTTATTCCCAACCAGTGGCCTCCGGGTGACATCTTTTTGGTAGCAAACATGGCATGGCCGGTGATATTCATTTTGAAAGGATTACAATCCCAAAAATTAGCAATGTCTCTTTGTTCATTCGTTAAATTCTTCACTGTTTCATAAGATTGCATCACCTCTTTGTAATAAGGGCTACCCTTAGTCATATCAAATTTACTAGGTTCAGGAGCCCTAAATTGAGAAGATGAATCCAAAACTGCCGGTCTAATTTTGGTCCAAAAAGGCTCTACGGCATCAATGTAGGCTGGAGGTGTTGGCGTCCAAGTCCCAGGTAAATTTGTCACGGTAAATCTGAACCCCCTCGTTTGTTTGTAATTATCTTTTGCCGCGTATTTCATGATGGATTCGGCTACAGAATCACCAAAAGCAATGGAACGCGCATACACATCTTCTGGAATACCTATTTTCTTATAATCAGCTTCTAATTTCTTATCAAATTCTTCATAAAGTTCTTGGGCAAAAGTCAACTTCTTTCCTACTGCCAAATAAGCTCGAACAGAGGCCACTGGAAAACAGTATTCCTCTCCAGCTTTCGGTTGCGCTACTTTTTCAAATCCATTCAGTTGACCAACTAAAGATTTATACCCTTTATTCCCATGTAAAGCAGCCTCATATCCTGCAATGCTGGCATACATGTAAATTCTTGAAGAAACC
Organism: Aquirufa sp. Wall-65K1; assembly: GCF_054558475.1. Lineage (NCBI taxonomy): Bacteria > Pseudomonadati > Bacteroidota > Cytophagia > Cytophagales > Flectobacillaceae > Aquirufa > Aquirufa sp. Wall-65K1. Next base: position 337,422 of record NZ_JBPXKD010000002.1, on the reverse strand, counting down.
GGCGGTGCAAAAATATCATGAATGATACTTTCTGTCAGCATTACCTCAGAGCGAATCAAAAACTCAGGATTAGCAGCTTCCTCTTGATAATTAGGGTTATCTGATTTGCAGGCAGCAAAGCATATTGCAACAAACAAAATAAAATATCTCTTCATTGGGTTTGATTTTTGGAATAACAAATATACCAATACTTCTATTTAGAATGGAAACATTGACAAAAATCAGCTAATCGCTGACTCTGCGGCTAAGCGACCCGATGCAAAAGCCGCTTGCAAAGATGGGTATTGTGTGTAATCTCCCGAAAGTACGATTCCCTTTTCAAGGGCTTTCTGCTTAATCAAATTCCAAAAACCTTGTTTAGGCAAAGATTCCGGAATTGAGTATGCTTTTAAAAATTTCCAATTTAATTTTTCCTGCCCAAGAAAGCGAGCCATTTCTTTTCTAATCTCTTCCTCGCTTAGCTCTGTTTTTAGGGTAGTAACAGAAATCAATTCTTTTCCTGCTGGTGCATAGCTTGGGTTCACCTTACTGAGACAAGCAAAATGCAATATGTTTGATTCCTCAGCCTTAGGAATTAGATGCAATAATTTACCCTCATTAGGAAATTCGTCGGCAGAAAAATAGCATGTTTTACTTTGAAGAATAGCCCCCTTATCTACAGGAATATCTAAAAGGCGGCTAGCAGCCGTAGGATTAGCAGCCAAAATAACCTTTGCACATTCCAAAGTTTCACCATTTTTCAAAACGACCTTTCCTTCCTCTATACTTTCCACCTCGGTATTCAATCGAACCGAACTGGCAGGCAACGATTGTAGCAATTGATTGGAAATAGCTCCCATACCTCCTTTTGGAAGCGCTGCCTTCCCTTCTAAAAATTGTTTCAAATAGAAAACAAATAATGAGGCAGGCTGAGTTAATGATTCATCCAAGAAAATACCATAGAAAAAAGGCTTCAAAAATCCGTCTTGGAAAGTCGGCGAAAAACGTAAGGAATCAATGTATTCTTGGGTTGTCAACGGATTGTTAGACAAAGGCTTCGCATCCAATTGAATTTTCATCCAAAGTTGAGCCAACTTAACCAAATCACCCAAGCTAATGATTCCATCACCTAAGGCTCTGAATAAAGAAAAGGTTTGTTGCCATGGACTAAAAAAGCTCAGCCAAGATTTATCTTTCCATAAATAAGCCCCAGAATCAAAATAAGATAAATCCAAATCGGCCAATCGTAAACTTTGCTGCACCTCCGAGTAAGAAGTTTGTAAAACTTGAAAGCCATGATCCAAAGTAAATCCTTGAAAATGCTCACTTTGTACCCTACCCCCTACATGAGCTTGTTTTTCAAGCAAGACAAACGGAATTCCACCTTCATGCAACACATTAGCTGCTTGTAAGCCTGCAATACCAGCTCCGATTATAACGATTGGTTTCATGATAAATTTATATTTAAACAAACTCTTGGAACTTACAAAAGTTTAAAGTCTTTTTTATTACTTTGCATATTAAATGATTCCCTGGAATGAATTACAAAATTAAGGAGGAAAACGGTTATCACTATATCGACGAGGGTAAAGGGGAAACATTATTGATGTTACATGGGCTTTTTGGAGCTTTAAGTAACTGGGAAGGTGTGATATCTCATTTTAAATCCAATTACAGGATCATAATTCCATTAATGCCCATACATGACATGCCTATAAAAGAGGCAGGTTGTGAGGGTTTAACTGTTTTTATAGAAGAATTTGTTGAGTTCAAACAGTTAGAAAAATTTAGCCTAATTGGCAATTCTTTGGGAGGACACGTTGCCTTAATTTATACCCTAAGACACCCAGAGAAAGTTCAAAGATTGATTCTAACTGGTTCGTCTGGATTATTTGAAAATTCCATGGGGGGATCTTATCCCAAACGTGGAAATTACGAATACATCAAAGAAAGGGTCGAATATACATTTTATGACCCTAAAACAGCTAGCAAAGAGTTGGTTGATGAGGTTTTTGAAATCACCAATAGTATACCTAAAGTAATGCGCATCATTGCCATTGCTAAGTCTGCGCAAAGGAATAATATGGCTAAAGATATTGTCCGTATTAAAACCCCTACCCTATTAATTTGGGGATTGAATGATACGATTACGCCTCCTCATGTAGGTCATGAATTCAATCAATTAATTCAAGGTTCAGAACTTCAATTCATTGATAAATGTTGTCATGCCCCTATGATGGAAAGACCTGATGAATTCAATGCCATTTTAGATAAATGGTTGCAAAAAACGAAAGTTTAACCATGTTAGTCCTATCCTATTTGTCCTTTGACTATCCTACGCTTTCTCTGCAAGATAGCCTTCAAAAGGCTTTAAAGGTAATAGAAGCACATAAAGTACCTGCACTAAGTGTATTGGATGGAAAAAAATGGGTGGGGACTATAACTGCCCTACAAGTAGCCCAAAACCTTTCCTCAGCGGCTAAATTGAAAGATATTCAAGCAGATTTCCAACAGGATAAATTAGAATTAGAAGAAGATATTTTAGCTAGTTTGCCCCTTTTTGAAAATACCGGATTTAGTTTATTGCCAGTAGTAAATGAAGAAGGCAATTGGATGGGCTATATTCATCAAGATGTAATTTCAACCATGTTTATTCAATCTGGATTTACTGGTAAAAATGGAGGGATTTTACGCATCTCCTTTCACGCTCAGCGGGATTCCATGAGTGTAATACTCCGTATCATTGAAGAAAATAAAGGCCTAATGGTGCGTAGTTTTTTTCATCGCTCTGAGAAAAATCCACAAGCCTTGCCTGAGTGGGTTATTCAAGTTCAAACTGACCAATTTTCTCAATTGGTAAAAAGCTTGGAACGACATGAGGTCGCCGTTGAAAAAGCCTTTACTTTTGGCCATCAAGAGGATGTGGATCAAGCTCGATTTGATTTACTTTTGAAATATTTAAATCCATAGTTTTGAGTCTAAAAATCGCCATTCATGGAAAATCCTTTACAGGTGATACCAAAAACCTAATGGTAGACTTATGGGCTGACATTATTGCTAAAAATTGTCAGATTACCCTTTCAGATGTATTTAAAGCACACTTACTAACACATTCCTTTGATGTGGAGCATATTCCTTCCTACTCATCTATGGAAGGTCCTAGCCATGTAGATATGGCCTGGAGTATTGGAGGGGATGGCACTTTGCTAGAAACCTTGACACACATTGGAGACAAAATGATACCCATTTTAGGTATCAACACAGGTAGGCTAGGGTTTTTAGCTACCATTTCACCCCAAGAAGTTTCTCAAGCGCTAGACTTTTTATTAGAAGGAAATTATCGGGTAGAAGAACGAGGACTAGTTGCGGTAAAAACCGAGATTGATCTTTTTGAAAACAAGTCCTTTGGCCTCAATGAAGTAGGAATCATGAAAACGGATACTTCCTCCATGATTGTTATAAAGGCCTATGTAGATGGCAATTACTTGAATTCCTATTGGGCAGATGGCTTAATTGTGTCCACGGCGACAGGCTCTACTGGCTATTCGCTTTCCGTAGGAGGGCCTTTGGTCATGCCTACTTCCGACATTTTTATTATTGCCCCTATGAGTCCGCATAACCTGAATGTGCGACCATTGGTAGTTTCTAGTGACACGCATTTACGATTCGAAGTGAGTAGTCGAAGTCAAAATTTCCTTATCTCCATAGATTCGCGATCCAAAGTAGTGGATAGCCAATTTAGTATTGAAGTTCAAAAAGCACCTTTCCCGGCTAGATTAATTAAAATCCCAGGTGATGATTTCCTTCAAACCTTAAGAAATAAATTAAATTGGGGATTGGACGTTAGAAACTAATGGAATCAAGGTATTTTTGATTGATTCAATCACCTCAATAAACAATTCCTAATGAATCATTTTCTTGAGTTCATTTAACTTCAATAATGCCTCGATTGGAGATAGCGAGTTGACATCTAATTTTTCCAATTGATCATTAACCTCTTTTAGGCCTGCTGGTATTTCGGCACCAAAAAGACTTAATTGATAATTAGCTTTGGGCATATCTTTTAACTTTTGGTCATGATCCTCTTTGATATGATCTTTTTCTAAATGTTGTAAAATTTCATGGGCCCTAAGTACCAATGCCGTAGGCATACCAGCCATTTGAGCCACATGAATACCAAAGCTATGCGCTGAACCTCCTGGTAATAATTTTCTTAGAAAAATGATTTTATTCCCCATTTCCTTGACAGAAACATGGAAATTTTTGATTCTAGGAAAATCATCCGACAACTGATTCAATTCGTGATAGTGGGTTGCAAAAAGGGTTTTAGCCCGACTCTTTGGATGGTTATGTAAATGCTCAGCAATGGCCCAAGCCATTGATACCCCATCGTAAGTAGACGTACCCCTTCCTATCTCATCTAAAAGGACCAAAGACTTGCTCGATAAATTATTTAAAATAGCTGCCGTCTCTGTCATTTCGACCATAAAGGTAGACTCCCCTTTGGATAAATTATCTGAGGCACCTACTCGTGTAAACACCTTATCTACCAAACCAATGCTAGCTGCCTGGGCAGGTACAAAGGAACCCATTTGTGCCATCAAAACAATCAATGCGGTCTGGCGCAACAAAGCAGATTTACCAGCCATATTGGGACCTGTGATCATCATGATTTGCTGAGATTCATTATCCAAATAAACATCATTGGGAACATAATTTTCCCCTACGGGTAATTGCTGTTCTATGACAGGATGACGACCTTCTTTGATATCAATCGTATCATTTTCCAACAATTCAGGTTGCACATACTGATGCTTTATGGCTATACTAGCAAAACTTTGTAACACATCCAGGGTTGCTATTCCTTGAGCATTCACTTGAATAAGTTCCAGATAATCCAAAGCTTCACGAATCAAATCTTGAAATATTCCATATTCAATTTGCGAAATACGATCCTCTGCGGTCAGAATTTTCTCTTCGTAAATTTTTAGTTCATCCGTAATGTATCGCTCAGCATTTACTAGCGTCTGCTTTCGAATCCACTCAGGTGGTACACGGTCTTTATGGGAATTGGTTACTTCTAGGTAATAACCAAAAACCTTATTATATGCCACTTTCAAGGATGATATCCCGGTACGTTCTATTTCTCTTTTTTGTAAATCTTGTAAATATCCTTTCCCGTTGGACGAGAGTAAATGTAGCTCGTCCAATTCTGCCAAAAATCCTGTTTTAATTATTCCCCCTTGATGTGCTAACATAGGGGCATCATCACGCAAGGCGTTTTCAATTTTTTCTACTAAAAGGGCACAAGGATTTAACCGTTCGGCCCATTTTTTCAAACTTCCTTGGCTATTATCCCATAATGATTCCTTGATTAAGGGAATTTGTTGCAATGCCCTTTTTAATTGAACCAACTCTCGGGGATTAATCCTACTAGCTGCCACCTTTGAAATCAATCGCTCTAAATCACCTATTGGTTTCAAATAACTGAGCAATAAATCCAGTAAATCCTTGTTTTGAACCAGTTCCGCAACCCCAGATTGCCGATCTTGAATCTCAGCCAGCTGTTTAAGGGGTAGCACCATCCACTTGCGTAGTAGGCGAGCTCCCATGGCTGTGAGCGTTTGATCCATTAAGGATATCAAAGGAACACCCCCTTCTTGGGAGGGATGAATTAACTCCAAATTACGAATGGTAAACCGATCTAGCCAGACATATTTATCTTCCTCAATGCGTTGAATGGAAGAAATATGAGCTACTTGTTTATGTTCCGTTTCTGCCAAATAATGGAGAATTACCCCAGCAGCTATGATACCCAAGGGCATATCTTCAATTCCAAAACCCTTTAAATTTTGGGTTTTAAAATGCTGTGTTAATAATGGATAGGTAAAATCCTGTGTAAAAATCCATTCTTCTAAACTAAAAGAATGAAACTGATCGCCAAAGGAATCCAAAAATTGATTTCTACATTTTTTGGGATACAGAATTTCAGCTGGCAAAAAACTTTGAATCAGCTTTTGAATATAGGCTAATGGCCCCTGAGAGCACATATACTCTCCAGTGGAAATATCCAGTAAGGCCAATCCAAATAGATTTTGGGTAGTTGAAGGAAAGGCAATGGAGGCCAGGTAATTATTTCTTTTGTTATCTAAGACTTGATCATTAAAAGAAACGCCAGGTGTAACTAATTCTGTCACACCACGTTTGACTATTCCTTTCGCCTCAGCAGGATTTTCCAGTTGATCACAAATAGCTACTCGCTGTCCTGCCCGAACCAATTTGGGCAAATACACATCTAATGAATGATGAGGAAAACCTGCCAGATGATCATCCGCATTTCCATTATTACGACGCGTTAAAACAATTCCTAAAATTTTTGAAGCCTTGACTGCATCCTCCCCAAAAGTTTCATAAAAATCACCAACCCTGAAAAGCAAAATCGCTCCAGGGTACTTGGCTTTGATTTGATTAAATTGTCGGGAAAGTGGAGTTTCACCTTTTTTTAAAGGCTCTTGTCCATCTGCTGCTTTTCTGGCCAAATTAGAATAATATAAGGGAGGTAAAAATAAGAATTTTGCCCGAATTATTTCATCCTTCAGCTTAATTTTGAAGCTTAAATCCAAACAAAAATGAAAGTATTTTGGTTGAGAAAAAATAGCTTTTTAACGAAATACAAAAACTGAACAATGGATAATTTTCCGTTAAATAAACCTACCGAAAGAAGACAAATAAATTAGCGTTCAATATTCTTAGGTAAGCTATTTTTCAGGATAAGAAAATTAGAAATTGAAAAATTATTTCCCTATTTTGCCAAATAATTTCGAAACCCATAACTATGATTAATTCTTCCATATACATCAAATCTCAACAAGAGGTTTTTGATGTGGTGATTGTTGGCTCAGGTGCTGGTGGTGGTATGGCTGCCCATATGTTAACCAAAGCAGGAGCGAAAGTCTGTTTATTAGAAGCAGGTCAACCTTATGACCCAGCTGATCCCAAAAATATTACCCAATTAAAATGGCCTTATGAATCGCCGCGCCGTGGTGCAAACACCACTCGCCCATTTGGTGATTTTGATGCAGCCTATGGTGGCTGGGATATTGATGGTGAACCCTATACGCGTAAAGAGGGAACCAAATTTGATTGGTTTAGATCCCGTATGGTGGGAGGTAGAACCAACCACTGGGGACGTATCTCTTTGCGTTTTGGTCCAGATGATTTTAAAAGAAAAAGTATTGATGGTTTAGGTGATGACTGGCCTATTGGCTACGATGACATGAAGCCATATTACGATAAAGTAGACCGTTTAATTGGTGTTTTTGGAACCAATGAAGGAATGAGAAATAATCCAGATGGTATTTTCTTGCCTCCTCCTAAGGCGCGTTTGCACGAATTAATGATTAAAAAGGCGAATAAGGCCATTGGTATTCCAACCATTCCTTCTCGTTTATCTATTTTAACAAAGCCCATAAATAATGAGCGTGGACAATGTTTCTATTGTGCACAATGCTCGAGAGCTTGCCAGGCCTATGCCGACTTCTCTTCATCTTCGGTATTAGTTAAACCCGCTGCAGCAACAGGTAATTTAACCTTATTGCCTTATGCCATGGCCAGAGAAGTCATGACAGATCCAATTTCAGGATTAGCCACTGGCGTTTCTTATGTACACACAGGAACCTTGCAAGAATACTCAGTAAAAGGTAAAATTGTTGTATTAGCGGCCTCTGCAGGAGAAACGGCACGTTTATTATTAAACTCAAAAAGCTCTCGCTTCCCGAATGGCATCGCTAACTCCAGTGGAGTGGTAGGTAAATACATCAACGACTCAACAGGAGCTTCTCGCTCGGCCATTATACCGGCTTTATTTGATCGTAAAACATACAATGAAGATGGTGTGGGTGGATCTCACATCTACTCTCCTTGGTGGGGTGATAACAGTAAATTAGATTTCCCTCGTGGATACCATATTGAATACGGTGGTGGTATGGGTATGCCTAGCTATGGTTTTGGTTGGGGTATTGAAGGATTAAATGGACGTGAAAACTTCACCCGTGATGGTTTGAAAAAAGCAGCCGGTGGATATGGAGCGACCTTGAAGGAAGATTACCGTCGCTTCTATGGTTCTTATGTCAGCTTTGCTGGTCGTGGAGAACCTGTACCAAGAGAAGACAACTACTGTGAAATTGATCCAAACGTAGTGGACAAATATGGTATACCAGTACTACGTTTCAACTATAAGTGGAGCGATTACGAAATCAAGCAAGCTAAGCACATGCAAGATACATTTGAACAAATTATCGATGCGATGGGTGGAAAGCCGATGGGTAAGAAACCTGGTGCTGATTCCAATTACGGTTTAGCTGATCCAGGACGTATCATCCACGAAGTAGGAACTGCTCGTATGGGTAACAATCCTAGTACATCCGTGGTAAACTCTAACTGTCAAGCGCATGATGTGAAGAACTTGTTCTTAGCTGATGCTGCACCATTTGTGTCTCAAGGGGATAAAAATGCCACTTGGACCATCTTAGCTTTATCGATGCGTACTTCCGAATATATTATTGATCAACGTAAAAAAGCCAATTTGTAATGAAAAGAAGAGATTATTTAAAAAATATCGGCTTAAGTTCATTGGGCTTAGCTGCATTGAATCCTCAAGTAAAAGCCATGGAGGCTTTAGAAGGGGCACCCGATCCTAAAAAAGTCGCTCCGATTAAAGTACCCAATGGTAGAACCTTAGATGAAGCGGAACGTGATGCCAAATTAATGGCTGAGAAGTTCCTAAATGCGCATGAATTAGCGACGATCACCATATTATCAGATATTATTATCCCGGCAGACGGTAAATCAGGAAGCGCTTCTCAAGCAGGAGTGACTAAGTTTATCGAGTTTATTGTTAAGGATAAGCCAGAATTTAAAACACCTATGCGAGGTGGATTAAGATGGTTAGATGGTGAATCTAAACGTCGTTTCAGTAAAGTATTCACTGAAATTACCCCTAAGCAACGTATTGAGATTGTCGAGGACATCGCCTATCCTGAAAAAATTAAGCCGCAGTTTTCTCAAGGTGTTAGTTTCTTTTCTTTGATGAGAAATTTAACAGCCACAGGATTCTATACGTCTAGAATCGGATTGGACGATTTAGCCTATAAAGGCAACACACCAAACGAATGGAAGGGTGTTCCTGATGACGTATTAAAGCAATACGGATTATCTTACGATGATTAAACATTCCGATTTATATCTTAAACCGGAAATTTTCAAACATATTCCTCATTTAGTGGCGGGTGTAAGTACCCGCCACGGAGGAAAAAGTCAAGCTCCCTATCATTCCCTAAACCTAGGGGTACATACTGACGACTCCCCTCACATCATTCAGGAAAATTTAAAGCTTCTATGTCAATCATTGGGTATCAATCCCCAAGACTTTGCTAGATCTTATCAAACTCATCAAGATCAAATTTGGGAATGCCAAAGTCCAGATTATCTGAGTGGATATGATGCCATCATCAGCACTAAAAAACAAATATTTTCAGCTGTTGGAATAGCGGATTGCTGTCCCATATTAATAGTCGACCCCATTCAAAAAATTACTGCTGCTATCCATGCAGGATGGAAAGGGTCCGTATTAGGCATAGTTACAAAAACGGCCCATGTTTTATTAGATAAATACCAAAGCAAACCTGAAGATATTTTGGCCTATATTGGACCATGCATTAGTTTAACTCATTTTGAGGTTGGGGATGAAGTGGCTGCCCAATTTCCTGATGATTGTAAACAAAAACCTGGCCTAAAATGGCATGTAGATTTAAAAAAACATCAGGTAAATCAATTAGAGGGTCTAGGGATTTCCCACATAGAAGTATCTCCTTGGTGTACGGTTGAACATAACGAACACTTTTTTTCGCATCGAAAAGAGCAAGGTATTACCGGCCGAATGCTAGCTTTTGCTGGTTTTCAAGACTAAATTTTTACCAAGTTTTTGAAATCTACTCGGCTTCGACTTTTCCAAATATGCCTCCTTAGGGGCTCCTCAAACAGATTCTAACCTTTCAAATTATCTATAAACTGATATTGTGCTCATCATGCCTTGACAAGCATTGGGTAATTAAGGCATTTTTTTGAAATTGCCTTCGAAATAATTCAATCAACCTAACCCTAAACACAATGAAAAAGTTAAAATTGACTTTAACTGTTTTAGAAAACAGAGATGCCTCTTTCGGAGGATCAAACGAAGTTGCCCTTGCTGGATCAACTTGTACCTGTACTTGTACTTGTTGCAAATCAAACAATGATGCACCTGCAGAAGCAACTGCCTAATTATTGATATGGGTGGAGATTTTTATCTCCACCCATTTTTATAAAATACCTTTCCACACATGAAAACTACGATACCCCACCAAGCCATATTTTGTGGTCCAGATTCTCTATTCATCTTAGATGGTGACCAAAATTTAATAGAAATCAATGGAGAATCATCCTCCCTTATCAAAGAGATTCTTAAAGAAATTAGTCAGGAGCATTCGCTAAAAAGTATTTTCGAAATCCACCAAGATCAATTTGAAAACGATAATGCCTCATTTCAAGAATTAATAGATTGGATGTTGGATAAACAACTAATCCAACAATCAGCCCAAATTCAAAAAATTAAAATTCATGTATTAATTGATTCCTTCCCAACTAATCAATCCGCCTACCTCATTGATTCCCTAAATCAAGTAAATGAAAATCAAATAGAATACATCCAGGAGGACTCCCTCAAGAATGCCGATTTAATCCTTTTTGTAGGTTCACTTTTAAATCAACGCAAAAAAATCCAGCAATTAGCCCAACTTAGTTATGAAACAAAAATCCCACTGCTGTATTCAGAAATTGATCGTTCGTCCTTCACGATTGGTCCTATTATTTCCTCCGATCTGTTAAGCCCATGCTTGAATTGTTTTGCCGATAGAAAGCAAGTGATGTTAAAAAATCCCAAAGCTTTTTCGTCCCTACAAAAAGCGCAAAACCACGAATATATTTTCAAGCCATCCCTTAAACATAAATTATATTATGCTGCCTTCGTGAATTTCCTGGGTCGTGAAATTCAAAAATTTTTCTACTCCAACTTGTCCAATTCTCCTCTGCTGGGTCAAAGCTATTATGTAAATGGACAGTCATTAGAAATACAAAAAAGCAAAATCCTAAAAGTGCCTCATTGCACCATTTGCTGCAAGAAGAATCAATCCATGACTTTCAATAATTAAGATGAAGAATCCAACAATAAATTGGGTTAAAGGTGATTTAATCCATGGAAATCAATACCAAATTCCAACAAGAAGGTGCTTACCTACTGGCTTGTTTCAAAGCTATGTTGAAGCCTCGCATCTCAATTTATTGGCTTCGAATACTGACAAGATCCAAGGTTCAGGAATTGGTTTTAATCAAATTGAGGCTCATAATTCAGCCATAGGTGAATGGGTAGAAAGATATGCTGCCTCTCATCAAGATTTCAAGGACTTGGTATTTGCCACGGAAGATGAATTAAAAAGTCAGCACAAATCAATTTTACCTGTTGAATCCTACATTCCCTTTCTTCCAGAACAATATGGAGAAGATTTACCATATCACCCTTGGAATAAAGAGGCTAAAATTAGTTGGATTGAAGGTAAAAATATATTGAACCAACAGTCCATTTTGGTACCAGCCTTCGCTGTTCATTTACCCCATAATACGGATTGGGATCAAAAAAAGTCCTATGTTCTTCAAACTTCCACAGGAATATCAGCAGGAGAAAACTTACAAAAATCCATGATAGGAGGCTTTTTGGAATGCGCTGAAAGAAATGCATTTGCTGAATTTTGGTACCGACAAGATTATTGGATACATCGCATTAGACGAATGAATCAAAGCTCAGTATTAAAGGCCTACCCAAACCCAAACATCCAGCATTTATTTGATAATACGAGAGTTCAAATCCAACTATTTGATTTATCTCCAATTAGTCCGATTGAAACGCACGTGGTTGTTTTATTTTTCCCGTACAAAGGACAAATACTCCAATCCATGGGCTGTGCTGCTCGATTTAATCGGGAAGATTCCATCATCAAAGCATGCTTGGAAGCTTACCAAGGAATTGAATATGCCATTGGATTAAGTCAAAAACCTACTGACTGGATACTAGATCAGGAAGGATTTGTTTCCATCAATAGTTTTGACAAGCATTTTGCATTTTATAATCTCTTTCCTCATTGGAGAGTAAAATCTCCCATACTTCAAGCCGCCTCCTTGTTGGATACCTTCTTTCCAAAAAATGAAAAAACAAAGAAAAAAATTCGTGCTTGGGAAGAAGTAAACCAGCTTGGCTTAAGTCATATTTTGGTCGTACCCTTAAGCACAGAAGATGTACAATCCCAAGGTTTTGAAGTAGTCCGAGTGATTGTCCCTGGGTGGAATTTACTCACCGGAGTACACACTCAGCCCTTTTTGAAAAATTTACATCCACAAGTAGGTGAAAACCTATTTACTACCTATCCACATCCTTTCCCATAAATCATGAAAACAAGATTCATTTTTTTACTCGTCACCTTCCTATTACCAAGCATTTGCTGGTCACAAGGCAATTTAGAATCCTTCATTCAAGATATTCAAAAAATAACTTGGAAGACACCTAAAGATAGTTTACAAAAAATCATATCCTCTATGAATAACCATCCCAGCAACGACTATTACTATTGGTATTGGAATGCCTATGCACATTATATGGATTATTTCAATTATAAATTATCGATACCTGCCGAAGAGAAAAAAGCACAGTTATGCCTAGAAGAAGCCAGCAAATACTTAAGCAAAATACCCAAATCTAACTCTGAAACCCTGGCTTTGCAGTCGCTTATAGATGGCTTGAAACTCAATTTTACCAATGTCTTTTTATTGCCTATTAAAGCCGGAAAGGTGGGTAAATTAGCCGAAAGAGCCATCGAATTAAATCCCAAAAATCCTCGTGCTTATTATGCATTAGCGATTTATGATTTTTATACCCCAAAAATGTATGGAGGTAGAAAAATCGTAGAATTAAATCTGAGCAAAGCCATTTCACTCCCTTTAAGCTCACCTGAAAACGCGAAGGAACCACAATGGGGAATCACGGAATCCTATTTATTCCTCATTCGATATCTAAAGGAAGAAAATCAAAAGGCTAAAGCATTACACTATTTGCAAGAGGCCAAAACCAAGTTTCCGAATAATACCTTATTTCTTCAGTATAAACTTTAACACCATGGCAAAGGTCAGAAACCTATTATTTGAACCGTGTATTACTGATGTTTCCTATGATTTTTTGGAACAAAGTAAACTTTATAGCTTTCAAGCTAAGGAATATAGTGAGCGACTTAATGCGGTTATGTCCAGTGACTATTTCATGAGCCATATCAGTCAGCATAGCATTGAGTTGGGATTTTGTGAAGAATATGATTTATTGAAAATGGATGAAATACCTCCTTTGGCGCAAGCCTTGAATCAATTAAATCGCCTAAGAAATAGCCAAAGAAATTACGACCAAATCAACAAAATATCTTTGCAAGACCTTTCCCATTTTCTTCAGCTGAGCTATACCATAACCCAACGGTTTGACGCATCATTATTAATGCCTCCACGTAGAAATATACCATCCGGGGGAGGCTTATACCCTATCGATGTGTACCTCATAAACCAACATATTACCGAGCTTCCTTTAGGTGTCTTTATATACGACTTGTTTACCAATAAACTTAAATTATTGCATGCTTATGACCATCAAGAATCGCTAAATCAAGCATTAAATAAGACCCTATTTGCTCAACAAAAAAATGATATAGATTATAGCCATGCCAGTGCATTTTTAGTTTTAGGGGCAGAATTAGAGAGATCTTGTTTCAAATACCTAGACAGAGGCATTCGCTGGGCTATCCTAGAGGCAGGAGAAATAGTGCAAGCCATGTATTTAGCAAGCGCATCTTTAGACCTGGGAAGTTGTGCTATCGGGGGATTCAATGATGAAGCCTTAGCTCAGTTAATCGGCTATCAAAATCCAAGTCAAATTACACTCTTAGCTCTAGCCTTAGGAAAATAACATGAGCTACCTACTTAATCCTGACTTTAAGCTGATTTATCAGAAGGAAAGTTCTGAAGATCTGTTTTTTAAGCATTCTTGGAAGGATTGTCTTATTCAAATCAGTCAATTAGAATGGGAAATACTATCCCATTTGGTCAAGCATCGAGATCAACATAAAACATTGGCTTACTTGAGGCAAAGTTATGAGGCAGATAATAACATCCTACATCAATTAATAGAGTATTCCCTAGAAATCGAATTACTGATTCCAGAGGAATCCTATGAAGCATACTTGAACCAAAAGCATCAGAAGATTAAGCAAGGTATTTCAACTTGGAAAATGGGGGTTATTAAACTATTTTCTCTACTATCTATACCCATTGAATTCATTGGTAGTGGGAATCTACGATTTTATAAAATTGCCAAAATTCCATTGGAGAATACTTGGATCGAGGTTTTAGCAAAGAATTCTATCTTTCAATATGCCTTTATTTCCCTGAATATAATTCTATTCACCATGGGTATTTACCCAATAGTTAACAATGCACAATTTCTTCAGCAATGGCTATCGTTCGAATTATGGGGTGAAAGTTCGATGCTACTACCTTTTTTAATTGTCGGCTTATTAGTTACAAGCTTTTTACATGAACTAGCCCATTATACCACCTACTTGAGATATGGTGGAATGGTAGCAGATTTAGGATTTTCCTGGGTACTAGGGTTCATTCCATTTATTCATATTACTACCAACTCGCTTCATTTCTGGGAAAATAATACCCATAAAAGAATCGTGATATTGGCAGGTATCCTACTAGACCTTTCCTTATTCTTGGGCATAAATTTTATTTTGAACTTGAATCTTGACAAAGTCTGGCTATCTCATTGGCAATTCATACAAGGCTTTATTGCTTTCCGTGTTCTATTTAATAGTATTCCTTTTATCCCCGGAACAGATGGATATTTTTTAGTATCAGACTGGCTAAAAGAACCAGCACTATTTCATGAAGCTAGTCGCTCATTTCAAAAATTCAAATCGACCATCTTTCAAAGGGAAGCTAAAGTATTACTTACCAAAGACTATATCTACCTAGCCTATATCTTAATGAGCTATTGCTTTATTACAGCCTATTACTGCCTACTTGCTCTTTGGATAATCCTTCCCTATTTCATTAGTATTCTACCATGAAAAGAATAAGTTTCCTCCTTTGTTTTTTAGCTTTTTCAATCCTGACCAATGCACAATCTGGAATTAAGGGAAGAATAATTGACCACTACCACCAAATCTATTTGGAAAATGTAAGCATATATTTAATCCAAAATAAACTCAGCTCAATCAGCGATTCCACAGGCTCATTTGAATTCAAGCCATTAAACAAAGGACTTCCAGATACATTAATTGTATCCCTTCTAGGTTACAAAAAACGAATAATCCCCATCACGGATTATCTATTTAAAAACATTCAACTTGCCTTAGATAAGCCTAATGCGCTTTCAGAAATTAAAGTAAAAGCAAGTGTTCCTATGTCGGAAGATTTTGTAAATCAAAAATTAAATTTCTTAGATTTGGTATTAAATGCTTCCTCAAAAGCAGATCCCCTATTGGCTGTACAATCCTCCACTGCTGCTAGTCCTTATGGAGAATCTGCCACCATCAGTTTTCGTGGCAGTAATCCCCAATTAAGCCAAATTTATATCAATGATATTCCCATACCTGAACCAGTCAAGTTCACCCAAATGTCGAGCATAGGAACTTTTAGCCTTATTCCCATCAATACGCTTAAAGATTTACTTATTTTCCCAAGTAACCCTCCAATTGACCTGATGAATGCGAGCACCGGTGTCGTTCAAATTCAAACCATTGAATCATTCAATAAGCCAAAAGTCGAACTAGATCTTAGCCTTGGACAAGCAGGTCTTTATTGGACTCCTTGGGTTAAAGGGAACAATGGAATAAGTGTTTTTGGGCATCATCAGTTTGGTACTTTATTAAAACACCTTAACCCAAAGTCTTTTCTTGATTTGCCCTATTTTAATGAAAGTGATTGGGGAATAAATGCCCATTTTCAAACAAAAAACCTTTGGAGAATTAAGCTCTTTAATTTATTTATGACGGAAAAATATGCAAGTCTATTTCGGCATCCCTCCTATGAGGGTTTATTTACATATCAAAAAACTAGACATGTTCAAACGATCAATCTGTCGAAACTGCTTGAACGTGCTCAATGGACTTTCAAATTTGGACTACATGAGTCTGAACAACAGGATAGCACAGGGAATTATGTATACCGACCTAAATCGATTCACATTTTCAGTGGCATCGATTTTCAATTATTTCCAAAAGAAAGTTGGACTATAAAAATGGGTTATCAATGGCTACAAGCCAAAACCAATTACCAAATAAAAATTCCCTTTTATAACTTTGATTATCGACCACAATCACGTTTTATACCCTATTCCAATAAATCTAAACTATCACAACATGAACTTTTTATCAGCAGTAACTATTCAATATCGAATTCATTTAGGATAGGCGCTGGCCTTAAACTCACTCATTCTAGTCCTGAAAATTTATCGCTTTTTTCGCATCAGCTTCACACAAGATGGTATATTCACGATTCTAAAACCTATACCAACCTAGCATGGAGCAAGCAAATAGCCAGTCTATTCCATACCGAAAAAGGTTACATCTGGGTCAATACCCAGCAATTATCATGGGATATTATTCATGAAAAAGAATTATCCAAATGGAGTTTTAATGCTTTTTATAAAACAGAAAAATCCGTCTTAAATGAAGGAAAAGCATGGGGAACAGAGTTAAACTACAGTCTTTTAAGGGCGAAATCAAAACATGAAATTGGCATTGGCAGCCATTGGAGTGAAATTCAAACAGGATCTATTATTCAAAAATCCCCCTTCCAAATTCCCTATTTTTTGCGTACCCAATCACAATGGAAATGGCCTTGGTTTGATGTAAGTATCAGCCAAATCATCCGCTCGGGAAATTATTATAAATCTCTAGTAGCTTCTACATATGACCCTGACTTGAATATCCATATTCCACAATTTGAAAACGTGGCCAACAAGACTTTATCTCCCTATTGGAGGATGGATGCCATGATTAGTAAAATCATTCAAAAAACCGATAAATCTTCATGGATCATTTATTTGTCTGTCGGTAATATAGTCAACAAGGACAATGTTAGAGCCATGAATTACAACCAAGATTACCAATTTTCCTTTCAAGAATTTTACCAGAAAAGAATTTTCTATCTAGGCGTTCAACTGAGATGGTGAAATACTATTTGGCGTTCGAGTCGCGTAAAAACTGTTGTCTTGAAATATTTTCTTTGGGCAAAAACTCGTAGGCTTTTTTCCATTCCTTTTTCTTTAAATCCCCATTTTTGATGGATTGAATGAAATTAATCCAAGCAAAAGGATTTGTTAAGGATAAAATAGGACTTGCATAAAATGTTCTGTTAGCCTGTGCAGCAACCATTTGATCTGAGAAATTCCTGAAATTTGAGGAAGCTCCCATACCAGCTTGTAAGGCAAAAACATTGAGTTTGGATTGTTCCAAATTATTGGCCAAAATACCCCTTTGTTTCTCATCCCTTAAACGCATATTAAGAAACGCTTGCTTAAATTCCTCCTCAGAACTATGCGGAAAAACTTTTACTTCAGATAGTATCTTTGATTCCTCTGACAAGGAGATAATTGCTCTATGGACTTGGTCCGTATTTTTAGGAATGATGTAATATTTTTTTTGATAACCTACATAAGTAAACACCAAACTATCTCCGGGAAAAACATACATTTCCACCATACCAAAATTATCACTCAAAGCCCCTCTACCTGCCTTTGGATTATATACATAGGCTAAAGGTAAGTCTTCAGCTTTGGTTGCTGTAACTACCCTTCCTAGAAATAATACCGTCTTATCTTGGCCTTGAGCCATAAGATCTTGACTGAGGCCTGCAACTAAAAAGAAAAGTCCCAATATGACTTGTTTGCAAATTTTCATTGAGCTGCAAATAATATTTTTATGTTTTAATTGATCCATTCCTAAACGAATGAAGCTTAAAATAATTTCAAAAAAGTAATAATAAATGGTATGGATAATAATAAACCATCAAATCGGTCTAAAAAACCACCATGCCCAGGAATTGTATTTGCAGAATCCTTGATATTAATGCTTCGCTTAAATAAAGATTCTACTAAATCACCATAAGTCCCTGCTACTACAATAATGCCTCCAATGGCAAACCATTCCCATACTTGGTAATTGGTAAAATATATGGAAATAAAATATGCTGCCAACATAGCACTCAATAATCCTCCTACCAAACCTTCCCAAGACTTTTTGGGAGAAACCCTTTCAAACAATTTAGTTTTACCAAAATAAGTTCCAGCAAAATAAGCCCCAGAATCACTCGCCCATAATAAAAACAAACAACCCATAATAATGTTCGCATCATAAGCACCCGATCTCATAAAAGCCAATACGGTCAATAAGGCAAAGGGCAATGCCACATAAATTATTCCCAAAAAGGTAAAAGCAATATTCTGAAAAGGTTTTCCATCATTTGATTTATACAACTTGATAAAAAAGATAATGGTTAACAATGGCGATAGAATGTAATAATTATGGTAGCCTATCATCCCTTTTTCGATAAAAAATGTCAGTAAATGGAGAATAACCCCACAAAAGGTTCCATAAAAAGTCAAAGGTAAATTCCCTTCTAAACTTCCCACTAATTTATAAAATTCCAATTGAGCCAAAACACCTATCAACAGGAATAATCCTAAAAAAGTATAGTCATTAAAATTGATACAAAATAGCAAAAATGGAACGGCAATCACCGCCGCAATAATCCTTTGCCATAAATTACTCAAATTGGACAAGCCCATAGGTTGATGTTAAATCTTGGTTTCAGCGATGGCTAATTTAGCCTGATCGACATGATCTTGGTGTACGTATAATTCAAATACCCCTAAATTGTAAGGGCTTATTTTCTTGTTAATTACCACGGCTGGAATTTCATAGCTATCAGCAAGCATCGACTTCAACAACTCTAAATCAATGCCATTTTGAGAAGAACCCAACAAAACCCAATCCTTGATCATATTTCCTCTCTTTGTTGATACATTAAACGAATATAATAAATAAGAAACATCAATGAAATGGCCGCAGACCACCAAGGAATCACGTCCCCTACTTGTTCAGGATCTAAATCAATCAACTTTTCTTGATGCAGGTATGATAAAGTTAATGTCCAAGCATTATTGAAAAAATGCGCAAGAATAGGCAACCAAATATTCCTAAACCAAATGTACAGATAGCCAAAAAAAGCTCCTAAAAGCATCCTAGGAAGGAATCCATAAAATTGGAAATGGATGAAACTGAAAATAGCCGCTGAAAGCCACACGGCCACATGAACATTGACTAGATATCGCTCCAAGAGATTTTGTAAAACACCACGAAAAAACAATTCCTCTCCAATAGCAGCCATACCAGCTATGACAGCAAGTGCTGTCAAAAAATCCATGGGTGTCTCAAAATGTAATAAAAACTTGGTCAAACGAGCCATATTATCCTCTGAGGACCGCATCCATGTTTCTAATTCCTCATAACCTGCCGGAAGTATAATCGATTGATTCCATTCAATGATGTACTCCATCATGGGAATAGAAACAATTAATGCAATAATCGACCATGAAAATATTCGCCAAGAAGGTGCCTCGAGTGGACTTAATTCATATAATGACTTTTTTTCTATAAATCTCAAATAAGCCCAAGAGCCTCCTACAAATGTAAATAAGGAAACAAACCATTGTAAGGCCATTATTCCCTTAAATGCACCATCGTATTTCTCGGGACTAGCCATAAAATTCAATACCAGCTTTTGAAATTCTACCACATTGGTAGTAGGAAATTCCATAATTAAAACTACCGCTACTAAGCCCAAAAACTGCCCCAAAAAGCTTCCAAGCAGAAAAAATCCCAATAGGCTAAGTAACTTTGAAAATAGACCCAACCAACGTGCTGGCCCAGAAATATAGTTTTCTTCCATAATGGTCGTAAATTTACTGAATTTTTAATGAGAATGGTAAAAATAGGCAACATCGAATTAAGCTCTTTCCCGCTACTTTTAGCACCCATGGAGGACGTTTCAGACCCACCGTTTCGAGCCGTATGTAAGGAAAATGGGGCGGACTTGATGTATACGGAATTTATTTCTTCCGAAGGCCTTATTCGAGATGCTGCAAAAAGCGTACAAAAGCTAGACATCTTTGAGTATGAGCGGCCTATTGGTATTCAGCTTTTTGGTTCTTCCATTGAAACCATGGCCTCTTGCACAGAAATAGCTACCCAAGCAGGCCCTGATTTAATTGACATCAATTATGGTTGTCCTGTAAAGCAAGTTGCTTGCAAAGGCGCAGGAGCAGCACTTTTACAAGATATCCCCAAAATGGTCGCTATGACCAAAGCGGTAGTAAATTCCACCCATTTGCCCGTTACTGTAAAAACCCGATTAGGCTGGGATGAATCAACCAAAAACATTGAGGAAGTAGCTGAAAGACTTCAAGACATTGGAATTCAGGCCTTGAGCATTCATGGGCGCACTCGTGTTCAAATGTACAAGGGAGAAGCCAATTGGGAATTAATTGCCAAAGTCAAAAATAATCCTCGCATAAAAATTCCCATTTTCGGAAATGGAGATATTGACACTCCAGAAAAAGCATTGGAATATAAAAACAGATATGGCGTTGATGGGGTAATGATTGGTCGAGCTACCATTGGTTATCCTTGGATTTTTAATGAAATCAAACATTTTATTAAAACCGGTGAACACCTCGCTCCTCCTACCTTAGAAGAGCGAATTAGCGTATGCCAAAGCCACCTTGATTTCTCCATCAAATGGAAAGGAAATCACGGAGGTATCGTAGAAATGCGTCGCCATTATGCCAATTATTTCCGGGGCATGGACCATTTTAAACCGTTTAGAAGTCGATTGGTAACTTCTCATTCTTACGAGGAAATAAGTTTAACACTTCAAGAAATTGCGGAACATTACCAAGCAATTTCACCTGCATAAAACATGACATCAACACAAAAAGTACCTACCCTTTGGGTCATTTTAGCCATCGTGGCTATTTCTTTAATTTGGGGTAGCTCCTTTATTCTAGTAAAAAAAAGCCTTAGTACTTATACTGCCATGGAGGTAGGTGCATTACGTATTGCCTCCGCAGCATTGTTCTTTTGTCCATTCTTTTTCAAAAGAAGAAAATACATCCAAAAACAGCATTGGCCTTCCTTCTTGCTAGCTGGTCTAACAGGGAATTTATTACCTGCCATCCTCTTTTCCATTGCGGGAGAACACCTTCCAAGTGCTCTATCAGGCATGTTAAATGCCTTTACACCTTTATTTACCCTAATCATCGGAATCGTTTTGTTCCAACAAAAATTCATCTTAAAACAAACAGGTGGTATCATCTTAGGTTTAATTGGATGCATTGGATTATTAGTTGCAGGAAAAAGCTTCTCCTTACAATTTAATTATCATGCCCTTTGGGTCATTTTAGCGACCTTCTTGTATGGCATCAATTTGCATACTGTCAAATCAAAATTTGCTGATTTACACCCGTTGACTTCTACTGCTGGAGTATTCATGATGATAGGCCCTTTGGCATTAGGCTTGCTAGCCTACTCGGGTTTTTTCCAAAGACCCTGGTCTGATCATGCACAAATGTGGCCTCTACTAGCAGCTATCGCACTTGGCTTGTTTGGATCGGCCATTGCCATGGTGCTGTTTAATCAATTAATCAAATGGACCAGTGCCATCGTGGCGAGTTCGGTTACTTACCTTATTCCGATAGTGGCCGTGGCATGGGGACTTTTTGATGGAGAAACCATTTATTGGTCCCAGATAGTGTTTATGTTCATTTTACTTTGGGGAGTATATCAAGTCAATAATTCAAAATCTTGATAAAATTTTCAAATTCACCAAGGCTGATTTGATTATCAAATAACTTTTAGAATTGACATGTAGATTGCTCGGACTTATTCATCTGTCCCAAATCAATCTATGAACGAACTTATACTGAGTCAAATCTGGAATAAACAAATTTTTAATCATAAAAATTTACGAAGCCAACAAGGAGACTACCTTCAAATCATTCATCCAGGATTTTTGAATAAGCACGCTGGAGCAGATTTCCAAGAAGCACACATCCTATTAAATGATTTTGCCTGGATAGGCTCCGTAGAATTACATGTCAATGCCTCCGATTGGCTAGCTCATGCGCATGACCAAGATGCGTCATTTGAAAATGTCATTCTTCATGTGGTTTGGAAGGCCGACCTGGCCATCTATTACCAAGATGGCCGAGAAATACCCACCCTTGAATTATGCCATCGTGTACCGGAAACAAGCATGGTAGAATCCTTTATCCATCAACCTGATTCCATTCCCTGCCACAAATTTTTCCCTGAAATTTCACATGTACAAAAAACCTATATGCTAAACCTTTGTGCTCAAGAACGCATGCAAATTAAGTATGAATCCATTTTGGAACTTTGGCATAAAAATCAAGAGGATTGGGAAGAAACATTTTATCAATCCTTGGGGAAAAGCTTTGGATTTGGATTAAATGCGGATCCCATGCTTCGACTAACCCAAGCTATACCGCTAAAACTGATCTTGAGAAATAGGGATCGACCTTTAGGTATTGAGGCGGCCATGATGGGACTCGCAGGACTACTTGAAGAACCAATAAAAGATGAATACCAATGGAACTTAAGAAGGGAATTCATTCACCTCAAAAAAAAATACCAATGGGAGAAGGCATATTTGCAAGCATCCGATTGGAAATTCCTACGATTAAGGCCTGCAAATTTTCCCACCATACGCATGGCTCAATTTGCCGAAATCATTCGAAATAATTGTTCCCTATTATCTATATTATTGGAAATTCAAGATTTGAAAGTCATTCAAAACCTATTTGAAATTAGCCCCTCGCCTTATTGGCAAAAACATTATCACTTTGGTAAAGTGAGTAAAAAAGGAAGTATTCAATTAGGAAAATCTGCCTTTTATTCTCTTTGTATCAATGCCCTAATTCCCATATTACTAGCTTATTCCTTTGTCAAGAATGACAAGAAATATACCGATAAGGCTTATCGGTGGTTATTTGAAATGGAAGCAGAAAATAATTTGATCACGCGCATATATGCTCAGCTAGGTTTAGCCATTAACAATGCGCACGACTCTCAAGCCTGCCTTCATTGGCACAAACACTATTGCCAAACAAAAAAATGCCTTAGCTGTTCCGTAGGCCAGGAAATTCTACTCTGACTTAATGATAGGTCCACGTTTTCCAATCCCATTTTCATTGAATGCCTCGATCTGAAAATAATAGGTTTTGTCTTTATCCATGGATTTAAAATAATATTCATTGGCACCAAATACCTGTACCGAGGTATACAATTTATCAGGAGAAATCCCCGAATAAATTACATAACCTGTTGCCTGTGGATCATGTCGCCATTTCAACCAAGCCGACCTTTTATCATGTTCTCCACGTAAAACCACAAAATCTTTTACCTCTTTAGCCAAGGCGCCATGCCCTTTACCAAATACCCTCAAACCACTAATAGCAAATTTCCCCGCCGCCATATGTTCATTTACCAATTTGACATACCTTGCTTCCAAAGGTTTAGCTAGTTCCACATAATCATGTGGAACATCCGTTTTATTCTTTGATTTGTCAATGATTAATTGCCAAGTCTTGCCATCCTTACTGGCAAAAACACGATACTGATGATATATACCTTGTATTTTCCCCAAAAAACTTGAGTCCACATCTTGATCAGCATAATTAATTTGAATAGCTCTAATGGTGGATATTTCGCCTAAATCCGACTGAATATATTCTCCTTTGTTGGCTGTTTTGGCAGACCAATATGTCTTCATCTGCTCATCAACGGCATAATTGGGTCCATAACCTGCTAGGCTAGAAGATACCTTAACGGGTTTATTATAATTCAACAGCATCCAGCCAGTAAATAAATCGGAAGGTTTATCAAATGTAGACTTTGGCATACTATACGGATAATCTCCATATGCTGTTTCCGTATATAAAATCCCATCTTGATCAAATTTGCTAGGCCATAGTCCTAACCGACGCTCGAAGCTATTTTTTACTGCAATGGTAATGGTGGAAACATGCCACCAGTTACCATATTGACCTTCAAAAGTTGCCCCGTGGCCAGCACCTCGGGTAAATCCTCCTGGTTTAAATGAAAATGGATTATGAGATTGATAAGTAAAAGGTCCCATGGGTTTATCCGATGTATAAACCCCATCACCATAGGCTGAAAACTCTGTACCAGGTGCTCCATATTGTAGGTAATATTTACCCTTGTATTTATTCATCCAAGCTCCCTCCATAAAGGGTTTCAAAAAGGTATTATCCTGATATTCCCCGAACCTTTCCCAACCATGTAATTCATCATTCAATCGGATTAAATCTTTTCTTTCTCCAATCGGCTGTAAGGTCTTTCGGTCAATCTCTTGCCCATACATGGGATAAAAATTACTAGAACCATGGTATAAATAAAGCCGACCATCATCATCTAAAAAAAAGGCTGGATCCCATGCCCCAGCGGTAAAAGCATGCACCGACTCCCGCCACGTATCTGTTTCGGGTGAATGACTCGACCAAAGTGTAAAATCTTTGGCATAGGTGGACCCAATCACATACAAACTATCCCCCATAACAAAGGTGGCTGGAGCACAAAGCTCATCATAAACTTTATGGTAAGGTTGTAGGAAACGCCTTGACACAAAATTCCATTTCAACATGTCTTGACTCCACCAATAACCCCACTGATTCGTTGAAAACAAATAATATTTATTCTTAAAATAAGTAATAACTGGATCTGCCGTAGCCCTATGACGGCCGGCTTCCGAAAAATTAGGAATTGGAGTGAATCCATAATCTAAATTCATCGGATTACAATAGGTACTTTGAGCCAATACTGGATATGAATAATAGGCCAAACAAAAGGCCAATATCAATGTTAAGTATCTAGATTTCATGTTTACTTGTAGAAAATATTGACCAAAATACACATTGATCTCGATAAAAATACCAATTTTACATCGACAAAGTCTTTAATGCCCCTATGAAAAAATATACTGGTCTAATGAGTGCAGGCTTGATCATTCTACTCTGGGGTTTACATCTTGGTTTTTGGATTCAAGATCCATTCGATTTCAAAAACCCTTGGTTTTACTTGGCTATTTTAGTCCAAACCCATTTATATACAGGTCTTTTCATTTGTTCCCATGATGCCATTCATGGGGTGGTTTCTAAAGAACATCCCCGGCTTAACCACGCCATAGGCCGACTTTGTGCGACTCTTTTTGCCTTCAATAATTATACGATTTTACGCAAAAAACACCACCATCATCATGCTTATGTGAATACCAAGGAAGACCCAGATGTACATCAAGGAAACTTCTTTATTTGGTGGTTCAAATTTATGTTTCAATACGTGCATTGGACGCAGATTCTAGCCATGGCGATCACCTACAATGTCTTGAAAATTTGGTTTCCCATGAATAATATCATACTTATCTGGGAGGTCCCTGCTATATTAGCCACTTTGCAATTATTCTATTTTGGTACCTATTTACCCCATCGTGGTGAACATGATCCTGGGAATAAACATCAGTCCAGAAGCCAAGCCAAAAATCATATTTGGGCATTCATTTCTTGCTATAACTTTGGCTACCATTATGAGCATCACGATAAACCCTATTTACCCTGGTGGAAATTAGCAGAAGCAAAGGAGCAAAACAGCCAAATTTCTACTAGATAGATGAATATTTTTTCTAAATTTGCAGCGCACTAAATCGACCCGAATATTCCAATGTCAGAACCCAAATACAAGCGAATTTTATTAAAACTTTCTGGTGAAGCCCTTTCCACTCCTACGGAAGTCATTGATCCAAGCATTTTAGATCAATACGCAGCAGAAATCAAAAAAGTCCACGATTTGGGAGTTGAAGTAGCCATCGTTATTGGAGGAGGAAATATTTTCCGTGGTGCTAGTGCCGCTAAAGCTGGTATTGACCGTGTTCAAGGTGATTACATGGGAATGCTAGCCACTGTCATCAATGGTATGGCTGTCCAAGCCTCTTTAGAAAAACATGGATTGTACACCCGCATGATGACAGCCATTAAGGTGGAAGCTGTGTGCGAACCGTTCATCCGAAGAAGAGCCATGCGCCATCTTGAAAAAGGTAGAATCGTTATTTTTGGAGCTGGAACAGGTAATCCTTATTTCACCACAGATTCCACAGCATCTCTTCGTGCTATTGAAATTGAAGCAGATGTCGTATTAAAAGGAACGCGCGTCGATGGAGTCTATACAGCGGATCCTGAGAAAGACCCAACAGCCACCAGATATACCCAATTAAGTTTTTCTGAAGCTATTTCAAAAGGCTTAAAAATCATGGATACTACGGCGTTCACCTTATGCCAAGAAAATAAATTACCGATCATCGTATTTAACATGAACAAAAACGGGAACTTATGTGACCTCGTTTCTGGAAAAGATGTAGGAACCTTAATCAGTTAATAAGCAATCAAATTAAATGGAGGAGTTAGAATTTTATATAGATGCTGGACAAGAAACAATGGAAGGTGCAATCAAGCACTTAAACATTGAACTTTCTAAAATTAGAGCCGGTAAAGCGAGTACCAGTATGTTAGATGGATTAATGATTGAGTACTATGGTGTGCCTACCCCGATCACAGGAGCTGCATCCATCACTACGCCTGATGCTAGAACCATCGCCATCAAACCATTCGAGAAAGGAATTTTTGGGGAAATTGAAAAAGCAATTCGTAACTCAAACCTTGGTTTAAATCCCATGAATGATGGAGAATTGATTCGTTTATCTATCCCGCCATTAACTGAAGAGCGTAGAAGAGATTTGGTAAAAAGAGTAAAACAAGAAATTGAAACAGCTAAAATCAATATTCGTAATGCTCGCCAAGATGCCAATAATAGCATCAAAAAAATGAAAGGAGAAGGCGTGGCTGAAGATGATATCAAAGCCTCAGAAGAACGCATCCAAAAGTTAACAGATGCCTTTGTAGCCAAAATTGATCAAATATTTTTAGATAAAGAGAAAGATATCATGTCGGTATAATCTCTGAACTATTGCATAAAAAAGCTGAACCTTAGGTTCAGCTTTTTTTATTTCAAGGACTTTGCTGATTTAAATTTCCCTAAAAATACGCTTCTGATTTACCCATGGCATAACCAATCTCCAACATCCGACGAATATCCAATTTATTAAAGTTTTGAATATCAATGGCAATGGGTTGAATTGGCCTTATCGAATGAATAGATAAATCACTACGCTGATTTTGAATTAATAATGCTTCCTTCAAATCTGCATTCAAAATTTCATTCACCGCAATGTCCATAACTCGGTCTACCAATGCCAATAAATCTCCTGTTTCGAATATGCCTCCTTCGATGGTTTGAGTATGACAACTGATACAAACAATATGCTTTCCCCCGTCTTTTATCGCCTTTTGTAATGGTGCCACATCACGTAATCCTCCGTCTAAAAAACTACGACGCTTTTCTTGATTAATTTGGACAACAGGCATCAGAATTGGTACGGCTGAGGAAGCCAATAAATAATCATAAAAATGCTCGTAACTAGGGTCTACATAATGAATGCCCCCATCAATAATATTAACTGCCCCAATACGCATTTCGATAGGACTAGCTTTCAAATTACGGATATCCAGAACGGACTCTACTAATTCTCTCAAAGGCTTGGTACTCACTAAACCTCTGAATTTTTTGGTCAATGCTGTCCATCCCAATTCCCATAAGCTAAAGGGTTTAGATAAACATTCAGGATGAGTGATTCTAGTTTCCCAAAAATCCCATAAATCCTGGCCAGCTTGAGGAAAATTTAATGGCTCACCATTCAATTTTTGTCGACCTAATTGATTAACCAAATAAGCCGCATTTAAACTTCCCGCTGAAATTCCATAAATCAATTCAGGTTTATATCCTCTCTCAAATAATGCCCGAATTACACCCGCCTGAAAAGCACCTTTAACAGAGCCTCCAGATAATGCCAGTATCTTACTCATAAATTTGAATATTGAAAGGACTATTTGTCCC
Organism: Aquirufa sp. Wall-65K1; assembly: GCF_054558475.1. Taxonomy (NCBI): domain Bacteria; kingdom Pseudomonadati; phylum Bacteroidota; class Cytophagia; order Cytophagales; family Flectobacillaceae; genus Aquirufa; species Aquirufa sp. Wall-65K1. Next base: position 309,148 of record NZ_JBPXKD010000002.1, on the reverse strand, counting down.
AAATTGTTATAAATTTACACAATTAATCAGCCTAAAGCTTCTACTATACATAATATGTCCTATTCGCTTTCATCCATTCAAGTACCCATAGCGGAACCGATGAAAGCTTTCGAAGGTAAGTTTCGCCAATTCATGCGTTCCAAAGTGATGCTTTTGGATACCATCATGAATTATATCATCCAACGTAAAGGAAAACAAATGCGACCTATGTTCGTATTTCTTTCTGCGGGAGTTATGGGTGAAATTAATGAAAAAACACATCGAGGAGCAGCACTAATCGAATTATTACATACAGCCACGTTAGTGCACGATGATGTAGTAGATGATTCTAATTACCGCCGTGGTTTTTTTTCCATCAATGCCATTTGGAAAAATAAAATTGCTGTTTTAGTAGGTGATTATTTACTTTCCAAAGGATTACTTCTTTCCATTGAAAATGATGATTTTGATCTACTTAAATCTGTTTCAACAGCGGTAAGGGAAATGTCTGAAGGGGAATTACTCCAAATAGAAAAAGCTCGGAAACTTGACATTACGGAGGATATCTATTTTGATATTATTCGAAAAAAAACAGCCACACTCATTTCCGCATGTTGTGCCGTAGGTGTACAATCCGTGGGGGCTAGTGAGGAATATGTTCAAATAGCACGTGACTTTGGTGATCGTGTAGGGGTAGCCTTTCAAATTAAAGATGACCTTTTTGATTATGGTGACGCCGAAATCGGTAAACCACTAGGTATTGATATCAAAGAGAAAAAAATGACCTTACCATTAATTTACTCTTTACAACACACCACCTCCAGTACTAAAAAGAGGATTATTCATTTAATCAAAAACGATTCTGAAAACCCAAAAAGCATTCGTGAAGTCATTGAATTTGTCAAAAATACCGGTGGATTAGAATATGCCACCCAACGAATGCACGAGTTTGCTCAAGAAGCCAGAGATATCTTACATAAATTCCCAGAATCACCGTATCGGAATTCTCTTCATGATTTATTGGGATATACCATTGAAAGAAATAAGTAAGCCGAGTATAATAAACTACCTCAATTTATAAAAGCATAAAAAGCTGGAAACCATCGGTTTCCAGCTTTAAGCACTAAACTACTTTAAAACAAAATCTTATCTAGGTCCGCCACCCATTCCGCCGCCTCCGCCGCCCATTCTTCCTCCACCTGGCATTCCCATTGGCTGAGCTTGTACTGGCTGTGGTGTTGCATCTCCTCCTCCGTCTTTCTGATCATCATTATTTACGGATTTCTTTCTTTTTGTTCCTCCAAATGTCATTTTTCCAATTCTGTAGGAGAAATTAACTTTGAAGTTCATGTTGCGCATGGTGTTGAATCCTACTTGTGAGATAACTGGGGTATTTGTTTCACTACGAATGACCATTTCAGATGTGAAGAAGTTTTCAGCACCGAATCCTACGCTACCCTTTTTGTTCTTGAAATCCTTTTTGAAACTTAAGCTGTAAATTCCAAATCCACCACGCTTACCCTGTAACTGTATTTCATTAGCACGGTAGAAAGAGAACAATTGAGCTCCCCAGCCTCCGCCTAAATTGTAGTTACCGAAAATACGGAAGTTAGAAACTAAGCCTTCATTCTTAGCATTCAATAATGGATCAGGTACATTGTTAGCCAATTTCAAATAAGAAAAATCAGCACCTCCACCAATCATCAATCGGTTGGTTAAATTAGCATTGATATTTAAGTTCAATCCATAAGCATCTTCATTTCCAATGTTCACCGAACGTGTCTTCACCGTATCTCCAATTACCTGGCGAATTTGGTTAATGGCACCCGTCGTATTTCTTACGAATACTGCAGATGAAATATAAAATGACTTGATATACTTACTATAACCTATTTCAAAGTTATTGGTAAACTCCGGAGCCAAATTTGGATTACCCGTTGAAATGTTCAATGGGTTAGTAGAATTCACGTTTGGATTCAAGAATTGAACCGATGGACGCTGAATTCGTTTATTATAACTAAATCTCCAAGTTCCTGATTTAAAAGTCTTAGACATATTAAAACTTGGTACAAAAACCCCATAAGGAGGAATAGACAAGTTTTGACCTTCTTTCTTCAAGAAACTAGCCGAAATATCTGTATGCTCATAACGAGCTCCAGCTTTAACACTCCATTTGTTTTTAGTGGTTAAGGTATAAGAAGCGTAAGTACCCCAAATATTTTGATTATAATCAAAAACGTTGGTTGGTAAAGTAGCCAAATTCACTTGGTTATAACCCGCTAGATTATTACCTGTTGGGTTAATAAATGACTTATAATCAGAAGATGCATTTCTTATGATACCTTTTCCTCCAAATTCAATCATTTGATTTTTAAGGATAGGTGTCTGATAATCCAATTGGAAAGTAGCCTCTTCATTATATGCCAAGTTCTCATTTTTAATCGAACTCATGATTTGACTCATTGTGGCATTTGGATTCATGATATCGTTATAGAAATCACTTGTACGATTACTACGGCTATACATGGACAAAATGCTAAACTCTTTTTGTGGAGTATCATAGGTATGAGAATAGTCAATATTCAAATCCACATTACCTGACATATCCGAAGAATTTGTATTTCTCAAACTAGTTAAAACACCATTGCGAATCTGCTGCAAGTTATCTTGGTAGTTATTTCCATTTCTTACTCCAAATCTGGATGAAGCCGTGATGGAATTGTGCTTATTGATGTCCCAATCAAAACCTATCTGATAATTACCAAATAAATTATTAGTTCTACTTTCTGCTGTTTGAACATTGATTGTTTCTGCTCCTTGGCTTCTAGTGGTTTGCATATTTTCATACTTTCCTGTCACATTATACTGAGAACGACCAAAGCCTCCCAATGACATACCCCAAGTCTTATTGCGGAAATTACCGTTCAAAGATAAATTGGAACCACGAACTCCCACGCTACTATCAAAACCCAAGGTTAAACCTTGTAAGGTATTTTTCTTGGTAACAATATTGATGATACCTGCCGATCCTTCAGCATCATATTTAGCGGAAGGTGAAGTAATAACCTCAACCGTTTTAATCATATCGGCCGGAATCTGCTTCAAAGCATCAGCCACATTGGATGCCATGATGGAAGAAGGCTTGTTATTAATTAATACCCTAATATTAGTAGAACCACGGAGCGAAGGATTTCCGTCTAAGTCGACAGATAACATCGGCACCTTTTTTAATACATCTGTCGCATCACCACCACGATTGGTTTGATCACGCTCGGCATTGTAAACCGTACGGTCAACTTTTTCTTCAATCATAGCTCTTTGGCCTTCAACAGTTACTTCCTGTAACATCTTAGTAGAAGACTGCATTTTGATTACTCCCAAATCATGATCATCTTTTTTGGCGGTTATGTCCATGAAAATGGTCTTGCTTTCATAACCCAAGAAAGAAATCACTATTTTATAGCTGCCTACCGCAACTTTAGTCAAAGTAAATTTACCCACCTGATCGGCCACCGTACCATCTACTGGTCTATTGGTCGCTTTATTGATTAAAGCCACTGAGGCAAATTCTACAGGTTTGTTGTCTGTTGAATCTAAGGCATAACCCACAATTTTAGCTGAACCTTTGGGAGTTGCTACCACTGGAGCTGCTGCTGCATCTCTTCGAACTGGTGCGCCTGATGCTCCTCCAGTTGGAGCTGCTGCTTCTCTTCGAGCTGGTGCACCAGGTCCTCCAGCAGGAACCTGTGCGTTAAGCTGTAAAGCACATACTACTAAGGCAATAAGGGCGAATAATTTTTTCATAATTTTTTTACGTATTGGCTTTTGATTTTATACCTGTAAAATCGAATGCAAAACTGAAGTAATTCCATTGAGTAATTTCTTTTTTGCGACCAATAGTCATAATTTGTAGGTCAATTTCACTGATGCAAAACGTCAATAAAACATGATTGCTATTAAAACACCACGTTTACAATTAATTCCGCTTGACCATTCCTTATTGACAATTTGGGCAGACCAGGGCCGTGATGCCCTAGAAATTCAAATAGGTTTACAACATAATACCTGGGAAATAGAAGCTTTTTTTCAAGAAGAAACCCAAATGGCCTTACAAGACTATTGGCTTCCGATGACTAAAAAATTTCCCTTCGATTTTATTTGGTACACAAATTGGGAAATAATCCTAACAGAAAAGTCCTGCTCTATAGGGGGAATTGGTATGGCTGGACTTCCTAACGATCAGGGCTTCACTGAGGTTGGATATTGTTTGGATAAAAAATTCAGGGGTCATGGCTATGCCAGTGAAGCCTTACAATACCTCATACAATGGGCCAGTCAGGATCAAGGACTTCACTATCTCGTCGCCGAGACTCCCATAGATAACCTAGCTTCTCAATCCGTCCTATTAAAAAATGATTTTGTAAAAACAGGACAAAAGAAATTAATGCAACCTGAGGGGATGGAAGTTTTCACTTGGAAACGGCTCATTCAGGTCAATCGAACATAATTCTCCTATTTTATTTCCTTTCGAGCATTTTTCGGTAATTTTACTGAATTATAAATGCTTAAAGTCCCAAAGGACCCTATCATATGCATCATTTCACCTCCATCCATGACGCTTACAACATTCCTCAATTGGTCAATGAAGCGCTATTAATGAAAAGAGCTCCCCATTCTGATTGTTTCATCGGCAAGAATAAAACCATCGGATTGCTGTTCTTTAATTCAAGTTTAAGAACCAGATTATCTACCCAAAAGGCTGCCCAAAATTTAGGAATGAATGTTATGGTCATGAACGTAGGAGCTGATTCATGGCAATTAGAAATGAACGAAGGGGTCATCATGAATGGTGATAAAGCAGAACATGTGTCAGAGGCTGCGGCAGTTATTGGTCAATACTGTGACATCGTAGGTTTGCGAAGCTTCCCTAGCTTAGTAAACCGTGAGGAAGACTACTCTGAATTGGTATTGAATCAATTCATGAAATATACAGGTAGACCCATTTTAAGTTTGGAGTCGGCCACCCGACATCCATTACAGTCTTTAACGGATTTAATTACGATTCAAGAACATAAAAAAACAGCAAGACCAAAAGTTGTCTTAACCTGGGCCCCACATGTGAAAGCCTTACCTCAGTGTGTGCCTAATTCTTTTGCTGAATGGATGAATCATTCAGATGTTGATTTTACCATCGCACATCCCAAAGGATACGAATTGGCACCCGAATTTAGTGGTAACGCTCGTATTTGCCATGATCCAAAAGAGGCCTTTGAAGGAGCTGATTTCATCTATGCCAAGAACTGGTCTTCCTACCAAGAATATGGAAAAATTTTGAACTCGGATCCTGCTTGGATGGTAACGATGGAAAAAATGAAATTGACCAATCAAGCCAAATTCATGCATTGCCTACCCGTTCGCAGAAATGTGGTGGTAGAAGATGCCGTATTAGATTCAGATCATTCAATTGTAATTCAGCAGGCGGGAAATCGCGTTTGGGCCGCTCAAACTGTTTTAAAAGAGATGTTATTATCTCTTGCGAAAAAAGAAAGCCCTTATTTATTCTAATGCTATGAGTCATATTTTACCAAAGCTTCAAGTAATTAAAATTGGGGGTAATGTGATTGATAACCCTAGCCTATTAGAAGCGTTTTTAGCGGACATAGCAAGCATTCCAGAAGCAATTGTACTGATTCATGGTGGAGGTAAGATTGCGACTGAAATGGCTAAAGAATTGGGTATTAACAGTCAAATGATTGATGGGCGCCGTGTCACAGATTCTGCCAGTTTACGGGTAGTCACCATGGTGTACGCAGGATGGATCAATAAATCCATGGTAGCCCAATTGCAAGCTAAACATAAGAACGCCATCGGTTTTACGGGACCAGATGCTGGATTAGTGATAAGTAAAAAAAGAAATCCTACACCTATTGACTATGGTTGGGTAGGAGATATTGAACATGTCAATGCACAGGCTTTGAGTACTTTTATACATCAAGGCTATTGCCCCGTTTTTGCCCCCATTACAGCAGATAAACAAGGGCATTTATTGAATACCAATGCAGACACCATGGCACAAGCTATTTCCATAGCATTAAGCGATTTTTTCGAGGTTACGTTAACCTATTGCTTCGAAAAAAATGGGGTTTTAAGTAATCCTGATGATGATAATTCCGTCATCTCCCACATTAACCAAAACTCTTTTTTGGAATTAAAAGAGAGTGGAATCGTGACTGCGGGAATGATACCCAAACTAGAAAATGCTTTAAAAGCCATTTCACAAGGTGTCCATACCGTCAAACTTTGCCATGCCAGTCAAGTATTAAACCCTGGCGGTGGCACTTTAATTAGCGCATAAATGTATAAAGAATCGGATTTTTTAGAAGCTAAATCGCTACTTTCTCAATTGATTGCTTGTCCATCATTGAGCAAAGAAGAAGCCGGTACGGCTAAAATTATCCAAGATTTTTTCACGCGTAAAGGCATTGAATCCCATTTATTTTTAAATAATGTTTGGGCAAAAAATGCCCATTTTGACCCAAATAAGCCAACTGTTTTACTAAATTCTCATCACGATACAGTGAAGGCAAATGCCTCTTGGACATTTGACCCTTGGAAGGCTACAGAAATAGATGGTAAACTAATTGGACTTGGTGCCAATGATGCAGGTGCTAGTTTAGTTTGTTTAATTCAAACATTCTGTTCCTTTTATCAAGAGAAAAATTTACCTTTCAACCTTCTGATAGCTGCTACAGCTGAAGAGGAAATTTCAGGTAAAAATGGCATTGAAGCTTTAATCAATTCCCCCGACTTCCCTCAAATTGATTGGGCCGTCGTGGGTGAACCTACGGATTGCCAGCTAGCCATTGCGGAAAAAGGACTTATGGTCATTGATGCAGTGGCGCATGGAAAAGCTGGCCATGCGGCTAGAAATGAGGGCATTAATGCCATTTATGTGGCAATGAAAGACATTGAGAAAATTGAAAATTTTCAATTTGAAAAAGTATCTCCGGTATTAGGACCTGTAAAATCGACGGTTACTATCATTCATGCGGGTAAGCAGCATAATGTCATTCCAGACACCTGTGAATTTACCATCGACTGTCGGGTGAATGAATGTTATACCTTAGAGGAAATTTTGAAGATATTACAAAATGAATTAAGCTCCGTTTTAACACCAAGATCCATCCGATTACAACCTAGTCAAATCGATGAAGATCATGTTGTTTGCCAAGCAGCCAAGAAATTGGGCATTGTAAGCTTTGGCTCTCCTACCCTTTCTGATCAGTCACTATTGGCATGTCCATCAGTGAAAATCGGACCGGGGCATTCGGGCAGATCACATACGGCTGATGAATTTATTTACTTGGATGAAATCAAACAAGGTATCCAAACCTACCAAAATTTATTAGTAGAAACCAGTATTCAATACCAACATAAATCATAAGAAACGTGGCAAAACTTTGGCAAAAAGCAAATCAGACGACAGATGCTAAAATTGAAAAATTTACAATAGGGAATGATCCTATTTATGATTTACAATTAGCTCGTTATGATGTATTGGGTTCATTGGCCCATATTACCATGTTGGCAGAGGTAGGCCTTTTAAAAAAGGAAGAATTAAGTCCCTTATGTCGTGAGTTGAAAGTCATTTTAGCTTCCATTGAGGCTGGCGACTTTGAAATTGAACCAGGAATGGAGGATGTTCATTCACAAATTGAATACTTATTGACCAAAAAACTAGGTGATTTAGGTAAGAAAATTCATGCGGGACGTTCCAGAAATGACCAAGTTTTGGTTGACCTGAAATTATTCATGCGCGCTGAAATCCAAGAAATTGCCGAAGCAGTAGAAAAGCTCTTTAATCTTCTACTTCAAAAAAGTGAAGCGCATAAAAAAGATTTACTTCCAGGCTATACCCATTTGCAAATCGCCATGCCCTCTTCCTTTGGATTATGGTTTGGCGCTTATGCGGAGAGTTTAGTGGAAGATGTTGAATTGTTAGAAGCCGCCTTCCGCCTAGCCAATAAAAACCCACTTGGTTCTGGCGCTGGATATGGCTCTTCTTTCCCTTTAGATCGCCAATTAACAACTGATTTATTAGGTTTTGAAAGCCCGCATGTCAATGTGGTCAATGCCCAATTGTCTAGAGGTAAAACAGAATTTTACCTTCTAACTGCCATTAGCCAAATAGCCAGTACCTTAAGTAAATTGGCCATGGACGTTTGCCTATACAACTCACAAAATTTTGGATTTATAGAACTCCCGGATTCACTTACTACCGGCAGCTCCATCATGCCGCATAAAAAGAATCCAGATGTAGCTGAGCTTCTAAGAGGAAAAGCCAATAAATTAAAAGCCCTACCTAATCAATTACACTTATTGACAAGCAACTTACCTTCAGGCTATCACAGGGAGTTTCAATTGACGAAAGAATTATTAATGCCGGCTATCGAAGAAATCTTAGATGGCTTGGAAATTACCCATTACCTAGTAGAGCACATGAAGGTGAAATCGGATTTACTAAATCATGATAAATACGATTTACTTTTTAGTGTGGAAGAAGTAAATCGCTTGGTGGTACAAGGTGTTCCTTTCCGGGAAGCATACCAGCAAATTGGTAAAATGATTGAAGAAAAACAGTTTGATGGTAGCCAACGAAATCTCAACCATACGCATTTAGGAAGTATTGGAAATTTAGGCCTTGATTTAATTCAAGCTCAAAAAGATACGGCATATCAACGTTTTGGATTTGATCAAGTCAATCATGCCATAGCTCGATTATTGGCTAGCTAACATTTTTTGAACATATTTTCCGACAATATCAAATTCTAAATTAACGGAATCGCCTACCTTCAATTGATGAAAGACGGAATTTTCATAGGTATAAGGAATGATGGCAACAGAAAAATCATGTTGGCCTGAATGAACAACCGTTAAACTAGTTCCATTGACACAAATTGAACCTTTGCTAACCGTAATGTGCGCTGTGGATGGAGGGTAATCAAAATAGTATTCCCAAGAACCTTCTTTGGCAATAATTTGGGTACAAATACCTTTCGTATCTACATGTCCTTGTACGATATGACCATCAAATCGGCCTGTAGCAGCAAGACAACGCTCCAAATTAACTTTTTGACCAAAAGTCAAATCTCCTAAATTAGTTTTATTCAAGGTCTCTTCAATGGCTGTTACTCGATATTGCTTGTCTTTAATTTCAACAACTGTTAGACAAACCCCATTATGGGCCAAGGATTGATCTATTTTCAATTCATGAGTAAAAGGAGAACTAAACCAAAAATCAATATTAGTTCCTTGAACGAAGCGATTCTCTAAGGTACCCATGGCCTCCACTATGCCTGTAAACATCGAATTAATTTTTATATTTTTGCCTAAATTCAAAATTACACCCAATCTTATGAAATTCAATAAATGGATTTTGATTCTTATACTTGGCGCCATCGTCTTGGTGTTCATCAGTCTTCCAAAAAATGAAACCAATAAGGTCACTAAGTCTCAAGAGGATTCTTTGGCCCTCGTGAAATATCGAAAAGAAAAAGATATTTCCATGAAAGAACAAGAAGATTCGCCTATAAAGGATAAAGAATCCTTTATAGGTTTACATTATTTCCCATACGAGAGCGCTTGGAAAATTGAATTTGAATTAGAAAAAAATAAGCAGGTTGAAAAAATTTCCATGCCGATGAGCGACGGTACGAAGGAAGAAATCATATATATAGGAGATATTAAAGCTCAAATAAATGGGCAAAATGTCCGATTGAAATTATATCAACATGATAATGGGGACTTTTTTCTTCCGTTTAAAGACAAAACCGCCCCCACAGAAACCTATGGAGGCGGTAGGTACTTAGATATACCCCTAATAAATCTAAACGGTAAAATACTTAAGGCGGATTTTAATTTGGCTTACTTTCCGTTTTGTGCGTACAACCCGGAATATGCATGTCCTGTTCCACCAGCGAGCAATCAACTGAATTTTAGAATACCCGCTGGGGAAAAAAACTAGTTTACTTGGTTAATCGAGGCTGCTCCTGACAAATCTTTTGAAATGTTGGGTACACCCCTGTAAGATACTTTGGAAGCACCAGAGGCTTCAACTCGTAAGGTTTTTTGACTTTGAATACTAACGTGACTTGCTCCACTGGCCTCTACATCCGTATCACGAGCCATTAAATTGCTACCTTCTAAGTGACTTGCACCAGATGCGTCTACATTTAATTTACCCGCACGACCACTCACATTAAGCTTAGATGCACCGGATAATTCAAGGTTTAATTTATCGGCATTAATCTGGGTTAATTGACCTTTGGAGGCACCCGTAAATACCAAATTCATTTGTTCTTCATTTGAAAATCCCTCTACATCAACTTTACAGGCTCCAGAAAACTCAGCATTAGCTAAACGAGGCATAGTGATTACGATTTTGACTCTCTTACGGTTTTTACCCCAATTAAATCCCCAATTTCTATCCTTATAATATACCTTCAAGGTATTTCCATCGATGTCTACTTCTAAGTCTTCAACGTCTTCCTGGCGACCATATGCGGCCAAGGAATAAGCGCTTCCTTTGCTTACTTTAATTTCAAAAGCATGACCTAAGTCTAAATTTTGAAAACCCGATACTTTGAATTTTTTTGAAAAATCCTCTGGAGATGCCAATGCCACTACCGACATAAATAATGCTCCTAGAAAAATGAATAATTGAAATTTTGTTTTCATGTGTTTATTATTTTGGAATGTAGATAAGATGAACGCTTTAGTAAAAAGGTTGCATGTACATTATTTTATTTTTGTGTTTTTAAGATCACCTTTAGATTATTCATGTTCGGGTAAACCAATTGTGCATCTGCCGATTTACTACCCGTCAAATTTTTAATGACATGTAAATCCATTTTAGATTGGTCTTTTAGTGATACCACTGCCTTTTGAACAATTAAATTAGGTGCTATAAGCTCAGCATTTTGGTCCGTAGATGCCACCAATAAATCCGTAGTCCCATCTACATTCACACTATGAAAGTCATGTAAAACCACTTCTAGTTTAGCTTGATTGAATCCTTTTATTTCTGTTCGGGCATTGCCTCCTAACTCAACTTTTGAAAGCTTTGGCGACTGTATTTCAATTTGTACTCCTGATTGAACTTTGTCCAATTTCAAAACACCATTGACCACTTTGGCTTCCGTTACAAAACTAGGTTTATCATTTCCTTCAAACCGAATAACATATTTATCTCCTGGAACAATTTGAATGCTAGCTCCCTCTGTATTCAAGGCTTCAATGCTTTGGAAATTTTCCAAATCCTTACTGATAGAAAAATTAGCTCCTAGCTCATCATTTGAGCGATCATCCTGGAATGACTCATTATTATCCTCAATAGGCTCACGATTAAGACAAGTCAATCCCTTTTCTGGAGTAAAATTCCACATGGAACCTACAAATAAGTCTCCATTGCTTTCGTTGAAATATCCACCATCAATTTCGTTTTCAATGTAAGTAGCAAAATCACGGGTCATTCCAAAACTTTGTCCAAATGGAATTAATACCTTCACACGAAGTCGTTGATTTCTGAATCGCTGATTAGTAATTCCAAAATGACTATCGAACAAAATTTTGTCGCCTTGAACAGCATAATCATACTTGATACTTCGGGCATTTTTTTCTGCATCTAAACGATCTTTACCGTTGGATTTAGAAAACTCAATGACTTGAATGCTCGTTCCTGAATATCCTTCGATGGTGATTTGTGCCCGAGTAAAACCTTCACGGTTATAATCATGCAAATCTTCATCATCCAAAATCTCATCAACCAATTCACGGCTTCCGAGCATCTTTTCCCAAATAGATTCTTGAGATTCTTTTTTCACATCAAAGACAAATGGTTTTGCTGTAAGGGAAATATCTTTCACTTGATTCACAGAAGCTGTTCTAGAAAAATTTCTTCCTACAGTAGGCAAGGCTACAAATAAGCCCACCCAACCAATGATGCAAAGAGTAGTAGCAATGTATTTATAGGTTCTATTATAAAATTTACGGTTGGCTAATAATGAAATACCAGAGATAATGATAGAAACTAAAATAGGCAAAATGGCTGCGATAAAGGCTAAATAAGTCCAGGAAGGCAAATCATTTGCTAATAAGTATAGGGGAATGGCTTCTCCAAAAGCAATTTGAACTTGTCCATGATCTAAACCAGAAAATCCTACCGACGAAACCGTAATTAAAGCGATGATACTTCCTAAACCAAATACGGTTAAAATGATTCCAAAGGCTATTTGAACAATCCATCGAATGGCAATAAAAAAACCTTTAAATGCGCCAAAGAAAGCGGCAATTAGTCGGAAAGGCACTAATAAGATACGAGTTAAAGCACTTTCTTCTGCCTCACCTTCTTTTTGGAAATTCTTTTTGATGTTGTTTTCAATGTTTTCCAAGGTGATCGGCTCACCGGTCATTTCCATTTTATCTGTCAGGGTTTTAGCCTCTGGTGATATCACTAATATCACCAGGTAGGCCACAATTCCTGATCCAAAAAACAAGACCGATAGAACAGCTAAAACTCGCAATAATCCTAAATCCCATCCCGTGTAAGCTGAAAATCCAGCGATTACACCACCGATTACCTTCTTTTCTGGGTCGCGGTAAAATTTGCGAAAGGATTTATCTTCTTCCAGGTTTATTTCACCTGGAATCGCAATCCAACAAATGATATAGCCCCAGAAAATAACATTTGCTGCATGAAACAATGGGATTAGTCCAAAAAATCCAACGATCATACACAAACGTACCCAGATGGGATCAGCATGTAGATAGCGAGCCAAACCTGAAGCTACACCACCAATCATTTTTCTTGACAAATCTCTTCTAAATACTTTTTGCTGAGGAATGGTGTTTTCAGTTTGCTTTGAATATGAGCTGGAAGAACTATTCTCTTTTTTGTCCTCTTCGCTTTCCAATGCCTGAAAATCAGCCACAGTACCTAATGATGCAATTAAGGCATTTACATGATCCAAGGATATAGCTTCCGTTTTTTCATCTTCCCGAATACCCCAGAATTTCTCGGCTATTCTTGCTTCAATGTCAGCAATAATTTCTTTTGAACCTTCGAAATTCTCGAAGTATGCATGGATGGACTTGATATATGCATCCAATGTGGCAAACGCATCCTCCTCAATGTGGAAGATAATCCCTGCGATATTAATTGATAGGGTCTTTTTCATACAATGATAGATTTATGAATTGGGGGTGGCGGGATTGGTTATCTGAAGTACAGATCCTTGTAATTCATCCCATGTTAAATGAAGTTCTTCTAAAAATTCTCCTCCTTTTTCTGTTAATACGTAATATTTACGCGGCGGGCCTGAGGAGGATTCCACCCATTTGTAATCTAAAAAACCAGCATTTTTCAAGCGGGTTAACAGAGGATATAAGGTTCCCTCCACGACCATAATTTTTGCAGAGGTTAATTCTTCCAACATGTTGGATGCGTACACCTCGCCTCGCGAAATAATCTGCAGAATACAGAATTCCAAAATTCCTTTCCTCATCTGCACCTTGGCATTTTCAATATCCATCGGTTTCTGTGTTTTAATGTGATACAAAACTACGTAAGGTACTTTGTATTGCATAGTACCTTAGAAACTTTTTTTTTGATTTTTGGATAAACGGTGACTATTTTGTGATGAATAGCCTTTTTTAGGTTCGAAAAAAAATACCATGTTCAAAGAAGTCTCCTTACCTCTAGCCTTTTATAACCGCGACACTTGGCTTAAGGTGGCTTTTTTTGCTGTTTGTGTATTCATGGCTGGATTTTCACTGTACTTTACTGATGGATTAGTTACCAAATTAGAGGAAAGAGAAAAGCAACAAATTGAATTATATGCAGAGACTATCCGCTATGTCATGACCAGTGATGAGAATGCGGATATTAATTTCTTTTTCGAAAGAATTAAAAAAATTAATGAGAACAATACCATTCCCGTGATATGGAAAGATGGATCCGGACATTTAAATTCCATCAATATCTCCATGCCCAACCAGCTTCCCACGGAGGCAAAGCAGCTCATGCTTAAGCAAAAACTAGCTGAAATTATTGCTGAAAACAATAAACCCATTGAAATGGACATGGGTTTTCAGAAAGAATACATCTATTATGGAAATTCAAAATTGTTAAAGTTATTACGGTACTATCCCCTCTCTCAATTACTTGTTGTCCTGATTATTGGATTCTTAGGCTATATCTTTTTCTCCTATTCAAGAAGAGCGGAACAAAACCGAGTATGGGTAGGTTTGGCAAAAGAAACTGCTCATCAATTAGGTACTCCCCTCTCATCGCTGACAGCCTGGGTTGAAATTTTAAGAAATGAACCCAAGGTGGATCCCAACATTGTTATTGAATTAAGTAAGGATATTCAACGCCTAGAAACCATTACCACGCGTTTTTCTAATATAGGCTCAGCTCCTATTTTGAAAGAGGAAAATTTAGAAGAGTTAATTAACACTTTCCTGCAATATTTAAAAAACCGAATATCAAGTAAAGTACATATTGAAGTGATTAGTATGCTGGCGCCGGATCAACTAGCAAAGGTCAATCGCTATCTTTTTGAGTGGGTAATAGAGAACATTTGCAAAAATGGAGTGGATGCCATGAGTGGAAGCGGAGATATACAAATTGTACTATCAGAAGGCAAGAACAATCTAATCTATATCGATATTACGGATAGTGGGAAAGGTATTTCCAATAAAAATATGTCCAAAATATTTTCTCCAGGCTTTAGTACTAAAAAAAGAGGATGGGGTTTAGGGCTCACCCTGGCCAAACGAATTGTGGAAAACTATCATGAGGGAAAACTTATTTTGAAATCAACCGAAATTAATAAGGGTAGTACTTTCCGGATATCCTTACCTAAGCCTCCCATTCAAGCATGAATTCCCCCAATTTTGTTTTTGGATCAGCATTAGTTGTCATTTCCATAGGCTACACCTTAAAAAGTCTAGGATATGTTACTACCCATGATGCTAAAAACATATCAAAGTTTTTAATGCACACCACTTTCCCTGCTTTGGTTTTCACCACCATGATCAAAGTAGAATTTACTTCAGAGCTTTTGTGGTTACCACTGATCTGTATATTATTTGCCATACTTTGTTCCTTTGTTGGATTTCATATTTTCAAAAAAGAAGGTCCCGAATATCGAGGAATCTTAACCATGGGATGCTCGGGTTATAATTTAGGTTTATTCGCTTATCCATTGATTGAGGGAATTTGGGGTTGGAAAGGCTTAACGTATGCGGCCATGTTTGATATTGGCAATTCATTTATCAATTTCATCCTTACCTATGGCATGGGAAATTATCTTTCTGCCCAAGCAAAAAAAGGTAATATGTGGAAGCATGTTTTTAAGCGCATTATGTCGCTTTTCCCTTTTCAAGCCATGGTGATAGGTTTAATTGTCAATGTAGCTGAAATCCCATTGCCTGTTTTCCTAACCAGTATCGTTGATACAATTGCCCAAGGAAATAAACCCTTGGTGCTATTACTGATGGGGATTTATTTCAGTGTTAGACTTCCCAAAAAATCATTTTTAAAAGTATTCCAAGTGCTAGGAATACGTTATTTATTGGGGCTATCGATTGGTTTATTATTGTTTTACAGTCTTCCCTTTGATTCCCACTTTAGAAATATGATGTTAATATGCATCATATTACCCGTAGGTATGACACTCATTACCTATTCCGATGAATTAAATTTTGACACCTCCATTGCAGGTGCATTGGTGAATTTTTCCATGCTGATAAGCTTTACTCTCATGTGGATATTGGTAGCTGTATTCAAAATGGCTGCCGCCTAACCAAATAATTTTGGTAATTTGCAGAAACAAATGGCATTAAATTACGTTTGGAAATAAAGCAATCAATCAAAAATGGTAGTACCCTACAAAAATCAATCGCAAGGAAAAAAGGAACAAGTAGCAGAAATGTTTAATTCCATTTCGCCAAAGTATGATTTCTTAAATCATTTACTTAGTGGAGGAATCGATATCATTTGGAGGAAAAAAGCGATTAATTTATTAAAGAATAAGGGTATCAAATCCTTACTCGATATCGCCACTGGAACGGGTGATTTTGCCATTGAAGCCTTAAAAATTCAGCCAGAAAAAATCATTGGGGTGGATATTTCTCAAGGAATGTTAGACTTTGGAATTGAGAAAATCAAAAAAATGGGTTTGGAGGATAAAATCCATTTACAACTAGGTGATTCAGAAAAATTACCTTTCTCTGATCAGAGTTTCGATGCCATAACGGTAAGTTTTGGGGTGCGTAATTATGAAAACCTAGAAAGGGGTTTAAGTGATATGTTGCGTGTCCTAAAACCAGGTGGATATTGTTTAATACTAGAATTTTCCAATCCTAGAAAATTCCCTATGAAGCAGTTATATGCCTTTTATTCGAAATTTATCTTGCCTCTATTAGGGAGAATGATATCCAAAGACCCTGCAGCTTATACTTATTTACCAGAGTCTGTTCAAGCCTTTCCGGATGGTCAAGACTTCCTAGATATTTATAAACGGGTGGGCTATACCAACACTCAATGGATTCCTATGACGGGCGGTATTTGCTCCATTTATTTAGGCCAAAAATTAAAATAGAAAATTGAAAAAACCTTTTCTACTCTTCATTTTCAGTATGATTGGCTTTTTTTCCTTAGCACAAGGGAATAAATACATCCGTATTAATAATGAGTTTTACGACGATAAAAGAGTACACTTTGGATTCCTTTTTGGATTAAGCTCAACCAATTTCAGCATGGAGGCTGATCCTAGTCTATCCCCCTCTATTTCCCCTAGAAATTTTGGATTTCAAATTGGAGGCTTGGCCAATTATTCCTTTAATCGATTTTTGGAATTAAAATCTGGAGTGAATATTGCACTTTATGACAGAGAAGTTACTTTTATACAACCTAAAGAGGAACTGAACATCACAAGAGAATCTACTTGGTTCGAAATACCGGTTTTATTAAAATTCAAATCCATTCGAAGAATGAATCACCGAATGTATGTTTTGGCTGGATCGAAGTTTGGAGTTGAGGCTAATGTGAAAAAAAATAGTGCTGCTTTAAGTGCTCAAACTGTAGATTTTGCATTAGAATATGGTTTTGGCTTCGAGAGTTTTTTTAAGTATTTCAAATTTACCCCTGAAATTAGATTTTCACATGGTTTGGCAAACCTGTATTCAGCTCCGTCTGTTTCAACGAATCCTTATTTCAAAGTAAGTCGACTGAACACCCATAATGTCACCTTGTACATTAATTTCGAGTAGCTTATTTCAAACCTTTTCTAGCCTTTTTGGGATCAACTTTAGTGGCAATAACACTAACAGCAGAAACTCCGAACCATCCTGCACCTTGAATAGATGAATTACTTTTTAGATTTTGAATATTCGTAGGAATATTGGCTGCTGGTCGAGAGAATAATCCTGCATTATTCAATTCCAATCTAGCTTGAGAATAGAAATTATATTGATCCTGGGAAATCGAATACAACTCCACTTTAATGGAATCATTCTCAACATACAACTCAGGGGAGATGGATCTACGAATTGGTAAATTAAACACCAATCCATCGGAAGCTGCTCCTTGTTGAAATGCACCATCATAAATGACAGAAATATTGGAAGGATCATTAAAAAGCTTTCCATTTTTATAGGTCTTAACCCGGTAGCAGTCACCTAATCCCAAAAAGTCTTTGGCAAAAAACTGAGCATCATATCCTTCTTTAGGCTTATCATCACCACGTTGTCTTCCTGAAGCCTCATCAAACTGATACAACAAAGAATCAATTAGTGGCACTCGTCGCATGGTGGCAGAAGCGGTAAATTGCTCGTTGGACCAATTGATTGCTAATTGATAGGTCATTCCCATTTTACCTAGTATATCCGTAGGAGATTTAGGTTGCCAAACATAAGTACCTGCCTGGTCTTTTTGCTCCAGGAATACATATTCTTGACCTGCGTTATCTCTAACTTTAACTTCTGCTCCACTGATTTTTGGACTCACAGAATTATCAAAATAAGCTTGCGACTTAGATAAAATAATTTTTTGAGGTCCTGGTAGATTAGTCAATGTTGCTTCTACTACCAGGTAATTATTGGACCTTGGACTTTCTAATTGAACAACGTCCTCACAAGAACTAAGTAGTACAGTCAATAAAATACTTAAGATATAAATAGCTTTATTTTTCATATTAGAACGAGAAGTTATAAGTTACCGCTGGAACGAATGAACCAATAATGGATAATTGAACCGCCTCTGTTTGAGCTGCATTTGTTTCATTAGGACGGGTATAAACAGAAAAAGGATTCTTGCGATTATACAAGTTATAGACCGAGAATACCCATTCAGATGTTCCTTTTCCGAATAATCCCTTTTTATTTTTCTTGGTAGCCGAAATATCTAAACGATGATAATCTGGAACTCGGATATTTCCACGGGTACCGGGTAAAGTCTGTGGATAGGCTATGCCCTCATATATATATTTTTGAACTGGTATGGAATATGGAACACCAGTTATATAAGCAAAATTTGCCCCAAAGGACCATTTATCACTCAAGGCATATTGCCCTATCAAATTTAAGGTATGAGTACGATCATATCGACTGGTATACCATTCATCGTTATTTATACCATCAATCTTTCTTTCTGTTCTAGCTAAGGTATAACTCATCCAACCTGTCAGTTTTCCGACGTTCTTTTTCACAAAAAACTCCAATCCATAAGCTCTACCTTCACCAAATAATAAATCTTTTTCAAAATAAGGATTCAAAAATAAATTAGCTCTGTCAGCGTAATCGATTTGATTTTGCATTTTCTTGTAATATACCTCTACAGATGCTTCGTAATCATTTCCACTTTCTCCGTAGTTCTTAAAAAATCCTAAAGCTACCTGATCCGCAATTTGGGGTTTGATATTATTCGTTGAACTTGTCCAAACATCCAAAGGCGTAGAAGCAGCAGTATTGGACAGTAAGTGAACATATTGCGACAAACGGTTATAGCTAGCTTTTATGGACGCTGCTTCATTCAATGTCCAATTCAAGGCCATTCGGGGTTCAAAATTACCATAAGAGGCAATCACCTGTTCCGGATTTACTTTATTGATCTGCAAAACATATCCTGAAGGATTTTGGGCAGACATGGGAACAGCTATACGATTATAATATTCACCATCTAAACTTTGATAATCATAATGTGAATACCTTAAACCATATTGAGCAGAAAATTTAGGAGAAAACTTCAATTCATTTCCTACATAAAAAGATGTTTCTAATCCCCTTTTATTAGCTTGCCCAAATTCCCTTTTCTCTCCAATGGAGGATGCTACCGCCTGCCCAGGCTTAAATTCATAAGAAAGAATTTGACCACCAAAAGTAAGTGTATTATCTGGAGAGATATAATAAGTAAAATCCGGTTTAAAACTTAGATTAACAATATTGGAAGTCCAACGAAAGGAATCATTGGGACGCTTATTCTTTAAGTCTGAATCTAATAAATAATCATAATTACTGTAGAAGCTGGTCGCATTTAAAAAAAGCTTATTAGAAAAAACGTGATTCCATCTGGCAGACAATGTCCCATTCCCCCAATTAAATCCGAAGCCTGTTCCGAAAACATCCCTTCCGAAATAACCCGATAAAAAGACGGTATTTTTTGAGTTGATGTTATAATTAACCTTGGCTGTTAAATCATAAAAATTAAATTGAGCATCGGCATTATTACCGGTAAGGAATGGCTTAGCCAAAATATCTATGTATGACCTGCGCGCAGCTACAATAAAGGAAGCTTTATCCTTAATTAGTGGAGCTTCTATGGAAAGTCTGGAAAAAATAACCCCTATACCACCATTCACTTCTAATTTCTTGGTATTACCTTCTTTCATTTTGACGTCCAAAATGGAAGAAACGCGCCCCCCATATTGTGCAGGTATACCACCTTTGAATAATTTGACATCCTTGACAGCGTCAGGATTAAAGACAGAAAAGAATCCAAAAAGGTGCGATGAATTGTAAACAGGTGCATCGTCCATTAAAACCAAATTTTGATCAACCCCACCCCCTCGAACATTAAAACCTGAAGCCCCTTCTCCTACCGTACTAACACCCGGTAATAATTGAATGGCTCTAACTAAATCCACTTCACCCAATAAGGCAGGAATTCTTTTAATGGTCTTTATATCAATTTTGTTGACAGACATTTCTATACTCTTCACGTTTTCGTCTACCGCTTTGGCCGAAACCCGAACTTCCGCTAATTCACTATCGGCTGGTTTTAATTCAATGGAAAACTGCTGGTTTTGATTAGAGAAAAGAATTTTTTTCTCCACCCTTTCGTAGCCAGTGTAAGAAAAAACCAATGTATACTCTCCTGGAGCTAGCGTTAAACTGTAAAAACCATAGGTATTACTTTGATTTCCTACTTTAAGTTCCTTCACGTAAACATTGGCTCCAATTAGTCCTTCACCGTTTGAACTATCTTTGATATATCCGCTTAAAGTAGCTTTTTGGGCATAAATAGTACTGCAAAACAGACTAAATATGGTAATTAATAGATGTCTAAATTTCATTGAATTAGATTATTGAACACTTGAATACGACAGTTGATGCAAAGATAAACCCACAAAACCATAATAAAGTTTCAAAAACTGATAATCTAAATAAATTATCAGTTCGAATATTTTAAAAACAAATCAGTAACATATTACCGATTTGTTTTTATTTTAAAATTATGTAGTACATTTACAGCACAATCGAGAGAAAAAGAGATGGACTTGAAAATTTTTGGGGAAATCATCCGAGAAAAAAGAAGTGCACTTCGACTTAATCAAGATGAATTGAGTGAAAAAAGTGGTGTTGCCATCAAAACCATTCATTCCATTGAATTAGGAAAAGGAAATCCCGCCATTAAAACCATTCTTAGATTATTTGATATACTGGGACTAGATTTAATTGTCATAGCCTCTAAACCTTAAATTTTTACCATGGAACAGGCCATTAGTTTTGAGAGGGTACCCACCCGCATTTATTCCGATTCAGAAAAGGCTTCTAAAGCCGTTGCCCAAGAAATTGCGGCTTTGATTCGTGAGAGAGCAAAAGAAAAGAAACCAGCCGTCTTAGGATTAGCTACTGGTTCTTCACCCAAAAAAGTGTATCAGGAATTAATCCGAATGCACAAGGAGGAAGGATTAAGCTTTAAAAATGTCATTAGCTTTAACTTGGATGAATATTATCCAATGCAGCCAGATGCCATTCAAAGTTATGTTCGATTTATGAGAGAACAATTGTTTGATCATGTCGACATCCCATTAAATAATATCAACATCCCAGATGGCACTTTATCCATTGAAAAAATACCTGAATTTTGTAGGGATTATGATGATAAAATTGAAAAACTAGGTGGTTTAGATTTTCAATTATTGGGAATCGGTCGAAATGGGCACATTGGTTTTAATGAACCTGGTTCTTTAATCAATTCCAAAACGCGTTTAATGACTTTAGACATAAGCACTAAAATTGATGCTGCTATTGATTTTGGAGGCTTAGAGAAAGTGCATAAAAAAGCCATTACCATGGGTATAGATAAAATCATGCATGCCAAGCGTGTGATTTTATTAGCCTGGGGTGAACATAAGGCAGAAAGTGTTGCTCGTGCCGTAGAGGGTCCTGTTACTTCCGATATACCGGCCTCTTATTTGCAACAGCATAATAATGCGACCTTCATTTTAGATGAAACAGCCGCCGCGGCTTTAACTCGCATTAAAACGCCCTGGGTTGTAGATTCGGTAAATTGGGATCGAAAAATGATCAAAAAAGCCGTTACTCATTTAGCCCTACAACTAGATAAACCTGTATTAAAACTAACTAGTAAGGATTATAATGAACATGGACTTTCTGAGCTTTTGTCTCTCTATGGTCAAGCCTATGACATCAATATCGAGGTATTCAATTACTTACAACATACCATAACGGGTTGGCCAGGAGGAAAACCCAATGCCGACGATACGCACCGTCCGGAAAGAGCATTTCCTGCCAAAAAGAAGGTCATTATTTTTAGTCCACACCCTGATGATGACATTATTTCCATGGGAGGTACCTTCCAGCGTTTGCATGACCAAGGACATGATGTGCATGTGGCTTATCAAACCACAGGAAATATAGCTGTAGCAGACGATGAAGCACTTCGTTTTGCTGAATTTGTTGTTGATTTCAATGAAAAATTCGAAAGCTCAACCCCGAAGGCAAATAAAATTTATAAAGAAGCCGTTAAGTTTTTGAAAAGTAAACGGGATTCTGAAATTGATATCCCATCCGTTCGCGAAATCAAAGGTTTAATTCGTAAAGGGGAAGCTAAAAACACTTGCCGATTCGTAGGTATTAAAAAAGAAAATACCCATTTTCTCGAAATGCCTTTTTATGAAACAGGGACAGTACGTAAAAACCCTATTGGAGAAGCAGATATTCAAATTATCATGAATTTGATTGAAGAAATTCAACCTCATCAAATTTATGCAGCAGGAGATTTAGCCGATCCACATGGAACACATAAAGTGTGTTTGGATGCCATTTTGGA
Organism: Aquirufa sp. Wall-65K1; assembly: GCF_054558475.1. Lineage (NCBI taxonomy): Bacteria > Pseudomonadati > Bacteroidota > Cytophagia > Cytophagales > Flectobacillaceae > Aquirufa > Aquirufa sp. Wall-65K1. Next base: position 286,533 of record NZ_JBPXKD010000002.1, on the reverse strand, counting down.
AGCTGTTCAGCGATTAAAGCATCGTGAATACATGAAAAATTGCTGGGTATGGTTATATAAAGGTGCTTGGGCGGAGTGGGATATTGACCAGATTGAAATGGCAGTACCGATGTCGCCAGACCAGGTATTTCAAAAACGCATGGGTATCTTCAAACACCAATCACAAAAAGATGGGGTGGTATTTCAAGGAGACGACTCACGTGAATTTTGGCAAAGAGCTGAAGAACGTAACCGTGGAACAGCCAGCATTTACAATAAACTAGGCCTAGCCGAATACGAAGCCATGGAAGCCTTCGTTCGCTGGAGATTTTAAAATAAACCTCTAAACCAACGCATCAAACAAGATTTCGGCGGTATGCTTCGCTTCGCGTTGTGTACCGTCGTGAATCTGGTGCCGACAACTCGTTCCAGAAGCGGCAATCATCACCTCGGGGCCCTGTGCCCGAACAGTCGGGAATAGGACTAACTCTCCTATTTGCATCGACAAATCATAATGTTCTTTTTCATATCCAAAAGATCCAGCCATACCACAGCAGCCGGATGGAATTAATTGAACTTCATAGTTTATAGGTAGTGACAATGCTTTCTTAGCTGGGACTAAAGAGCTGATGGATTTCTGCTGACAGTGCCCGTGTAATTTAATCAAACGTTTTTCCTGTGTAAATTGATTCGGAGATATTCGCTTAGCATCTAATTCTCTCGCGATAAATTCCTCCAACAATAAGGTATTTTTGGCTAATGATTTTGCACGATCTACCCAAGCATCTGACACTAAATCAGGATATTCATCTCTAAAAGTCAATAAAGCTGAAGGCTCAATACCCACCAATGGTACGTCTTGGCTCACCAAATCACTCCATAATTCTACGTTTTTTTGTGCTAATTCTTTAGCTTCATCCAACATTCCTTTGGACAAAAATGACCGTCCAGAAATAGGATGCGCTAAGGTACGAACCTCATATCCCAAGGCTTCTAATAAAAGTACCGCCTTTCTGCCTACTTCAGCATCATTGAAATTGGTGAATTCATCCACAAACAGAAATACTGCTTTTGAGGAAGTGATACTTTTCCTATTTTTCAACCAAGCTCTCAATGTCTGGTTCGCCAATAATGGCATAGTTCGATTCGGATGGAAGCCCACGAGTTGATTAGCCATTCGACGTAAAAATGGGGTACCCATCACCAAGTTATAGGCAAAAGGAATTTTTGAGGCTATAGTAGAGATACTCGAGAAATGACCAACCAACCAACTGCGAAGAGGTAAACCTTTTTCTTTTTGGTATTGATATAAAAACTCCATTTTCAATTTGGCTACATCCACATTGGACGGACATTCTGACTTACAGCCTTTACAAGCTAGGCATAAATCCATCACCTCTTTGATCTCCTCATGAGCAAATCGATTCTCTTGAGTAGAGCGAGTCAAAAACTCACGAAGTATATTGGCTCTTGCCCTGGTTGTTTCTTTCTCATTTCGAGTTGCCATAAATGATGGACACATAGTTCCACCAGAAACAGGTGTTTTTCGACAATCCCCAGAGCCATTGCATTGCTCAGCATGCTGCAAAACATCCTGATCTTGATAACGAAACGCAGTTTTAAATTCAGGAGTAATTTGCCCAGCATCATAGCGTAAAAAACTATCCATGGGAGGCGTATCCACAATCTTATTGGGATTAAAAATCCCTTTAGGATCCCACCAAGATTTCAAACTGCGCATCAATTGGTAATTGGACTCCCCTACCATCCAAGGAATAAACTCTCCCCTCAAGCGGCCATCTCCATGTTCACCAGACAATGAACCTTTGTATTTTTTTACTAATCTAGCAATTTCTTCTGCAATATGTCGGAACATCTGATGTCCCTCTTTTGTCTTTAAATTAATGATTGGCCTTAAGTGCAATTCACCCGAGCCAGCGTGAGCATAATGCACGCAATAAAGGTTATTGGCCGAAAGAATTTCATTAAACTCAGCAATAAATGCAGGTAAATCATTGACATCCACTGCCGTATCTTCAATGACTGCCACAGCCTTTTCATCTCCGGGTAAATTTGATAGTAAACCCAAACCAGCTTTTCGCAAATTCCAAACATTTTTCACCTGATCCCCTGTGATGAATGGAAAATGATAGCCTAAATTCTCAGCCAGCATCGCTTTTTCCACTTCTTTAGCTTGAGTAGCCAATTCATTCGGGTCATCCGAACGTAGCTCTACCACTAAAATAGCCCCAGGATCCCCTTCCACAAAAAAACGATTTTGCCTTTGTTCGGGATTGGCTTTGGTACATTCCAAAATATAATGATCCATCAGCTCGGAGGCGGAAGGATTAAATTTTAGCGCAATTAAATTAGCACGTAATGCTTCGTCTATGGTATTAAAATGAGCACAAACCAAGCCCAAATGCTTAGGAGGCAGTTTATCAACATGCAATTTAATTTTGGTCGCAAAGCAAAGTGTCCCCTCTGAACCAGCAAGCAAGGCACAAAAATTAAAAGGCGCTTTCTGGGAATCAAATGCTTCCGAATTCAATAACATATCGACCGCATAACCCGTATTTCTACGGTGAATACTTGGTTTAGGAAATTCATCTTGAATTTCCTGCTGTATTTTAGGATCTGATAATGCCGCTAAGGTTTGGGAATAGATATGATGTAAACGTGTTCCTTCTTTCAAGCCTTTCAAGGTCTCAAAAGGATTTTCAGCACTGAAATTAACGAGGGTTCCGTCTGACAAATATCCTTCAACCTCCAAAACATGATCACGGGTAGAACCATAAACCACCGAATTTGAACCGCAGGAGTTATTTCCTACCATGCCTCCTATCATAGCTCGATTGGCCGTGGAAGTCTCCGGTCCAAAAAACAAGCCATGCTTTTTCAATTCTACATTCAACACATCCCGAACTACACCTGGCTCTACCCAAACATAAGATTCCTGTTCATTGACTTCCAATATTCGATTAAAAAACTTGGAAACATCCACAATCAAAGCCTTACCTACCACTTGTCCAGCTAGTGATGTCCCCGCCGTTCTTGGTATTAATGGTAAGGCATGCTGGTCCGCAAAACGAATGATGGTTTCTAAATCCTTAGGCGTTTCTGGAATGGCAACTCCCAAAGGCATTTCACGATAGGCCGATGCATCCGTTGCATACAAAGTACGCATCACCGTATCGGTAAATAATGATCCTTGAATTTTCTCAGCTAATTCAGCTAAGATGGGTGTTGTTTCAACAGTAGAAAGCATGAAATCAAAATCTAATTAGGAACGCAATTTAACCAAACCTTGCGTGAGTAACAATTGAGCTAAGATATAAGTCGACATCACCCAAAAAGAATTACCCGGAAATGAATGATAAAACTTATTTATTGCCAATAAACTATCAGAAAGAACGAAAAGAATAGCTCCTAAAAATATGGTTTGATAGTTCCAAAGGGATACGCTCGACTTCCTTTGAGATGCGAACCATAGCATGGTTCCTAAACTAATGGCATAGATAACAACAGGAATAGCCAATGCCAAGTTCATATTGGGCAAAAGAAGGCTTAATAAACCCAGAACATATATACTGAGTATCACCGTCATTCCATTGACAGGACTTAAGACCTTATTAATTTGTTTTCGAAACATGTCAATGTAAATCCACTGCATGACCAAGAAACTACCCAAGCCTAATTGAAAGAAAATCGGGTTACTTCCGGGAATCATCAAAAAAACATCGCCTAACCAAGCAAAAAATAAAGCTGCTAGTAAGGTGGGCTTGCGTTCTACATCCTTAGAAAAAAAGACAAAGGCCATCAATAATAGCATGAGGGCAGGTTTGGCAAGGTACCTGATATCAGAAAATGAAGGAATGAGCATAGGAACTATGACATCCAAGAAGGCGGCAATTCCATATAATAATAAGAACAACCTGGGCCCTTTCATCATGCTTATTTCAAAAATTTACCTTCACAAATTTCTTGGTCAATGATAAAATTGGGACGATTTTTCGATTGAAAAAATATACGAAGAATGTATTCCCCCAAAATCCCTATGGCCAATAACTGAATTCCCCCAAATAGGATGATAACGAACAATAATGAAGTAAATCCTTCAATTACTTGACCAATAAATAACTTCTTGATCACTACATAAAAGAAATAAATCAAAGATGAAGCTATGGCCATAAAACCCGCTGAGGATACAAATTTGATAGGAAATTCACTAAAATTAAAAATCCCGTTCAAGGCCAATTGGACTAATTTAGAGAAGGTATATTTGGAATCCCCAAAAGCGCGCTCTTGTCGATTGTAAGAGATGCCCACTTGTTTAAACCCAATCCAGGTTCTCATTCCACGAATAAACCGACTCTCCTCGGGCATTTGGTTTAAAATATCTACGACCTTTCTTCCTATAAATGAGAAATCTCCACTATCAAGCGGAATGTCCACATTAGCAATTTTCTTTAATATTCGATAAAAGATAAAATAAGCCATGCGTTTGTACCAAGGCTCTTTTCTCTTTTCACGAACGGCATAAACCACTTCATAGCCCTCTAAATGTTTGGTATAAAATTCTTCCAATAATTCCGGTGGATCTTGTAAATCACCATCCAATACGAAAACACCTTCCGAACCACGAGCTACAGATAAACCTGCGGTAAGTGCTAATTGGTGACCATGATTACGAGAAAGCAAAACTACATGGAAACGAGGATCAGCTAAAGCTAATTGTTTTAACATGGCTCGAGAATTATCTCGACTTCCATCATCAATCAATACAGCTTCTAAACTTATGTTAGATTGATCCATTATCTTCGTCAACCGCTCCACAAGGGTAGGTAAATTACTTTCTTCGTTATAAACTGGAATCACGAAGGAAACCTGGGGAATTCCATTTGTCATGCGTCTAATATCTATATTTCCCTTTTTTGAAATCAAAAATAAGCAATCTTCTGCCATTTTTTTTCTTTAAAAGAACGGAATCTTGAATTAAGGTATCTATTTTCTGAACGTATAAATCACTAGGCTCAAAGTACACATTGGTTAGTTGGGCATCACTTACATCAGCACTACGAACTTGAAGGTGGGCTGAATTCAAAAAATTATTCATTTTAGAAGGATAAATCACCGTATCACCAAGCTGATATTGTTCCTTGATTTTTTGAGCTATTTCAGGGTAAGGATTTGATCTTCGGTCATGTGCAAAGGTGTATTTTTGAGCTTTATCGGAATAGAGCGGTAAAAATATTTGAACTAAGTAATTTACCTGAATGAATAAAAAGATGCTCGTCACGATTTTAATCCAAATGGTTTGCTGAAAGGCATATTCCGCCAAACCAACAGAAATAAAGATCCCGAAAGGTAAACCAAAGCTGGCGTATCGAAGGAAGAACCCTGTAGTAGTTCCTGCATTGATAGCTGAAAGAATCAAGACAATGATGGGAAATACAGTCTGTATGATTCCAAAAATATAAAAGGATCTAGCCTCTTTACTTAAACTTTTCAACCATGAGATGACACCTGCGCCAAATAATAGCAAACAGATAGCTCCTATTTTGAATCCGTGACGAACGTATAAATCATTCGTCCATAAAAACTGATCAGATAAAATCGAAACCGATTTTTTAAATAAATTGATGGCATTAGCTGGTTCTATCCATCCGACAATCGGGCCGCTTTGTGCTAAGAATTCTCTGTATTGTCGAGCAGCATCTGCTTGATAGGCCAAAAAATATTGTCCAGGACCTATTAGCATCCATAATCCGAAAGGTATCAAGACCACTATGCCCCAAAGGATGTGCTTTTGCCAAAACTTCCAAGTATTTCTTTGTTGCAATGAAAAGATTAATTGTCCAATAAACACCAAGGCCGTTAAATAGGTACTAAATAAAGCAGCCACACTACTTATCATCCACATCATCCAGTTCCTGTTGGAATTTTTATGCTGATTTTCAGCTTGCATAGCTGACCAGAAATAAAAATTGGAAGCGGTAGTAAAGAAGATACTGGTGGTATAATTTCTAGCTTGCTGGCTATAAATGACAAAAAATGGCTCAATGACCGCAAGGGCCAAAATGATGATGGGGAAGATTTGAGATTGAGGACGAATTTTTCTAGCCCAATAAAAAAGGAGCCAAAGAGTTAAAATGTTAAAAAAGACCGACACGGCTCGCAATACGCCATCCTCTTTGCCAAATAAAAAGGCAAAAAGCTTTAACATCATATCATGCACTAGGCTATTGCCGCTGACATCCCCTCGGGCATCTGCATCTAACCAGGCCTTGATTCCTCTGGACTTCCAAAAATCTTCCGGAGTAAATGTATTTGGAGGGGCAAGCTGATCTGTCATGCCACCAAAATTGGTATTCCCTACGGCTAGCAGCAGACTTTGTTTTTCATCACCAAATAAACCAAAGTGGCCAATATGGTAAGTTCTTAGTCCCAATGCAAGGAGCATGAGAGCAAAAAAACTCAACACAAACAGACCTTTATTTTTCATTCAACTCACTTAGCTAGAAAACATAAAAATCACTTGATGTTGCCATCAAGTGATTTTTAAACACATTTTGAAACTGAATAACAGCTTTTGATTAAGAACCACAGGCCTCACAAGCTTCAGGATTATCTAAAGAACATGTCATATCGGCTCTGTTTTGCGACTCTGCCTCAGTGAATGAAGCAGCGGATGCGGCTTGCTGTCTGGCATATTGCATTTCAGATTCATGCACGTTATTCGTCTGTTCAATAGCCACCTCTGCTTGTTTTTCAATGGTAAATTTAATGGCATCTGCAGCGGCTTTGGTACGCAAGTAATACATACCCGTTTTCAAACCTAGCTTCCAAGCGTGGAAGTGCATGGATGTTAATTTACCAAAGTTGACATCTTGGATGTGGATGTTCAAACTTTGTGATTGACAGATATAAGCTCCACGATCTGCAGCCATTTCTAAAATGGTTTTTTGCTTAATCTCCCAAACCGTTTTATAAAGATCTTTCAGGTCTTGAGGAATTTCTGGGATATTTTGAACGGAGCCATTCGCTGAGATTAGCTTGTTCTTCATGCTCTCATTCCACAATCCTAATTTGATTAAATCCTTTAATAAGTGCTTGTTAACAACCGCAAACTCACCTGACAACACACGACGTGCGTAAATATTGGAAGTATATGGTTCAAAACACTCATTATTACCTAAGATCTGGCTAGTAGATGCCGTTGGCATTGGAGCCACTAACAAGGAATTACGTACTCCGTTTTCTACAACTAGACGACGAAGTGTTTCCCAGTCCCAACGACCTGATTCTGGAGTTACACCCCACATATCGAATTGGAAAATACCTTTCGAAATAGGTGAACCTTCCCAAGTAGAATATGGTCCTTCTACTTTCGCTAGTTCCATAGATGCTTCCATGGATGCGTAGTAAATGGTCTCAAAAATATCTTTATTTAATTGCTTCGCTGCTTCTGACTCAAATGGCATACGCAACATGATGAAAACGTCAGCCAATCCTTGTACTCCTAATCCTATTGGACGATGGCGCAAGTTAGAATTTCTTGCTTCTGGAACTGGATAATAGTTAACATCAATAATCTTATTCAAATTACGGGTAGCCGCTTTGGTTACTTCGTATAATTTGTCGTGATCAAATGCCAAGATACCTTGCTCGTTCATGCGCACGTACTTAGGCAATGCCAATGAAGCCAAGTTACATACAGCTACTTCGTCTTTGGAAGTATACTCCATGATTTCAGTACATAAGTTGGACGACTTAATGGTACCTAAATTCTTTTGGTTCGATTTTTTGTTGGCATGGTCTTTGTACAACATATAAGGTGTACCAGTCTCTGTTTGTGATTCTAATACTTTAAACCACAATTCTTGTGCTTTTACCACTTGACGGGCTTTGCCTGCTAATTCATATTTTTCATACAATGCCTCGAACTCCTCACCGTAAGCATCTGAAAGACCTGGACACTCATGAGGGCAGAACAATGACCATTCGGCATTTTCTTCCACACGCTTCATGAATAAATCTGGAATCCATAGTGCATAGAATAAATCCCTAGCACGCATCTCCTCTTTACCGTGATTTTTCTTTAATTCTAAGAAATCAAATACATCAGCATGCCATGGCTCTAAGTACACAGCAAATGAACCTTTACGTTTTCCTCCTCCTTGATCTACATAACGTGCGGTATCGTTGAATACACGCAACATCGGGATGATACCATTGGAAGTACCGTTGGTACCTTTGATGTAGGAACCCGTAGCACGAATATTGTGAATGCTCAAACCAATACCACCGGCAGATTGAGATATCTTAGCCGTTTGTTTCAATGTATCATAAATACCTTCGATGGAATCATCTTGCATAGTCAATAAGAAGCAAGATGACATCTGAGGCTTAGGAGTACCTGCATTGAATAGGGTTGGTGTGGCATGTGTGAACCAACGCTCCGATAATAAATTATAGGTATCAATAGCTGCAGCGATATCTGCTCCATGAATACCTACCGCCACACGCATCAACATGTGTTGAGGACGTTCAGCGATTTGTCCCTCTAATTTTAAAAGATAGGATTTCTCTAATGTTTTGAATCCAAAATAATCATAACCAAAATCACGGTCATAGATGATAGCTTCATCTAGCTCGACGGCATTCTTCTTAATGATATCATAGATTTCCTTAGAAAGAAGGGCTGCATTTTGACCAGTTTTAGGATCAACATACGTATACAAGCGTTTCATCGTAGCCGAAAACGACTTCAATGTGTTCTTGTGTAAGTTAGAGATCGCGATGCGGGCTGCCAGCACAGCATAGTCTGGGTGCTTGGTGGTTAATGAAGCCGCTGTCTCAGCCGCTAGATTATCCAACTCGGTGGTCTTAACACCGTCGTAAAGCCCTGTAATCACTTTTCTAGCAACCTCTAGGGGTTGAACAAAAAATGGATCCAAGCTGTAGCAAAGCTTCTCAATTCTTGCTGTGATTTTATCGAACTTGACAGATTCGCGTCGACCGTCTCTTTTAATTACGTACATACTTTATATATTAGAAAATTAGCGTCTCAATAATTCAGCTTACAACCCTTTTAAAGCACAAAAGATTCCCGCTCTAGAAAATTTCTCATCTAAAATATTCAAGTTTTTATGACTTGAAAAACGGTTGGCGGTTTTGTTTGTAAGCTTTAACTTCATCCAAGGATTGCATACTCCTTGGGGGGTTGGGCACTACGTAAAATTAGAAAAAAAGAACCCCGCTTGCAAACTATTTTTTCATCAAAAAAAAATAAAAAAATAGGCTTATTTGAAATGCAACATTCAATTAACCTAATGTCAATTCGTTACGACATTTGCGTCTTTGAAAAGTACCAGAAAATATTTTTTAAGATTTTTTTAAGCCTCAAAATATTGGCAAAACACCTAAAAAATTGTTACGCATTTTTTTGGATTTACTTATTAAATCTGTAATTTTGCATCCCAAATTGATGGAACTACATCCCACAGATCCATTTACAAAATAACGAGACGGCAGGGAATCGTCATTATACTACCCAACATGAAAAAAGACATTCATCCAGAATACAAAGAAGTTGTATTTCACGATTTATCAGCAGATTACAAGTTTTTGACTCGTTCTTGCGTTAATACAACTGAAACAACAGAATTCGAAGGAGCTACTTATCCTGTATTTAAAATTGAGGTTTCATCTCAATCACACCCTTTTTACACAGGTAAAAACGTGTTATTGGATACTACAGGTCGTGTGGATAAATTCAACAAGCGTTACGCTCAGAAAAACTAATCCAAACAAAATCATTACCTTGGCCTCCTCGAACTTGTTTCTTGGAGGCTTTTTTATTGTATTTTTGTCGCATGTTGGAAAACATCAACTTCTTTAATGACCCTCTCTTGGTGCAATCCATGCGGCCATTAAGTTATTACCGCCCCCTCCATCAATTATGGCTAGGAACAAGCGCCATACAAGATAAATGGGGCAAATTTAATCAGCTATCATCTACATCAGCCACCCATGTGACCATTCTCGGTTCACTACTGCCTGATGATCAAATAGCTGAAGCTATTTCGCAATTACCCGATAATGTCCAGCTGGTTCAAGGTCAACAGGTTTTAGCCTATACTAGTTCTAGCGCCAATAAGGATTTTGCCCCCTCATCCTCCCGCAAATCCATCGAATATTCTGGGAAAGCGCGTTGGATCCAGCATCCAGAGGATTTATTGGTGCATCAACAGCTGAGCCTTGTCCAAGAAATAGAACCTGCGCCTTTTGATATTGAAAAATACCAATCTTTAGGTAATATCATTCTATCCCCTGAGAATTGTTTCATTCATGCCAGCGCCCAACTTAAGGGATGCATGATGGATGCCAGCTCGGGGCCTATTTATATCGGCGAAGAGGTTAATCTACAAATGGGGACGATCATTCAAGGACCTGCAGCCATTTTAAAAGGGGCAACTAGTAACCTAGGAGCCAAAATTAGACCAAATACCACCATTGGCCCTGGTTGCAAAGTAGGAGGAGAAATCAACCACACCATTTTCTTTCCTTATAGTAACAAAGCCCATGAAGGATATATAGGAAGTTCTGTGATTGGATCCCACAGCAACCTGGGAGCTCTCACCAGTAATTCCAATATAAAAAATGATTTAAAACCTGTTTCAATATTTGATTACCCAACATCATCATACAGAAATACAGGATTGTCGGCCCTAGGCCTCATCATGGGCGATTTTGTCACAACAGGAATCCATAGTAAGTTCAATACAGGTAGCATGATTGGTTGCCATTGTAACATCAGTAGCCAAAGCTTTTTACCAAAATTCATCCCATCCTTTACTTGGGGAGAATACCCCAATATTCATACCTATAAAATGGAAAAGGCCAGGGAAGTGGCTCAACAATGGATGCATTTAAAACATCAAGCCATTCCGGAAAATCTCGCCGCGGTGATGGAAGAAATTTGGAAAGAGGAGGCTTCTTTCCGAACTTAGACTTTTCGTTTACTCATTTCCAAAGGCATGCTTTTTAAGGATATTCCAGGCTTATCTGAAATCAAAAAAACTTTGAGTTCAGCCGTGCGAAATCAGCACATTGCCCATGCTCAATTGTTTCACGGCCCCTATGGTGGCCCACAATTAGCCATGGCCCTGGCATTTACCACGTATTTATTCTGCACCAACAAACAAGGAGATGATGCCTGTGGCGTTTGTGCAAGTTGCCAAAAAATGAAAAGAGCCGTTCACCCCGACTTGGTTTTTCTTTTCCCTACCATAGTAACTAAAAAATTTAAAGAGCCTGAATCAGACTTATTTTTACCTGAATGGAGAAATTTCATTGCAGAATCCTGCTATCGTACATTACCGGAATGGTTGGGATTTTTAGGAGTTGAGGGAAATAAACAAGGAAATTTCCCTGTGGAGGAAACGCGTAAATTAATCCCTAAAATAAGTCTCAAGCCTTTTGAAGCTCCTTTCAAGGTGGTGATTTTATGGAACCCTGAATCTTTAAATGCTTCATCGGGCAATGCCTTATTAAAAACCTTAGAGGAACCACCTTCTACCACCTTATTCCTATTAGTATGTTCAGAGCCTCAGAAACTATTGGCCACCATACTTTCTAGAACGCAACGTATTAAAATCCCCATGGTGGAGGAGCAAGCTTTGGCCGATTTTTTAGTTGAACAATCTGCCATTGACCCTGAAAATGCCCTGCAATTAGCCCAAAGCTCTGAAGGAAATATTTCTTGGGCTCTGGAAAAATCCAAAACAGAAAATTTAAGTACATCCACCTGGTTTGCGGAATGGATGAGAGCCATCTATTCAAAAAATTTAAGTAAGTTGGTTATTCTGGCAGATCAGTTTGATGGTTTTGCTAAAGAAGAGCAAAAAGGCCTTTTGGAATATGGCTTGCATATTTTAAGGCAGTGTTTATATCAAATTTCTGGAACTCCAGAACTGATTAAATCATTGGAAAAAGAAAAAAAATTCATTGATAATTTTTCGAAAACCTTAAGCCAAGAGAAAATAGAAAAGATGTCCAACAAGGTCTCTGATGTACATTACCATTTGGAAAGGAACGCCAGAGCAAAAATGGTTCATTTGGATTTATCCTTACAATTTGTCCGCATATATCATGCACCCAAAAACGCCTAGTCATGCAACATATAAGAATAGGAACTAGAAAATCAGCATTAGCGATTTGGCAAGCGAATCACATTGGTCATCTGTTGGAAAAAGTAGGCTTTAGCTATGAACTCAGGGCAATAAGTACGATAGGAGATCAAGTGCTGGACCGATCCCTTTCCAAAATAGGCTCCAAAGGTGTTTTCACGGAAGAATTGGAAACCATGCTGCGTGAGGGCGAAATTGATATCGCTCAACATTCCGCCAAAGATTTACCTTCCCATTTACCCGAAGATTTAGAATTAATCGCATTTACGGAAAGGGAGGCCGCTCACGATGTGGTACTTAGTTTAGACCCGAGCCTGCAATTACAAAGCCCCAAAAAATTACGTATAGGAACCTCCTCTACTAGGAGAAGGGCCTTTTTACAACATTTTTACCCTCAACATGAATTGGTAGAAATGCGCGGTAACCTTCAAACGCGCCTTGAAAAACTAAAGCAAGGAACTTGTGATGCCATGTTACTGGCCTATGCTGGGGTTCATCGCATGGATATGGGTGCATACATCACGGAGCATTTATCCATTGGCCAATTTGTTCCAGCGGTTGGCCAAGGTTCTGTGGCGATTCAATGTTCTATCCATTTGGATCCTAGCCTAAAAGAACAAATTAGGTTGGCTTGTAACCATACTACCACTGAGACCTGTTTATTGGCAGAGCGAAGTTTATTGTATCAACTTGAAGGAGGATGTAGCGTTCCTGTATATGGACATGCCATCGCCACAGGAGAGAAGATAGCCTTGACGGCTGGTGTATTAAGTTTAAATGGACAAGAAAAGTTGGAATTCACCCAAATTGGAACGAATCCTCAAATTTTAGGTGAACAATTAGCAGGAGATTTGGTAAATTCGGGTGCTAGAAAAATCCTTCAAGCTATTAGGGCGGAGTTAAATCCATAATCTTGTTGAAATTTCGCATGAAAAAAAGAATATTAATTACTGGTTCCAATGGCTTATTAGGTCAAAAGTTAGTCCAATTGCTCATCAAGCAGTCGGATGTTGACTTAATAGCAACTGCCAAGGGACCAAATCGACTTGCGTCTACTACAGGGTATACTTACGTATCCTTGGATATCACGCAAGAAAGCGAAGTAATGGATGTTTTTCAGACCTATCGACCAGATGTATTGATTCATACAGCAGCCATGACCAATGTGGATACTTGTGAAGTTGACCCTGCTGGTTGCGAATTACTGAATGTGACTGCCGTTAGGTATTTAATACAAGCTTGTGAGGCGCAGGGCACTTTTATGTGTCATTTATCCACGGATTTCATTTTTGATGGAGCAAATGGCCCCTATGATGAGGAGGCTCAACCAAATCCTATTTCCATTTATGGAGAGAGTAAATTAGCTGCAGAAAAATTACTTCAATCTTCTTCAATTCGTTGGGCCATCGCCAGAACTGTGCTTGTATTTGGCATTGTTCAAGATATGAGCCGCACGAATATTATTTTATGGGTAAAAAAATCTTTGGAGGAAGGTAAAACCATTCAAGTCGTAACCGATCAATTCCGTACACCTACCCTAGCCGAGGATTTGGCCATTGGCTGCTGGTTGATTGCACAAAAAGAAGCAGAAGGAATTTTCAATATTTCGGGTTCAGATTTTTTAACACCTTATGAAATGGCCATCAAAACGGCCAATTTCTTTTCATTGCCATTGGAATTAATCAAAAAGGCTGATTCCTCTACTTTCCAACAAGCTGCCAAGCGACCACCGCGAACCGGTTTTATTTTAGAAAAGGCAAAAAAAATCCTAGGGTATCAGCCTAGGAGTTTCGATGAGGGAATTGCTTTGGTAGCAGAACAAATACGTACTTAGTCCTCAGAAGATGAAACTTCTTCATCTGTATAAGTAGTGGCTTCTTCCTCGGAAGATTTAGCTAATAAGGTATCTGCTTGAAATTTGGCATTTTCTTCTTGTAAGGTTTTCCAAAGTACATCTTTTAATTCTTGTATACCTTCTTGAGTAATAGAAGAGATGAACACTACCGGTAAATCTGATGGAAGGCTAGCTCGAATTTCTTCTTGCATTTCTGGAATAGAAATATCCATTTTAGAAACCACTAATACACGTTGTTTCTGTAATAATTCAGGATTAAATTTCTCTAGTTCTCCTAAAAGAATTTCGTATTCTTTTCCCCAATCTTTGGCATCCGACGGAATCAAAAAACAAAGAATGGAGTTCCGTTCAATGTGACGTAAAAAGCGAAGACCTAAACCTTTTCCTTCGGAAGCCCCTTCAATAATTCCTGGAATATCTGCTACTACAAAAGATTTATAATCACGATAGGCCACCACACCTAAATGAGGTACCAAGGTGGTGAAAGGATAATCAGCAATTTCAGGCTTGGCAGCAGAAAGCACGGAAAGCAGTGTGGATTTCCCTGCATTTGGGAAACCTACTAAGCCTACATCAGCTAATACTTTTAACTCCATGATAACCCATCGATCTTGCCCTTCTTCACCCGGTTGAGCATGTCGAGGAGATTGATTGGTGGAAGATTTAAAGTGGGTATTCCCCATACCCCCTCTTCCACCTGGGAGCAATAATATCTTTTGACCTTCTTCGGTAACCTCCGCTAAAAACTCATTGCTTTCTGCATCTTTGACGATGGTTCCCAAAGGAACTTCGATATAAATATCTTCACCTTCAGCACCTGATCTTCTACCTCCTTCGCCACCTTTACCATTATCGGCAATGATGTGTTTTTGGTATTTTAAATGAAGTAAAGTCCAGAGTTGAGAATTCCCAACCAAATAGATATGTCCTCCTCGACCGCCATCACCACCATCGGGTCCACCTTTAGGCACGTGTTTTTCACGGCGGAAATGGGAAGATCCGAACCCTCCTCTACCAGAGCGGACATTTATCTTGACGTAATCTATAAAATTGGATGTCATAAGGTATTATACCAGGCTATTAACCTTCAATGATGCGGACAATTTGTCCAAATATTTCTTCAATTTCGCCGATACCATTGATTCCTTGGAATTTTCCTTGGGAGGCATAGTATCCTGCTACTGGAGCTGTCTTTTCTCCATATTCTTGTACTCGCTTACGAATTAAGTCTTCGTTTTGATCGTCAGGTCTTCCTGAAGTTTTGCCGCGTTCTAATAAACGCTGGGTTAACTCCTCCTGATTTACTTCCAAGGAAATCATGTGTTTAATGGAAAGCTGATGACCCGCTAATAGCGTATCCAATGCCTCAGCTTGGGCTACAGTTCTAGGAAAACCATCAAAAATAAATCCAGAAGCACCTTTATTTTCATTCAATTTATTCTCAATCATCCCAATAACTACTGAATCAGGAACAAGAATACCTTGATCCATTAATTTCTTAGCTTCTAGACCTAAGGTGGTCCCTGCCGTAATTTCGGCACGCAACAAATCTCCTGTAGATAAATGGATTAAACCATATTTATCAATCAATTTAGCTGATTGCGTTCCTTTTCCAGCCCCTGGAGGCCCAAATAGTACAAGATTTAACATAAAGTATGAAAATGGTTGACTGTTAAACAAGATTAAAAATAGAAGAACAAAGGTAATCAATGCCAAAGGATAAAACCACCTTTATCTAAAATATACCTTGTTAGCCTAAGTTGCTGATAGTAAGAAAGGTATATTAAATAAGTGTAATTTTTTTACGCTTATGTGCAATACTTTAGGCTGAAAAGGCTAACTTGCAGGCGATTGAGTAGATAAAAGAACATTTTTTATCGACAAAATCAAATTTTCACTCAAATCTTATACTAAATGAAAACAAATTTCTACGTAAGCAGAGTGGTCTTCTTAATGGCTTTAATGCTATCCCTTTCTTGGGTAGCTTGGGGTCAGGACCGAAAAGTATCTGGTACTGTACAGGACGCTAAAGGCGACGGTATTCCAGGAGTATCCGTCTTAGTTAAAGGTACAACCACCGGAACTACAACCGATGGTAATGGAGCATTCTCCATTAATGTAAAAACAGCCAATGCTGAATTAACATTTAGTTCAGTTGGTTATGTGGCAAAGACTGTTGCAGTAGGTAACAGATCAAGCATCAGCGTTTCTTTGGATGAAGATGTTAGCCAATTAAGCGAAATCGTTGTGACAGGTTATGCCTCGCAACGTAAAAAAGACATCACTGGTGCGGTAGCAGTAGTTGGTTCGAAAGAATTAACGGCTGTTCCTTCTGCTTCAGTTACCCAAATGTTACAAGGCCGTGCGGCTGGTGTAACTGTAGGTAATGATAACTCTCCAGGTGGTGGTACGATGGTGCGTGTACGTGGTTTTGGATCCATCAATAATAACAGTCCACTGTATGTTATTGACGGCGTTCCAACGCAAGGTACTTTGAACCAAATCAACCCAAATGATATTGAGTCCATGCAAGTATTGAAAGATGCCTCTGCGGCTTCTATCTATGGTGCTCGTGCTGCAAACGGTGTTGTGATTATCACAACTAAACGTGGTGGTGAAGGTGAGCCAAAAATCAACTTTGACATGTACACTGGTACACAAGATGTTGGTAAAACATTGGACTTATTGAACACGAAAGAATTAGGTCAGTACTACTATGAGTCTGAAATCGGTGCAGGTAAGCCAGCTGGAACTTCTCCATCTGTTCAATACCGTTTTGGTGCTGATGGTACACAAACAATTGCCGATTATATTTATCCAAACGTGTATGGAGCTTTACCAGCTAACTATACTTACACCAACGATATTACTGATCCAAACTTAGGTAAAACAGCTTGGAACATTACCAAGGCAAATAAAGAAGGTACTGATTGGCAAAAAGTTATTTTTGGACCTGCTAAAATCTCTAATTATCAAATTGGTGCTACAGGCGGATCTAAAAATGGTAAATATGCTATCTCTGGTTCATATTTTAGCCAAGATGGTATCATGAAATATACTAGCTACCAACGTTACTCTGTTCGTGCAAACACTGAGTTCAAAAAAGGTAACTTGACTTTCGGTGAGAACTTTACTGTTTCTTATGATGAAAGAGTAGGTGTTCCTTCAGGAAACAACAACGAATCAAACCCAATCATGTTTGCTATTCGTATCCAACCAATCATTCCGGTTTACGATATCACAGGTGGACCAGTTGCCTTAGGAGGCACGAACTCATCTAACTTGAATGGATTTGCAGGTTCTCGTGGTTCTAACTTAGGTAATGCTCCTAACCCATTTGCTCGTCAGTGGAGAGAAAAAGACAACCCAGTAAAAGGTAGCCACATTTTTGGTAACGTATTCTTAGAATATGAAATCATCAAAGATTTGAAAGCTCGTACAAGTTTAGGTTTTGAATACAATAACTTCAACCAATCGGCATATTTTAACCGTGATATTGAAGCTGCTGAAGCTAGAAATGCTAACAGTTTAACTGTTTCTAATTCTTATGATCGTGCCATTACTTGGTATAATACCTTGAACTACAACAAAACGATTGGAGATCATACCTTCAACGTATTGGTAGGAACTGAAGCTGTATCAACTTATGCATTTGGTTTTAGTGCCGCTCGTTCAAACTTTGCTTTTGATGATTTGTCATACCGTTATTTGAATAATGGTTCTGCAGCAGGTTTATCGAATGCTGGAGCGGGTGCAACTCAAACGGCATTGTTCTCTCAATTCGGAAAGGTAAACTACTCATATAAGGACTTCTTATTGGCAGACTTTACTTTACGTCGTGACGGTTCATCTCGTTTCTCTTCGGCATACCGATATGGTACTTTCCCTGCATTCTCAGTGGGTGCTCGTTTGACAGAATTGGCTTTCATGAAAGATTTAACTTTCATCAACGACTTGAAAGTACGTGCGGGTTGGGGTAAAACTGGTAACCAGTTAATTCCAAACGTATTCAACGCATATACTTTGTTTACTCCAGATCCTAACAATAACGCATACGATATCTCAGGTTCTAGTAATTCAATCTCGTCAGGTTTCGACATCGCTCAATTTGGTAACTCATTTGGTCGTTGGGAAACAAATACATCCACTAACATTGGTTTTGATGGTAGTTTGTTCAACA
The DNA here is from genome assembly GCF_054558475.1 of Aquirufa sp. Wall-65K1. Taxonomy (NCBI): domain Bacteria; kingdom Pseudomonadati; phylum Bacteroidota; class Cytophagia; order Cytophagales; family Flectobacillaceae; genus Aquirufa; species Aquirufa sp. Wall-65K1. The sequence goes on along the minus strand of NZ_JBPXKD010000002.1, from coordinate 268,325 downwards.
ACAAATTGGATATTGCTTTTGACTGGTACTCACGTACTACTTCAGATATGTTAACTCAAGTGCCAATTCCAAGAACTGCTGGTACTGCTTCTATTCCTTATGTTAACATTGGTGAAGTAAACAACACAGGTATTGATATCAACGTAACTTACCGTAACCAAATTGGTGATGTAAGATATTCGATCTCCGGTCAATATAGCCAATACAAAAACAACGTAGTGAAATTGAACGATGATCCTAAAGCTTCTATCTTTGGATTCTCAACACGTCTTCCTGCCATCTCAGTAACAAGAGCTGGTTTGCCAATTGCTTCTTTCTTCGGATATGTAGTAGATGGTGTTATCAAGGATGATGCTGAAGCTGCTTCTGCTGTTCAAATTCCTGGTTATACTCGTGCGGGTGTATTCAAATTCAGAGATGTAAATGGAGACGGTAAAATTAATGCTGATGACAGAACAATCATAGGTAACCCTCACCCAGACTTCACTTATGGTTTGAACTTAAACGTAGGTTACAAAAACTTTGACTTGACTGTATTTGCTCAAGGTGTTCAAGGAAATGAAATTTTCAACTACTTGAAATACTGGACAGATTTCAACACATTCCAAGGAAACCGTTCTAAGGATATGTTATACAACTCTTGGAAGAAGCAAGGTGACGTAGCTCAATTGCCACGTTTAAACTCAAATGACACTTTCAGTCAGCAGATTTCTACTTACTTCGTTGAAGATGGATCTTATACTCGTATCAAGAACATCCAATTGACTTACACTGTACCTTCTAGTGTTACTAAGAAGTTAAAGTTAAGCTCTTTACAAGTGTATGTTCAAGGTCAAAACTTGTTCACATTTAGTAAGTACAAAGGCCTAGATCCAGATATCAACTTGAGAACTTCAGGTAATGACAACCAAGATATCCACATGGGTATTGATGAAGGTGCATTCCCTGTGGCTAAATCATACAATGTTGGTTTAAGAGTAGGATTTTAATCTAGATATTATTTGAAAATAAATCATAAAAAAATGAAAAAGTTAATCATATTCGCATTAGTAGCGACCGTCGGACTGAGCACTTCTTGCTCAGATAGTTTCTTCGACATTCAGCCACAAGGAGCGGCTTCATTAACCTCCTTGAGCAACAAGAATGGAGTGAATGCATTATTGATTGGAGCGTACTCATTATTAGACGGAGTTGGTGCCGGTAATACAGGTCGTCAATCAACTATCTCCAATTACGTATTTGGTGGAATCACTTCTGGTGATGCCGTTAAAGGAACAGATGCTGGTGACCAGCCAGAACAAAGTTTCATTGAGCAATTTAACTGGTTGTCAGATAATACCTATTTCCTAGGTAAATGGCAACATACATACGATGGTGTTGCTCGTGCAAACGAGGCTATCCTTTTAGCAAAAAGTACTGACGTAAAAGACATGACTGATGCTGAAAGAACTCAAGTAGTTGCGGAAGCTCGTTTCTTACGTGGTCACTATCACTTTGAAGGTAAAAAGATGTGGAACATGGTTCCTTACATCGACGAGACTATCTACAAGCGTGATGATCCTAACTCAACTAAAATTCCAAATGATAAAGACATTTGGCCAAACATTGAGGCGGATTTCAAATTTGCTATGGAAAACCTTCCAGCTGTTCAAGCTCAAAAAGGTCGTGCTACAAAATGGGCTGCCATGACATATTTAGCTAAAGCATATATTTTCCAAAAGAAATGGGCTGCTGCTAAAACATTGTTAGAAGATGTTTACAAAAACTCAGGCAAGAAGTTAGTTACTAACTACCATGATAACTACAGAAATACAACGAACAACAACATTGAGTCAATCTTTGAAGTTCAATTCTCTGTAAACGACGGTTCTACTGGTAACAACGGTAATGTAGGTGATAACCTAAACTGGCCATATTCAGCTAATGCTCCAGGTCGTGGATGTTGCGGATTCTATTTACCATCTCAAAACTTGGTAAATGCATTCAAAACTTCTTCTGATGGTTTACCATTAATTGGAGATAAAGCGGATGGTACAGCAGATACTTACAACATGGTTGACCTTCCTAACGATCAAGGTATTCGTTCATCTACCATTGAATTCAACTTGAATAAATCTATTCCTGTTGACCCTCGTTTAGACTGGACAGTGGGTCGTCGTGGTGTTCAATTCTTAGATTGGGGTGTAATGCCAGGTTTCCCTTGGATTCGTGACCAAAACTACTCTGGTCCATATACAGGTAAAAAATGGATGTACTATTTAGCTGACGAAGGTAGTTCAACTCACTCTACTTCTAAGCGTGCAGTTAATAACAACTACCGTTTGTTGAAGATGTCGTCTGTTATCCTTTGGTTAGCTGAGTGTGAGGCTGAATTAGGTAACTTAAGTGGTGCTGAAACTTACGTTAACATCATCCGTAACCGTGCTAAAAATGGTTCTGTACAAGATCCAACTGTGAATTATGTTGTTAATCCTTATCCAACAGGTACATTCGTTGCTAAAGGAAAAGATTATGCATTGAACGCAGTACGTATGGAAAGCCGTTTAGAATTTGCCATGGAAGGTCACCGTTTCTTCGACTTAGTTCGTTGGGGAATTGCAGGTCCTTACTTGAACAAGTACATGGCTGAAGAAGCTAAAAACGGTACTGATATGTCAGGAAGAACCTACAACAAGAGAGGTTACTTAGCTGGTAAATCATTTACTACTGGTAAAAACGAATATTTCCCTCTTCCAAATGATGAGATCTTAAACTCACAGAAAGACGGAAAGCCAACATTGAAACAAAATAACTACTAGTCGTTTATTTCATGTTAATTAAAAAAGTCAGGACAGCCGTCCTGACTTTTTTTTGTACATTTTACACATCAAAATTTAGACTATGAAATATTTACCCATTTTCGCAATTATGGTATGTAATCTTACTGCCTATTCCCAAATCCCAGCTGGTAAAAGTGTCATCAGTTCTTTGCATATTTTTGATATTAAAACAAAAAAAAGCCAAGAGATTCTGAAAGAACATCGTCACTTTGAAGCGCCCAATTGGTCCGTAGATGGTTCTCATTTACTTATCAATAGTGCCGGTTTAATTGAAAAAATTAGTCCATCAGGTGATAAACTTGGGATTTTGCCTACGGGAAGCATCCAAAAGTGCAATAATGATCATGGTTATAGTTTTGATGGGAAAACACTTTACATTTCCAGTTCAGACCCGAGCTCAGGCATAAGTGGTTCCCTTATATTTAAAGTAGGAAGTCAAGGAGGTCAACCCATCCGATTAACGAATCAAGCTCCCTCCTATTGGCACGGCATCTCACCAGATGGAAAGACCATGGTCTATTGTGCCGAGAGAAATAAAAACTATGATGTATATGCCATGGATACACAAGGAGGACCAGAAATTAGACTAACTACCGAAGAGGGTTTAGACGATGGGCCGGAGTATAGTCCGGATGGAAAATACATCTACTTTAATTCTTTTCGTACGGGTAAAATGCAAATCTGGCGAATGCGTCCAGATGGCAGCCAAGCCGAGCAAATGACATTTGATGATTATTCTACCTGGTTCGCACACATCAGGCCTAATGGAAAAGAGGCTGTCGTGATAAGCTACATAGAGGATCAGAAACAAAGCCATCCATTTGGCCATCAAGTCAAACTCCGATTGCTACATTTGAAATCTAAAAAAATCCAAGATTTAACCGAGGAATTTTATGGAGGTCAAGGTAGTATCAATGTTCCATCTTGGTCTCCTGATGGTTCTAAATTTGCTTATGTTCGTTACGAACTCGAAGACAAAAAACCTTAATCATCAGCTAATTCCGTATATTTACGACTAAATATATGTCGATGAATCTAGCACAAGCTTTTGATGAAATAGTACAAAGAAGAAGATCAAACAGGAGGTTTGATACGGATATTCAAGTCCCAAATGAGGTCATTCAAAAAAGTCTTGAACGTGCCATACTTGCACCCAACAGTAGCAATATGCAACTTTGGGAATTTTACTGGATCAACAGTCCTGAAGAAAAAGCAAAATATGAGCAACTTTGTTTAGGTCAGTCAGCCGCAAGAACGGCTTCCCATCTAATGGTATTTGTTACTAGGCAAGACCATTGGAAAAAACATGCTCAATGGAACATCGACAAGATAAAAGCATCGATACAAGGTGAGCCCTCTAAATCAGAAAAAAGAGCATTGGATTATTATGGCATACTAATGCCTATTTTGTATCGAACAGATATCTTAGGTCTAAGTACCCTTGTTAGACGTGCCATCACCTTTGTTAAAGGTTTCAATAACCCCTTCATGCGATTTGCTGGACTAGCAGATCAGCGGGTCATGGTGCACAAGTCCTGTGCGCTGGCTGCCCAAACTTTTATGCTTTCTATTGCTGCTGAGGGTTATGATACTTGCCCGATGGAGGGATTTGACGCTAAGCTGGTTAAAAGAGCCTTAAATCTCCCAAATGAAGCCGAAATCAATATGATTGTGGCAGTAGGTAAAGGAACAGAAGAAGGAATTTATGGACTTAGGCATCGTTTACCGCTTGATGAAGTTGTCTTCAAGCGTTGATTATAAACAATCCACATCAAGAATAAGCTGAACTCCTTTACAGGCTGGGTTAGATGATTGTATATCTAATTCTTCCCTTAAGGCTTCTTTAAACTTGGCTAAGGCTAAACCTTTCTCAATTTTTATTAAAATCTCCATGGCATATTGGTTCCTAATGCGTTCAATCAAGGGTTTTTCTGGCCCCAATACACGACCATGACCAAACTTTTCTTTTAAAGCCATCCCCAAATGCCTAGCCGCCGTTTCGACACGGCCTGCTTCCATATTTCGAAGAGTCAATTTAATCAAGCGACTAAAAGGAGGATAATGATAACCTTCTCTTTCTATGATTTCCTCAGCATACATGGCCTCAAAATTATTCTGCAAAATATGATCAAATAAGGGATGAGTAGATTGATTAGTTTGAATATAGACTTGCCCTTGTTCTTCTCTCCTACCTGCCCTTCCTGCCACTTGACAAATCAACTGAAAGGCCCGTTCATGTGCCCTAAAGTCAGGGAAGTTGATGGCCTTATCTGCATCGAAAATTGCCACCATGGATAAACCTTCAAAATCCAAACCCTTGGCAACCATTTGAGTTCCCACCAACACATCTATATTTCCAGACGTAATTTCTGCTAAAAGTGAACTAAAAGCCGTTTTAGAGCGAGTGGTATCTAAATCCATTCGCCCAATTCTAGCATCCGGCATATGAAGTTGCAATTCTTCTTCCAACTTCTCCGTTCCATAGCCCATGGTTTTCAATTGTGTACTACCACAAGCGGCACAACGACGTAATAAACCTTCCCGATAACCACAATAATGACAACGAAGCTCTTGATCTCGTGCGTGAAAGGTTAAGCTCACATCACATTGATTGCAACTAGCTATCCAATCACAATCTTGGCATTGAATATATGGGGAATATCCTCGCCTATTTTGAAACAATAAACTTTGCTTTCCCCGGTTAAAATTATCCTCTAAAGCAGCAATCAAATCCACCGAAAAGCCACCTTTCATTTGCTTCATTTTTTGAGCATACTTAGTATCTAATAAGGTGATTTGGGGTAACTGAGCTTTACCAAAACGCTCCTTCAAGGCAACTAATCCATATTTGCCTTCCTTTGCCTGGTAATAGGATTCTATGGAAGGTGTTGCAGAACCTAAAAGTACTTTAGCCCCTTGTTGCTTAGCTAATACAACCGCCACATCACGGGCATGGTAACGAGGGGCTGGATCAACCTGCTTAAAGGAGGACTCATGTTCTTCATCCACGATCACTAAACCTAAATTGGAGAAAGGTAAAAAGACCGAAGACCGAACACCCACGACAAATGGATATTTTCCCTCAACAATGGACTTCCAAACTTCCACACGTTCATTATCAGAAAACTTGGAATGATAAATTCCAACTTGCTCACCAAAAATTCGTTTAAGTCGTAATACAATTTGGGTAGTAAGGGCAATTTCTGGCAATAAATAAAGTACTTGATTGCCATTAGCTAGCGCTTCTTGAATTAATTTAATATATATCTCTGTTTTACCACTTCCGGTAATTCCATGCAACAATACCACGTCCTTTTCTTGAAATTGATTTAAAATGGAATGGTAAGCCAAATTTTGTGCATGATTTAAATCAAAAGCCGCAGGGATGAAATCCTCCGAGTCTTGTCCAAAGCGAGAAACTACTACCTCAAAACTCTCAAAAATCTGATTTTTTAGCAGGGTTTGTAGTGAACTCTCCGATAATTCAGCTTGCGTAAAACTCGATTTTTCCAGTCCTTTTTGATTGATTTCTGGATTCCGTAAAACTGGAATAAATTGAAGATAATGCAAGAGAATACCCAATTGCTTTGGCTTAGATTCCAATTGCTGAATAAGCTCCACCAACTTCTCCTTATTTTCAAAAGGTTCTGCCAAGCGAATTTTCCGCAACACTTTTGGTGTGTACCGATCTTTCAATTCATCAAATATCAAAACAGCTTGTTTGGCTACTAAGGATTTTATTAGATGATACGGACTTTTTAATTCGGCAATTTGAGCTACCTCATCGTAGGATAAAGAACCTTTTTCTTGAATCGCCTTAAAAACAATCTGTTCTTTTTCATTTAATTGGGTTTCTTCTGAATAGGCCGGATTAATTTGAACTTTCGATTGACTAGAAATCTTCAATCCTGCAGGTAAAGCTATTTGAAAAACCTCTCCTGGATAACACATATAATAATCTGCAACCCAATGAAATAGCTTGATTTGAGAAGTAGTCACCAATGGACTATCATCTAAAATTTCTAAAATATACTTAGCCTGATATTGCTTGGGAGGTTGATGATGCACCTGAACAATCACGGCAGTTAGCACTTTAGAGGAACCAAAAGGAACTACAATTCGAATTCCTTCTTGCACCAAATCAGCCCATTGCCTAGGAACACGGTAGGTGAAATACCGTGGAATAGGTAAGGGAAGCAGTGCATCCACAAATACCGTTAATTCCTCTGAAGACGACAATGCTGTTGACTCGATCATGTTGACTACAAAGAAAAGGAAAGATTCGGGTACTGGCAAGCTTGGCTATTTAGCCAAGTCTAAGGTTTCCATTGCAGGGTTTGAATTAAATGCATGGCATCTTTTTTCAAAAACTGAATGACTGGAGCTAAAGAGTCATTTTGCGTTGCGGTTTTTACATAAACAGCTCCACGTAAATAATGATGTATACTATCGGTAGTAAAAAATTGAAAGGAGGTAGCCACTTCCCCATCCAATTCAATGATTCCAGCTTTTCTTCCAGAACGAGTAGTCATAACATACTCTTGAATTCCTCTTGCCTTACCTTGGTGTTTAGAGGCCAAAGTATAGGCATCATTGATGAGATTAGCCAATTTCTTTTGATCCTTATTCAAAGGTTTATAAGTAAGCTGAATAAAAGCATGCCATTGAGGATAATAAATATATAACCAATGAGGCTCCGCCCAAGAAACCGTATCAGGCATCACTCGGGCATATTGGGAAACTTGAAAACTAAATGGATGACCTTTTTCTAGATCTTGATACTTAGCCTTGGGTAAGATGATTCGGTTGTAGCCTTTTGGACGTGGTAAATCTGCTTTATCCTCTTTATTCTGTTGAGAGCAAGAAAAGCAAAAACCCATAACAACAAACATATAAATCCAGTGGCGCATAAGACCCGATTATTGAGGTTCGTCTAATTGATAGTATTTCAAAATGGGATCTTGAATAATATGGTATAATTTCTCCCGTAACATGGGAACATCTTCCATACTTAGCCCCTTGGTGATGATGGGAGGATGTATTTCTGCCCGAATAACACCGGGACGAATCATCAAAGGCTTATCTGAAAATATTTGATAATTATTAAATAAACTAATAGGGACTAAGGGAACTTGTTGCTGAATAGCCATAATTAAAGCCCCATCTTTCAATGGTTTAGCCATGTATGGATATTTTTTGGAGACAATGCCGCCTTCAGGAAAGATGGCAATACTTCTCCCGGTTTGCAAGGCTCGAAGGGCTTTGGATAAAGAACCCGCTCGACTGGCATTGTCAGAACGATTGACTAATATATTCAATCGAGCGTACATGTAACCAAAAAGAGGTAGTTTCCCCAATGAACTTTTCCCGACAAAAGCGGTATAATGTTGCAACAAATAAACGATGACAGGAATATCCAAAAATGAAAAATGATTGGCACAAAAAACATAATTCTGCTTCTTATCGGGAACAAAATGATGTTTTACCTCAAAACGGATAAAGCTGAAAAAGAAAAAACACTTGGACCATACACGCACCAATTTGGCAGCGTATTTACGGTAACTGATTTTCTGAAGTAAAATGAATATGAATGGATAAAAAAGCAAGAAAATGGCTATGAACCAAAACATGGACCATAAGGTAAAAAGCCCTATGAATGGACTAGCAAGAAATGCATTCTTTTTTTTCATGCTTAATGAACCAAAATATAAACAATTAGGGGTTGATTATTCAACCACCCCTAATTGCACTGTATTGGTCTTCTTACCCGAATGGGCAGGAATTGACAAGGTTGTCACAAAAACATCCCCGGCAGATAATAATTGATCTTGCTTTAATTTATCCACCATGGCAGCTACCGTCTTTTCAGCACTATCAGCCGATGGATCATAAAAGAAAACTTTCACTCCCCAAAGTAAGCCCATGGTAGACATTAATTGCTTATCGGAAGTAAAGACGTATAAATCCGCTTTGGGGCGGTGAGCTGATAAACGGAAAGCCGTATGACCAGAATTAGTAATACAAAGAATCGCTTTGGCTTTGGAGTCACGAGCTAAACGACATGCACCGGCAATCAAACGATCGGTTAATGCAACCTCTTTTGAACCTTGAGCCAAGGCATGGTTTTTAAAATAAATGGCTACCTCATCTCCTTTAACTACAGAAATTGCATTTTGCTGTTGCTCCACTATTTCGTGAATATGAGCCATGGTTTCCACCGCTTTAATCGGATATGAACCAGAAGCTGATTCTCCACTTAACATGGTGGCTGATGCTCCCTGAAGTACGGCATTGGCTACGTCAGAAGTCTCTGCACGAGTAGGAACCGGGTTTTGAATCATGGATTCCAACATTTGAGTGGCCACAATAACCGGCTTACCAGCTGCTGTACATTTCTCAACCATTACTTTTTGTAAGTATGGAACTACGGCTCCATCCATCTCCACACCCAAATCACCACGAGCTACCATGATACCATCCGTAGCTTCAATAATTTCATCTAAATGATCAATAGCCTCCGGCTTTTCAATCTTAGCAATAACCCGTGTATTTTTACCGTAGGCTTTAATTTTTTCTTTAATATCCCAAATGTCTGAGGCCTTACGAACAAAAGATAAAGCAACCCAATCAACACCATGGTCTAAACCAAAATATAAATCTGCTTCATCCTTAGGAGTTAAACAAGGCAAAGAAACCTTCGTACCAGGTAAGTTGATACCCTTCTTAGATTTCAAAATACCTCCATAAACCACTTCAGTAAGTACTTCTTTCTTTTCTTTATCGATAGCAAGCACTTTCACCTCTAAATTTCCATCATCCATCAAAATGCGCTCACCTACATTGACATCTAAATACATAGAAGTATAGGTCGTTCCTACTTTCTCGGATGTTCCTAGCAGGTTTTCGTCCATCGCAAAGATGAGTTGTTTACCTGCTTCTAAAACCACACCATTATTTTCCACCATTTGCGTCCTAATTTTAGGACCTTGCAAATCTTGAAGAATACATAAATTCATTCCCAATTCTTCGCTAATGGAACGAATGGTTTTTAAGCGCTCTAAATGATCTTCATGAGTTCCGTGAGAGAAATTAAGACGGAATACATTTACTCCAGCTTTGGCTAATTGAATTAAGGATTCTCTTGATTCAGATACTGGACCTACAGTGGCTACTATTTTTGTCTTGCGTTGATACGACATATATACTTAATTATTCAATTTACCCTGCAAGTTACAGTTTAGTCATCAAAAAATTGAATAATTGTATTAAATCATACCCAAAAAACACGGTAAACTCCCTTTTATAAAGAATAAACCAATTTTTCCGAGACAAAAAGCCTTAATTCAAAATCAAACTTGACAGGTGAACTATATTTATAGCTTTTACTAAATGCACAAAAGGTAATGGGGGCACCCATATCTTTCAAAACTTCAAGATAAGAGTTTAACTGACGGGGTGACATCTGTAAATGCTCTGCTAAAGAGGCAGCGGAACCTGTAGATTCATGTTGAATTAATCGATGAATTCGATGAAGTCTTTCTAATTGTTTAAGGCATTGCATGGTTAGGTATTTAATGCCACAATTTCGGTTTTAAAAGTTGATTTGGATATAAAAAAATTGGTAAAAAAATAGAAATATCAACTTCTTGAACAAAAAAAGGAGGCCTTAGCCTCCTTCCATTTAGATATGTTCTATTAATTAATTCTCCCACATGTCGTGCTCCAATTCCAACAATTTATACTCTAATTGTTGAGACATCAAAAGGCCCTCACGATCTGAACTATAGATATCAGTCAAGAACTTATTTTCTGGGTTACCTTTCTTAATAATTCTTGCTTGAAACATCCTTAAATCAAAGGCATCCGCCATATTTTTATGTTGAGTTTCATTTTCAGAATTATACCAAATACAATTTGGGTTACTTCTAAACAATTTATAAACATCTTTATAACGGAAGGAAGCTACAGGTTTATCAAAGCCTGCCTTGGTTTTAGAAGCCGGAATAATCAAGGTTAATGCTTGGATATCAAAATATAACCTAGAGCGCTGACGGTCAATAATGGCATCTTCCTTAATCTCGATGATGGACAATTCCTTTGGAAAGAAATACGAATCTAAATTTGCCACAGGTTTAGTATCAAAATCATCTGTTTTTTTAGCTGCATCACCTGGTTTGGTCGTGGTACCCCAGCCATCATCTACTGCTGTTTTCTTCTCTCCACCTTCAGCTCCAAAGCCGGCAGCTTTTTCAGCTTCTGAAAGACTACCTTCACCTATGGAATCATCCATACGAAGTTTTTCTTTAAACTGAGCGGCTGTAAGTTTAGTCACTAAGGAATCATTCACATAAGGAATCAAAATACCTGCTTCAACCCATTCAACTAAGAATTTAGAAATCTCATTATTCACTGAGAAAAATGGTTGGTTGATTTTTTCATTCAAATCCATGCGACGCCATAGGCGAGCCTTATAATGAATATTAGCTGGATCAATGGGACGCACTGAATTCAACTTTGATTCATCTAAAGGTTTCTCCTGAGCTAGGGCACTAAATCCACAGATCAGAGAAATTAACAACAAAAACTGATTAAATGATTTCATATACAGGGTTTTCCTAATCACTCAAAGGTATATTTTTAACCATGGAAATAGGTATGGTCTCAATAGCTCCTTTGAAATTCTTTCTTTGAACTTCTTTCACTTCAATATAATAGCGATCCCCTGGCTGTGCCTGAGAGGCTAACTTAGCTATTGACCCAGAACCAGGTAAATTAGCTATCTCGTCAATTTTTCTTTGACCACGCACTAAAGCAACATAAACTGAAGCGACACGGTAATTCGCATCATCTGGATTCGTATTTTTAAATGATTCATCAGCAATGGCGCGGGCATCTAAGGTTCTTAAACCAGATGCACTTGTACCTCTCTTCTCATTTAATTCACCACCATTTCCAAAGATTCGTACTTCTGGTCTAGGAACACGACGCACTTTAAAAGTCTCTTTTCCTAGTAAGGTACCTCCATTATTCACATTTAAGGTAATTGTAGCTGAAGAAGGAACAATGGTTACTTTACCTCTGTTTTGACCAGGAATTACCTCTCCACCTTCGGCAGAGAATTGTGGATTCCACAATGCACCTAAACCTGGACTAACAACACTTAAACGATTAGCACATCCCAAATAAAGCGCTGGTAGTGTTGCTGTTTCAATGTTGTAGGTTGGTTTCAAAACAAAATATTCTTTTTGAATGGATTCAGTTTTAGGACCAGCAGGACTCATGTAAGCCACTGTAGCCGTGTATGTCTTTTTGGATAATCCATTGGCATCATACCCTCCACCTGATGTTTTGAATTTAATCTGGCCACGTCCATCCACTACTGGAATAGATGCCCCATTGAAACTCATACGAGGGGTAAAACCTGAAGAGGTAGCAGCTATAAAAACTTCAGCTTGATATTCCATACCTGCAACAACCGTGTTGGCATTGGCAGAAACTTGGGCAAAAACCTTATCAAACTTAATTTCTTTGGCCCCTACTTTAGAAGCTAACTGACTAAGTACTTCCGTCTCATATCTTCTAATCTCAGCCTGCTTCTGACTTAATGTAGCTAAAGCAGCTGGAACTGGAGTATGTTCAAAATTCAATTCTGCAAAATCTTTGTTGGATTGTGCAGCATCACGACTAGCCACAGGATCGTCCTTGGCAGCTAAGGCTAAGGATGGGAATTTGGTCCCTGGATCTGCAATCGTTTGTAATTTCGTTACATACTGATCAAACATAGGAACTAATTGGTAAGCCTCTCCTTTGGAATTGGCCCCAACCATTAATTCAAATACCTTTTCTTCTTCCTTTGGATTTTTGATAGTACCCGTTTCTGGATCAATGCCTCCTCCTGTTTCAATTACCTTTGCTTTTAATCCATCAATGTGATTGACTAATTCATCCGCTAGTTTACGAACCTCATTCGCTTTTCTAAGGATATCTGCATATGCAGCCGGATTAGGAAGATCTTTGATTCGCTCTTCAATGCCGGTTACCATACTTTTATTCTTTGAACTTGCAGACTGATTCGCAATTTCCAAACTATTATTTAACAAGGTAAACTTCTGTAAAAGGGCATCACTGACCTGTAAGGCTAACAGGGCCGTGAGTACCAAATACATCATCCCGATCATTTTCTGCCGGGGGGTCTCTTTTAAACTTGCCATATACTTATGAGATCAAAGCTAAAGTGGATAAAATTAGCCTTTCATAGCCGTTAACATACTACCATATACTTGGTTCAATGACTGAATATTAGCATTCAATTTAGCTAATTCCGTCTTGAACAATTCTGCATCTTTTTGAGTAGCAGCCATTTGTTCAACCGTTAAATTAACATTACCATAGTAACTATTGATAGCTTTCAAGTGTTTAGTGGCTTCTTGAATCTCCGTTTCATAAATCGTATTCAGCGTAGACAACTGGTCACCTGCTTTGGCATATTGTTGTGCATATTTAGCTGCTTCTGCAGAAGAAACAGATATTGCACCTAAAGAATTAGCTGCTTCAGAAACAGATTTATTCAAGGTTCCTAATGATTCTGAAGAAGAAGACAAAGACTTCACAAAATCTTGTGTAGCTACGGTAGCTTTAGAAATATCTTGTAAACTATTCGCTGTTTCTGTTAATCCTTTTAAACTTTTGGTCAACCCTTCTACCACCTCTGGTCCTAAACCTTTCAAGCTTGATAAAGCATCTACACCGCCAGTCGAACTAGGTCTAGCTACTGGAGCTCCGCCCATTAACTCTGGATAAACCTTTTCCCAATCATACGTTTTTTCAGGTTTTGCTTGTAAGTACAATACACCAAATAAAATAAAAATGGCCGCTTCGGTAAACATACCAACCATTAACATTTCGTTGGCACCGTCCCAGTGAACAATTTTAAATAAGGCTCCTACAATTACGACTGCCGCACCAAAACTAGCGATGACATTGATTGATTTTTCCATGTTAAAAAGAATGTAATATAGATTTTAAAAGGTATAATTTAGTTTTGTTTAGGACGACCCAAATAGCGCATCATACATCTAAACCCAATATATGACCGTTTGTTTTGTTCTAATTCGTAAGCCCTAGTTCCTGTTTCTAGGTAATAAGCTATATCTTTCCAAGACCCACCACGAGTTACTTTTCTGGGTTCATCTGCATCTTTGTTGACGGTGTTCAAATCCCAAGTTACAGCTACCGCATTATCTGCATAGGCATCTTCACACCATTCTGCCACGTTACCAGCCATATTATATAATCCAAAATCATTAGGATCGTAGGCATTGGCAGGGGCTGTATAAGAATAACCATCAGCATCATAATTACCTCTGTGAGGTTTAAAATTAGCTAATAAACATCCTTTAGCATTAGAAATATAAGGATTACCCCAAGGGTATTTGGCTGAAGCCCTTCCACCACGTGCTGCCCATTCCCACTCAGATTCAGATGGAAGCTCAAAACGCGGCAAAATAAATTGACCTTGCTTTCTACGATAGTCGTTCATCAACTTACTTCTCCACAAACAGAAATATTTAGAAGCTACCCAGCTAACACCTACTACAGGGTATTGATCAAAGGCAGGACTAGAAAAATAATATTCTGTCATTGGATCACCATTGTGATACGTAAAATCACGCTTCCAAACGGTAGTGTCTGGATAATACTCAGACATGATTTTATCTTCTCCTAGAACAGAAACCGAATCTTTCAATAAGGCATACGTGAATTGACGATACTCATGATTGGTAATTTCGGTATCATCCATGTAAAAGGCTGCTACGGTTACTCGCTTATTGAAGTTAACACCTGCACGAGAAACTTCCTCATCCGCTTGACCCATCATGTAACTACCTGAGGGTACTAAGACCATTCCGTAGGGAGTTGGTTGTGACCATCCTTTACGAGTAGTGGCTACAATTTCTCCATTCTGCACACCTGGAACCTCTTTACTGGATTTTCCAATTCCTAAGATTCCTTTGCCCGAAGAGCCTTTTTTACTACTCAGTGTCTTGGAACCACCTGAGTTTTTGGAACCACAACTGTTTAAAACGACAGCCATAGCCAAAATCGAAAGTCCTAGTATTAATCTCTTTTCAACAAATTGAAAATTCATAGAAGCAAATTAAAATTACTGTTTGTTAACGTAACAGGGTTTAAAATATTGTTTTTATCTACTTTTACCCAACTCACACTCATTCAAATTCCTCAAATTTAAAGCATTTTCTAAGAATATTTCAGCAAAAGTACAAAATTTTATGCCTTAACATGAATTCCTATAAAATCTTAAACCTGGGAGTTCTTACAGGAAGTCCCTTAATTCCACTGGATTGAAATGAAGGTAATTGAAACCGAACAAATATCTCATGCGTCAAAGGAGCTTTAACCGCTGCTTGTACCAAGGATACATCGATCGAATAACCAATATCTAATTTTTGCTGCAATAAAGAAACTCCAGCCATACCAATCGCAGCATCATTTAAACGAAACGAACCTCCCAACCAGAATAAATCCTTATAGCCAAATCTTGTTCCTAATTCGGGCAAAATCTTACCTGAATAATAACGAACTTGAGCAAATGGCATGGCTGCCAAACTTTCAGATAAAATCAATTCTGCCGAACCATGAATTGCGGCCACCATATTCATAGGCATATTTCCCTGCGGAGTATCCATGGTAAATTTAGGCGAAGTCAGATGGTCAGCAGACAAACCGATTTGCCAATTATCTTTGGAATAAAGCAAACCAAAACCAAGATCAAACTGATTTTGGCTAATCACCTTACCTGATAATTGACTAGCAATGGGGTCATTTTCATCACGAATCCGATAAACACGTCCATCAAAAGATTTCCCCTGCAATCCACCTCGTAGGCCAGCGGATAACATAGCCTCTCCTATTGCGTAATGATAAGCTAATTGAATTTTCATGGATTGCTGACCCACCCCAGAAGGAGTTTTGTCAGACATCACCAAAAGTCCCACACCTAAGTTCAATTTACTTATGGGCAGAGAAGCACTTAAGATTTGAGTACCTAGGTTACCCGGACCTTCCACAGTAGCTTCATACTGCGTCCATTGATTTCGGTAATGTAATTGAGCAAAAGAGGCACCTCTCAATCCTGAATTGGCAGGGTTTTGATAAACGGCATTCATTTGAAACATGCTCAAACCTGGGTCTTGTTGTGCCAGCAAACTCGGCCCACAAAATAGAAGTAAGATGCCCAAGCATACATAAAACCAAGAAGGCAATAAGAGCAATTGCTTGTTGAAGCGCATGTTAAGTGAATAGCTTGTTAGGCGTTTTGATGGCTAAAAATAAGCATTATTTTCAAACGAGAAATATTCCTGGAAATATATTAATAAAAAAGCCCCGATTTGGGGCTTTTTTATTTAAGCGTTTGCTTGCTTTATATAATGCTCGAGTGCACCCGTCATGGATGGAGCATTAGGCATTGGAGCCTGAATATCTAAAAGTAGTCCCGCATCAGTAACTGCTTGAGCCGTGGTAGATCCAAAGGCTGCAATCCGGGTGTTATTTTGCTTAAAATCAGGGAAATTCTCAAAAAGAGAAGTAATTCCTGATGGGCTAAAAAAGGCCAAAACATCATAAAAAACTTCTTCTAAATCGGATAAATCAGCTGAAACTGTTTCATACATAACAGCCTCTGTTAATTGAAAATCATTGGTTCCCATGTAGTCAGGCAAATCTTTCTGACGCTTGTTCGAGCAAGGGAATAAAAATTTCTCTGATTTATGTTTTTTAATGATTTCCAATAAATCTAAAGCCGTCTTCGTTCCTGTAAAAACCTTACGTTTACGGATAACGATGTATTTCTGCAGGTAATTGGCAGTTTGCTCCGTGATACAAAAGTACTTCATATCAGAAGGAACCTCAATTTTAGCTTCCTTACAAATACGGAAAAAATGGTCAATGGCATTACGGCTCGTAAAAATGATGGCCGTATGCTCTAAAATATTAATCTTCTGCTTTCGGAAATCTTTGAAGGCTATTCCTCGCACCTCAATGAATGGACGAAAATCCACTTTTACACCATACTTTTTTTCAATCTCAAAATAAGGAGATTTGGCATCCGTAGGCGCTGCTTGAGTAACTAATATACTTTTTACTTTTTTCAACCGCTTGATATCCGGCGTAGCAACGTTAGCTATTTCACTCATAAATCAAATTTGTATTAACTCGACAATCTAGAATAGTCAACTTTATGTTGCAAATATACAAAAAAAAATCTTGATTATCACTCTCTTAGGTCTAGCTGTATTGTGGAAATATCAATTCACGTATGCCAAACAAAATGACGATGGCCTCGGTAATAATCAAATACGCATATAGAGATAATCGATTGACTGATAAGACCTTATTAAACACTTGGGTAAAATATATAAAACGAATGAGTAAATAAATATTCAATAAATAGGAAACAATTTCCATGTCAATGGAATAAGCCGGTCCTTGGTAAATAGCGTATAATCCAATTCCTACAAATACGATGATAAAGAATTGAATATTAGCTTGTATGGATTTAAAGAAATGTAAATTGGCAACCGATTTTAGTTTGAATAAATTGGCAAAAAGTTGGAAAATGAAATACTGTATAATAAAAATGAAGTAAGCCAATAAAGTCCGAGAAAAAACAAACCACAAAGAGGGTATCAGGGTATTGTAATTTTCTTCATTCACAAAAAATGCATCGCCAGAACGATAGGTAATTCCATTGTAGAATGCCATCAAAGAAATTAAGAGGCTTAGAATAAATAGTATATATAAATTGGCCAATGAGAAGGGGCTTTTCACCATGGCATTCTCTTTTGTTTCCCAGTTAATCCAATCCGTAAAACGGAAATAGACGATAAAATACCTTGGAAAAATAGCAAACAATAAGCCCATCAAAGCTAGAAGCGACAAAAAGCCCAAGGTGAAAAAATGGGTATAAACGGCAGGTGCACGATTCAGAAACAATTGTACCTCCCTGTTTTGTGCAATTACTTGATCAAATTTTTTCTCAATACTTAAATCTCCGGGTAAGCCTTCCAAGCTACTACTATAAAATGTAGCGATGACTTGATCCTTATGATGAACTTTCAACAAGCTATCTAAAGACATTCTGATTAATTCTCCTTTGGCTAATTTCCTTTGAAATGCCCCATCAATGAATAAGTGATAGGTTTCTTTGGGCTTAATAGTCAAATAAGCTTTATAATAATCCCGATTTGAGAGTTGAATGGATTTAGAATGATAGGAATAATGTTGGCTAGGAATATAAGGCAAGAAACTATTCCATCCGGATTGATAAACCAACCATTCCTTTTCAACGGAATGCATGGGTTTCCAAACAGCCGCCTTTGCACTGGTGGTGATTAAGATAGCCCACAAAAAAAATCTGCTCCATCGTAGCATGAATGCGTGGAATGAAGCAGATTTTTCAATAAAAGGAATCATCCTTTAGTATTTTACTTAGCAGATAATGCTTTTAACATAGTTTCGCCAATGTCAGCTGGAGAGTATACCACGTGAATTCCACATTCTTGCATGATTTTCATTTTTGCTTCAGCAGTATCATCAGCACCACCAATGATGGCACCAGCATGACCCATACGACGACCCTTAGGTGCTGTTTGACCAGCAATAAAACCTACGACAGGTTTTCTATTTCCATCAGCTTTGATCCAACGTGCTGCTTCTGCTTCCATTCCACCACCAATCTCTCCAATCATCACGATACCTTCTGTTTCTGGATCATTCATTAATAGTTCAACCGCCTCTTTGGTAGTAGTTCCAATGATGGGATCTCCTCCAATTCCAATAGCGGTAGTCTGTCCTAAACCAGCTTTAGTTAATTGATCTACTGCCTCATAGGTTAATGTACCTGATTTAGACACAATACCCACTTTGCCTTTTTTGAAAATAAAGCCTGGCATAATACCCACCTTACATTCCTCGGCAGTCATGACACCTGGACAGTTAGGTCCAATTAATCGACATTCCTTAGTAGAAATATATTCCTTGGCAACAATCATGTCTTTGGTGGGAATACCTTCCGTGATACAGATAATCACTTTAATGCCAGCGTCAGCAGCTTCCATGATGGCATCTGCGGCAAATGCCGGTGGAACGAAGATAATGGATGTATCAGCACCAGCTTTGGCAACTGCTTCAGCAACAGTATTGAAAATAGGACGATCTAAATGCGTTCCTCCTCCTTTTCCTGGAGTAACACCACCTACAACGTTGGTTCCATAAGCGATCATTTGCTCGGCATGAAAACTACCTTCCGTACCTGTAAAACCCTGAACTATAATTTTGGAATTTTTATTTACTAAAACACTCATTTTGTCTGGTTTAATTATTCTAAGGCGAAAAATTTTTCCAAAGGTACAAATTATTGATAAATTAATTTAAAAAGGTTTAAGAGCAAGTAAATAAATATTTCAACAAATAATTTTATGTAAATTTAAGAATCCATTTCAAATTCATGCTTAGGCACTTAGAGGTTCAAAATTATGCATTGATTGACCAGCTTGATTTACATCTGGCGGAGGGTCTCACTGTGATAACTGGCGAAACAGGAGCAGGTAAATCCATCCTATTAGGAGCTATTTCACTGCTTTTGGGGCAAAGAGTCGACAGCAAAAGTTTGTATGATGATCAAAAAAAATGTGTCATTGAGGGTACATTCTCGGTTGCTGCTTACCCACATTTAAAGGAAATTTTTCAACAAGAGGATATTGATTTTGAAGATCCTTGCATCATTCGACGTGAAATAAATCCTCAAGGAAAGTCTAGAAGTTTTATCAATGACAGCCCAGTTACACTGGAAAGCATGAAACGGATAGGGCAAGAGCTGGTTGATATACATTCTCAACAAGATAATGGTTGGATGGGGCACCCAGATTTTGCCTTGGAACTAGTGGATGATTTTGCCCAAAATCAGCCTTTGAAAGCATCTTACGAAAAAGCTTATAAGGCTTTTCTTGCAGCTCAAAATCATCAAGAGCAATTGGCTCAAAAGGCTCGACAAGGCAATCAAGCGATTGATTTTCTTCAATTTCAATGGGAGGAATTAGATAAGGCCCAACTGATACCTGGGGAATATGAACAACTCAGCGAGCAATTACAAAAACTACAAAATTCAGAACAAATCTTAGAAAAGCTAGCTCAATTAGCAAATTACCTGAGCTTATCGGAAACAGCAGCCATGGAGCAAATTGGCCAAGCTCGCCAGTTGAGTCAAAGTTTATCTAAGTGGGCTCAGTCATTTGATCAGTGGAATCAACGAATTCAATCCTTATGGATTGAATTAAAAGATCTATCTGCCGAAGTAGAGGCTGAGGCTGAATCGTTTCAATCAGATCCAGTGGCATTGGAAAAGTGTCAAAAAAGACTGGATTTATTAAATCGGCTTTTAGTCAAATATCAGGCAAAAGATGTGGAAAGGCTCATGGCTCTTCGGGAAGAAGTGGAAGAGGAATTATCCCAGCACGAAAACCTTGATCAAGCCTTAGCCGATGCAAACCAGGCGCTTCAATTGGCAGAAAATCTAGCTTTAGAAAAAGCCATTGAACTACATGAAAGTAGAGTAGAATGCTTGGATTCGATCGAACAAACATTACTAAATTCCCTACAACAATTGGGCATGCCCAATGCAAGTTTAGGCTGGGATATTCAAACGGGTAAATTATCTAAAACAGGACAAGATAAAATCCAATTACTCTTTTCTGCTAATAAAGGGCTAGCTCCCAAGCCATTTAAACAAATTGCTTCTGGTGGTGAATTAAGTCGATTAATGTTATCTATTAAGCATTTATTAGCACAAAAAAGAGCATTACCTACGCTTATTCTTGATGAGATTGACACAGGGGTTTCGGGAGAAATTGCCATTAAAATGGGCCAAATGCTCACTCAAATGAGTCAAAAGCACCAGTTGATTGCCATCACCCATTTACCTCAAATCGCTGTAACAGGTCAAACGCATTGGTTTGTTTACAAAAATCATGAAGGGGAGAAAACGGTTTCCAGCATAAAAACCTTAGTTGGAGAAGAAAGAATTGATGAAATCGCTAAAATGATCGGCGGGCAATCCGGCTACAAAGATTTAAAAGAAAATGTTCGAAAATTAATGAAA
The DNA here is from genome assembly GCF_054558475.1 of Aquirufa sp. Wall-65K1. Classification (NCBI taxonomy): domain Bacteria; kingdom Pseudomonadati; phylum Bacteroidota; class Cytophagia; order Cytophagales; family Flectobacillaceae; genus Aquirufa; species Aquirufa sp. Wall-65K1. The sequence continues at coordinate 247,331 of NZ_JBPXKD010000002.1, read as the reverse complement.
ACCAATACCATTTAGATAAGCCAATATGAAATCGATCCCATTATTTAGCCTAATTTTACTAGTAGGATTACTTGTTTCTTGTAGTCAATCGGAAGAAACCGCAGTCAAGGAATTAAATGATTCAGTGATGACATTGCATGATGAACTTATGCCCAAAACTGAGCAAATTATTCAATTAAAAACTAGTTTGGACAGCATGAGTAAAGGCCCAGATTCTGTTCATGTGAAAAAACTTATTCAGTCCTTGGATAAAGCTGACAATGAAATGATGAACTGGATGCATCAATATTCCATTGATTCTTTGTCTAATATGGATTTCAAAGCAAAAATGATTTATCTCCATGACCAATTTACTAAACTTAAGAGCGTAGAAACATTAACCGACTCCACATTAAATGCCGCCAATCAATATAAAAAATAGATTTTGGTACCTATTAATCTTCTCCTGGGTGCTACTTGCCGCTTGCCAGGAAAAGAAAACATTACCCATTTTGGGAAATAAGGAGACCATCATCAAACAGGGAAAAGTAGATACCCTTTATCAGCAAATTCCCGCCTTTCAATTTTTAAATCAGGATTCTTCTTGGGTCAGTGATCGAGATTATGCGGGAAAAATTTATGTGGCAGATTTTTTCTTCACATCATGCCCAACTATTTGCCCAAAAATGAAAACGCAAATGCTGCGTTTGTATGAACGATACGCCAATGAAAACCAATTAGCTTTATTATCGTTTAGTATTGACCCAGACTTTGATCAGCCCCATGTCTTAAAAGCATATGCTGATAGATTACATATCAAGTCGCCGAAATGGAATTTGGTCACAGGGGCAAAGGCTAAGATTTATGAATTGGGACAAAAAAGCTTTATGGTGACTGCACAGGAGGACAAAAATGAAGCGGGAGGATTTGTTCATAGTGGTGCATTCATTTTAGTAGATAAGCAAAAGCATGTTCGCGGAATTTATGATGGAACGAAGGAACAGGAGGTCAACCATTTAATTGAGGACATCGAATTATTACTGAAAGAAAAATAAATGAAACAAATACCTTCTTTTTTAGGCTTGATGGCCATTTTAGCTGTATGTATTGCTCAAACTTCCTGCCAAAGTAAGGAGGAAATTTTTAGGCAACAATACGTGGTGGAAGGCATGATGCAGTATGAGAAACATTGTGAAAATTGCCATCAGAAGGATGGATCGGGATTAAAAGATTTATATCCTCCTCTTGCTAAAACAGATCTTTGGAAAAGATTAAATGCAAATCAAATTGCCTGTATCATAAAGAATGGACAAAAAGAGGCCATTTTAGTAAACCAAAAACCTTATCAAAATTACATGCCAGGAAATGCTAAATTGGAAGCATTGGATGTGGCTGAGATTATCACTTACCTGCGGGATAAGTGGGGGAATGATCCTCGAATATTTCCTTTGGATAGTGCTCGTTTGGCCCTAAAAAATTGTCCTTAGTCGGTTGGCAGACTTTCCACCGTCAGCACCGAATTCGTTACATGACGTAAGGAATAATGGGTGAAATCCTGTGCGGCATCCATCCCTACACCATAAATAATCTCTTTCTTGGTCCGTATTTGAACAGGCTTTTCGGTAAATACTCGCTTTTCTTCTGGCAACCAGATAAATTCTTCCGTCTTTAATGTTTCATTTTGTTGCACATTAAAAATCTGAACATTCCCCATAAGTTTATAGGAATTTTTCTGTTTAAAAAAATGGGCTGAATCCCCTCGGATTTGAGAGGTAACATTTCCCATTTTATCATAAAACCAAAGCTTTACTTCTTTAGGATAAACTCGGTCTTCCGAATATAAGGTGATTTGAGAGGGTGTGACCATTCGGACTACGGTCCTAGCCGAATCTGAATAGACCATATCGATGTCGGACAATTCAGATTTAGGACCTACATAAATGAGATTTTTGGCCGTTTTCTCTTCCCGACAAGCCAGAGAAACAATCGACAAAACAAGCAGCAAAAAGAGATTTCTCAAATCGCGCATGAGGGAAATTAGTTGAGTTTCACCTTTTGGAACCAAAGGTCACTGAGTGTTAAGCCAATGGTAACTTTTTGGTATTGCTCTTCTAAACCATTCTCAGCAAGTACACCACGTTTACCAATTTGATAAGCGATATTCAAATAGGATAAATTTCTCAGTGGTAAAGATATTCCAAGGCTAACATATTTATCAACGGCATATTTACCATTTCCTAGATAATCATAGGGAGTAGTGGCATAACTGAATCCAGCCCGATAAGTTGTTCTTTTGAAATAATTAGAGATAGCTTCAAAATCGGGAGTATATTCTCCACCGATTGACCAACGAGTACTCACCGGTAGTTTAGATGAACGGCCTAAGTTATTATCTACTTTAGTCCAATCTGTTCTTGAATAATCAATTCCGATCATCCATTTTGCCAACTTTTCAAGACTAATTCCAAAGTGCTGAGACACTGGTAAATTTTGCGAAAATGGTGTGGATTTGTTCAAGGTATCGGCATTGATGGTCGTAATTCCTGAAAGATCCATAATGGCAAAGCGCTTCAATTGTTTGGAACTTAAGGTAGTGCTAATATCAAAAGAAGTACCAAGATTAAGGTATAGATCATTTTTTAATTGTTTCCTATAGGCCAAACCACCTCTAAAAAGGAAATCTGAATAATCAATACGATTTTCTAATTGTATCTTATAATATTGTCCATCAGATAAATTCTGGGTAGAAACATTCCGATTTACGGTTCCAAATAAATAATCAATTCCTAAACCTAGGTAGAATTCTTTACCAATCCTCACGCCATTGTTTATTGTCAACTTGGTCACTCCACCTTTTCCGTCATAGCTATAAATTAAACTATCTACACCCAATAAATTCAAACGACGGAAAGATCGGGTAGCATATTCTACGGAAGAATGTGGACGAAAACCGATGGAAGCTGTCCAACGACTTGTAATAGGTAAGGTTAAATTTAGGGAATGATAATTACCTCCAAAAATTTGTTGGCGTTGACGAGTATCCTGTAATTCTTTAAGTTCTAATCTTGCGCCCACCTCAAATACCGTATATCGGTTTCTTGCTAAAAGTGCAGGGTTAAGCATGTTGGTATAGATACCATTGGAATTGGAAACACCTAGGCCTCCCATCATGGCATTGGTTGGACTTCCACCCTCATCCAGCTCCCCCATTCCTATGTAGGATAATGGTGAATTCAAGATAGTTTGAGCTGAAGACTGAAAGCTACCAAAGGCACTAATTAATAAGCTAAGTGCTAAAAACAAGCCGTAACTTGTTTTCAATGTAGAAATTTGGATAAACAAAGGACGAAGAATCATAAAATAATTTACCATACAGCTTAGCCTGTAAGTCTGCAAAGGTCGTACTTTTTTTTCACATTCGACTAAGTTATTCTCTATATTTGGGGGCAAAATTGATAATTCAGATGAGAGAAGCATTGGCTAATTGGTATTTATTGGAAAATTCGGCGGAGGATATATTATTTTTTGTTGGGATATTGATTATTGGCTTGGTACTGAGAAGGTTCTTCTCTAATTCCTTTTCAAAAATCATCTTTCGATTTTTACCAAATCAGTTTATTCAAGTTCAAGATTGTATCCAATTATTGAGAAAGCCCGTTGAGCTTTTATTATTCTGGATTTTTCTCTATTTCAGCATTCAATATTTACATGTGCCGAGTAGCTGGCATTTTAATTCTGTAGAGAAATTTGGCTTGCTTTTTTTATTACAAAAAGCATTTGAAACGGCGGTCATTATCACTTTTACTTGGTTAATAGTTCGGATGTTGAAAGTCATCATTTTGATTGCACAACAAAAGTGGCAGGGTGTTGAGCAGAAGTCGAAACAACAATTCATTCCCTTCCTGAACGACCTAGGCATGGTGTTTATTATTGCAGGATCTGGATTTGTCTTGTTGGGAAGGGTATTCCAAGTAGATGTGATGGCACTCATAACAGGATTAGGATTAGGGGGATTAGCCTTAGCCTTAGCTGCCAGAGAAACCTTAGAAAATCTATTCGCATCCTTCACCATTTTCTTGGATTTGCCTTTTGTGGTAGGTGATAGCATCCAAGTAGGAAGCATCTCAGGGGATGTTGAAAAAATCGGATTTAGAAGTACGCGATTGAGGGCCTTGGATGGTAATCTAATCATGATCCCTAACCGCTTGTTAACTTCGCAGTCATTGGAAAATATGAGTGAGCGGCAATTCAGAAGGGCAAAATATACTTTATCATGCTCGCTTCAGAGCAAGCCTGAGCAGATACAAACTGTGCTTCCGCAAATAGAGCAAATAATAATATCAGAACCTCTATGCAAGAAAAAAGCCCCCAAAATAATATTTGAGGGCTTTGGTACCTATTCTTTAGATATCTCTGTGACTTATTTTGTTCAAACAAGTGATTTTGGGAAATTCCAAAACGTGAAACAAGAGATCAATTTAAATATTTTACATTGTTTACATGAGGCGGGCATCAACTTGGTGAGCAGTGCTACCGCACCCAACATGCATTAACCAACTAGTTCTTTCAAATCTTCATCATGAATCATTTTACGCTCGTCGGCCATCAATAGGAAACGTGTGTATAATTTATCTAACTCTGATTTTTCTAATTCAAAACCTAGTAATTGTAATCGGTGACGTAAGGCAGCACGGCCAGAACGTGAAGTCAATAAGATGGCAGAAGATGGCACGCCTACATCTTCAGGATTCATAATCTCGTAATTCTGTGCATGTTTCAAGAAACCATCTTGGTGAATTCCAGAGGAATGGGCAAAGGCATTGGCACCAACTACCGCTTTATTCGCTTGAACCGGCATGCCCATTAAATTGGAAACTAAATTACTAATGGGATATAAATACTTAGGATTAATACCTGTCGTAAATCCTAGGTCCTTGTGTACATTTAAAATCATAGCCACCTCTTCCAATGAGGTATTTCCTGCTCTCTCACCAATTCCGTTAATGGTTACCTCCACTTGACGAGCACCTGCCTGAATTCCTGCAATGGTATTCGCTGTTGCCAAACCTAAATCATTGTGATTGTGCATGGAAATGGTTGCTTGGTGAATGTTATCTACATGCTCAAAAAGGTAAGAAATTCGGTGGTGCATTTGATGTGGCAATAAATAACCTGTAGTATCTGGCAAATTTACTACCGTAGCACCCGCTTTTATGACTGCTTGTGTAAGTTGAGCTAAAAAAGGTAAATCAGCCCGGCCAGCGTCTTCTGCGAAAAACTCGACGTCCTCTACATAGGATTTGGCATATTGTACCGCCCAAATAGCTTGCTCAATAATTTTTTCACGAGTTGAATTGAATTTATGCTTGATGTGAACATCAGAGGCGCCAATTCCCGTATGAATACGAGGTTTACGTGCCGGCTTCAAAGCTTCTGCAGCAGCATCTATATCTTCTTTTTTTGCTCGAGTCAAACCACAAACCGTAGCTTCCGTAATTACCTCAGCAATAGCTTTAACAGATGCAAAATCACCAGGAGAAGAAATAGGGAAACCAGCCTCGATGATATCGACACCTAATTTTTCGAGTTCTTTCGCAACTTCAATTTTTTCCTCACGGTTTAACTGACAACCGGGTACTTGTTCTCCATCGCGTAAAGTTGTATCAAAAATCTGTATACGATTATTCATAGATTTGTTTCTGTTAATTAGTTGGCAAAACTAGCTTTAATTACATTATTTACCAAAAAAGAATAGTCCTCAAACTTTCGGATTTTAGATTAAAAATCCACAAAAACCAGAATAAATAGAATTATAAAGTATAATAAACTTTTTTATATGAAATTATTAGACGAAAAATCCTTTTACACACGTAAGTCTAGAATAAAATTTTATTAAATAAAATCAATTTTTATGTAATAAAATGCCGGCAGGCTCAACTCCAACCTATTGGAGGAACAATTAGACTTAATTTTAAGGGAGATAATATCAATAACTTGATTGAAATTAGACAATAAAAAAGTTTTGAAAATCGTTAAACGCTCAACGCTGTCAAGGTTTGAAACCTTGACAGCGTTAAAAAAAATGAGCGTTATTTTATTTTTTACCCATAAAAAAAGGGGCAATAAATTGCCCCTTTTTTTCAAATAAGCGATAAACTAGCTACGCTCAGGACGAAGGCTACGTACAGCAGCACCTGCTCTCCACATTTCTGATTCACGTAACTCTGTTAATTCAGCTTCTAATTTCACACGGTAGTCTGGCTGAGAGTTCAAATCAATTGAACGAGTAGCCTCCGCTTGAGTCTTTACTGAATTATATAATTTTTCGAATACTGGTTTAGTAGCATCCTTGAAAGGTCTCCACCAATCTAAAGCTCCGCGTTGTGCAGTAGTAGAACAGTTGGCATACATCCAATCCATTCCATTCTCAGCCACTAATGGCATCAATGATTGAGTTAATTCTTCAACTGTTTCATTGAAAGCCTCTGAAGGTGAGTGACCATTCTCACGTAATACTTCATATTGAGCAGCAAAAATACCTTGGATGGCTCCCATCAAAGTACCACGCTCACCTGTTAAGTCAGAAGTTACTTCTTTGTAGAAATCTGTTTCAAATAAATAACCAGAACCTACCCCAATAGCCATAGCGATACATTTCTCGCGAGCTTTTCCAGAAGCATCCTGATAAACAGCAAAAGATGAATTCAAACCTTTACCTTCTACGAATAAACGACGTAAAGATGTACCTGAACCTTTTGGAGCAGCTAAGAATACGTCTACGTCTGCTGGAGGAATAATCCCTGTTTTCTCCTTGTAGGTAATACCGAATCCGTGAGAGAAGTACAATGACTTACCTGCAGTCAAATATTTCTTCACTGTAGGCCACATTTCAATTTGAGCCGCATCTGAAAGTAAATAACAGATAATCGTTCCTTTTTGAAGTGCTTCCTCAATTTCAAATAAGTTAACACCTGGAACCCAGCCGTCAGCAACAGCTTTGTCATAAGTCTTTCCTTTACGTTGACCCACAATCACATTCAAACCATTGTCTTTCATGTTCAATGCTTGACCTGGACCTTGTACTCCATAACCAATTACTGCGATTGTTTGATCAGCCAATACTTGTCTAGCTTTCTCTAATGGAAACTCTTCTCTTGTTACTACATCTTCAACAACCCCACCGAAATTAATCTTTGCCATTTTCGTTTTTGTTTAATTTATATTCTTTTCTAATCTATTATACTTTCAATTTTATACAATTTCCCAATCTCCTTCTGGCAAATATTCCACCAGGCCTTTTTCGGTCTTGCCTACTGCCACTCGTCCAGATTTAATGTATTCCAATATTTCCCATTGCTTTAAATAGGCATAGAATTCATTGATTTCTTCCTCTGAACCGTTTTTTTCCACCACCACATATTCTAAACCCCAATGCACCACTTTGGCATTCCAATCCAAATTAATGGTTTTAACGTCCAAAGCGGGGGAACCTAAAGGTGTAGCTATCTTAAATAATGCAATTTCATTGAATACAATTTCATCATCCAAATAGCCAAAAACCGCCAATACATCCGTAATCTTACGAATTTGACGTACCAATTTCTCTACGATCTCCCGGTTCTCATTGCGAATCACAATGGTAAAACGAGATACCCCTTTACGTTCAGTCTCTGAAACCGTCAAACATTCAATATTTAACCTTCTGCGGGTAAATATGATGGTGATACGATTCAAAAGTCCAATCGTGTTGGTGGTAAATACCGATATAGTGTAAGTTGTCAACATATAATTTCTACTCAAGCATTACTTTGGTTACACATGCACCTGCAGGTACCATAGGGAACACATTCTCTTCTTTTTCACAAATAATTTCTAATAAATAAGGCTTTTTAGAATTCAATAATGTGTCTATTGACTCCCCTAAATTATTTCGATCACTCACGGTATGTCCATCTATTCCAAAACCCTTGGCAATGGTAATGAAGTCGGGGTTTTGTAATTCAACAAATGAATAACGATTATCAAAGAACATGGATTGCCATTGACGAACCATACCTAAAAAGTTATTATTCAAAATAATAATCTTTACCGGTAAACCACTTTGAGTAATGGTTCCTAACTCCTGTAAAGTCATTTGAAAACCACCGTCGCCAATCACGGCAACAACCTCACGATCTGGTACCGCCACTTTAGCTCCAAAAGCGGCAGGAAGAGCAAAGCCCATGGTTCCCGCACCACCACTCGTTACGATAGAGTTATGTTTTTTGAAACGGTAATAACGATTGGTAATCATCTGGTGCTGTCCCACATCTGTTACCACAACAGCCTCCCCTTTGGTCTTATCTGACAATAAAGCTACCGCTTCACCCATTTTGATTTGATTACCTTCATGATAAAGATCTTTCTTGGTAATCTTTTCATATTCCTCATCATCATACTTCTGGAACTCAGCTCTCCACTCGGTATGTTCAGCCTTTTTAACTAAAGGTAATAAGGCTTTTAAAGCGGCTTTGGCATCACCTACTACAGGTGCATCTGCCTTCACATTCTTATCAATTTCACTTGGGTCAACCTCAATGTGCACTACCTTAGCCTGTTTGGCATAGGTACTCAAATCACCAGTAATACGGTCGTCAAAACGCATACCAATGGCAATCAACACATCGCAAGAATTGGTTAAAACATTGGCTCCATAATTTCCATGCATGCCTGGCCAACCTACAAAAAGCGGATGGTCAGCATCCATGGCTGACATACCCAATAAGGTTGTTGCTACAGGAATACCTGTTTTTTCCACAAATTCCTTTAATTCATTTTCTGCCTGCGCAATTAAAACCCCATGACCTGCCAAAATGTAAGGGCGCTTAGCTCCATTAATCAATTTGGCTGCGGCCTCCACATGCTCTACTTTGGGCTCTAACCTAGGCTTGTAAGATATAATCGATTCACATTTCTTGTATTGAAAAGGAATTGTCATCTTTTCTGCTTGCGCAGAACGAGTTATTTCAATTAAAACGGGTCCAGGTCTTCCGCTCTCCGCAATGTAAAATGCTTTCGCAATAATTTCTGGTATCTCGTTTGGATCTACAATCTGGTAGTTCCATTTAGTTATTGGCATGGACATTCCAATGACATCACATTCCTGAAAAGCATCTGTCCCCAATAAATTGGCTCTCACTTGTCCTACAATGCAAACCATAGGTGTAGAATCCAACATGGCATCAGCAATAGGCGTAATTAAGTTGGTAGCTCCCGGACCTGAAGTAACTAGGCAAACACCTGCTTTATTCAGCATACGGGCATAACCCTGAGCTGCATGTCCAGCGCCTTGTTCATGGCGAACTAAAATATGCTTTAATTGATCTCGATAATCAAATAAGGCATCATAGGTAGGCATAATTGCACCACCTGGATATCCGAAAATGGTACTCACCCCCTGCTCAACCAACGATTGCATAACCGCTTGAGCCCCAGTTTTAATATTTGAGGATTGAGTTGATGTAGGTTGAGTAGTTTCTAATTGGGTTTTTCCCATGATATTAACAGATCTTTATTTTGTTTCATTTAAACGGTCCGACTAATTTAAGTCATACACATCTAGAAAAAAATTGAATTGGTCATTTTTTACAAATCAGTGACACAACCCAAGCTGGCGGAAGATACATTTTTGATGTATTTTCTTAAAACACCAGAAGTATGCTTTGAAACCATAGGTTTCCATAACTTCCGACGCTCTGCCAATTCTTCATCAGATACATGTAAGATAATGCGATTATCCACGGCATCGATGGTGATTTTATCCCCATCCTTCACCAAACCAATATTACCTCCTTCTTGCGCTTCTGGTGTTACGTGACCTACGACAAAACCGTGTGTTCCTCCTGAGAATCGTCCATCGGTAATCATCGCCACACTATTTCCTAAACCAGCTCCCATCAATGCGGAAGTTGGTTTTAACATTTCAGGCATACCTGGTCCACCTTTTGGCCCTTCATTTCTGATAACTACCACATGACCTGGTTTAATTTCTCCTTTGGAGATAAATTCTATCACTTCTTCCTCGGACTCACATACTTTAGCTGTTCCTTCGAATCGCTCGCCTTCTTTTCCTGTAATTTTAGCTACAGCCCCTTCAGTAGCTAAATTACCATATAATATTTGTAAGTGACCGGTTGCTTTTATTGGGGTAGCTACTGGATATATAATTTTTTGAGTTTCAAAATTCAAATCTGGAGCTTCGGCTAAATTCTCAGCCATGGTTTTTCCGGTTACAGTCAAACACTCCCCATGAATATACCCTTCTTTCCACAAGTACTTCAAAATAGCTGGCATTCCTCCGATTGCCAAGACATCTTCCATGTAATACTTTCCAGAAGGCTTTAAATCAGCCAATAATGGAGTGCGGTCAGAAATATCTTGAATATCTTTCAAGGTAAATTGAATACCCGCAGAATGAGCTATCGCTAAATAATGTAATACGGCATTGGTTGACCCTCCTAATGCCATAACTACTGTCATCGCATTCTCAAAGGCATGGCGAGTCATGATATCTCTTGGACAAATATTTTTCTCCAATAATACTTTCATCGCGGCACCTATTGCTAAGCATTCTTCCTTTTTACCTTCATGAGTGGCCGGGTAAGTAGATGAATTAGGCAGTACCAAACCCATGGCTTCCATGGATGAGGCCATAGTATTGGCAGTATACATTCCACCACAAGCCCCTGGTCCAGGGATGGAATTACGAATCACTCCTTCATAATCTTCATCTGAAATACTTCCAGCAAATTTCTTACCCAAAGCTTCAAATGCCGATACTATATCTAATTTCTCACCTTTGTATAAACCCGATTTAATGGTTCCACCATAAACCAACATGCCTGGGCGGTTTAAACGTGCCAAGGCCATCATGGCTCCCGGCATATTCTTATCACAACCAACCACAGCTATCACGCCATCATACCATTGCGCACCTACCACATTCTCAATGGAATCGGCTATGATGTCACGAGATGGCAAAGAATAACTCATACCATCATTTCCATTAGTCATTCCATCTGATACACCGATAGTATGAAAAATCAAACCCACCATGCCGTTCTCTTGAATTCCCTTTTTCACATGAACCGACAATCCATTTAAATGCATATTGCAAGGGTTACCTTCGTAACCTGTACTAGCAATTCCAATTTGTGCTTTTTGCATGTCCTCAGAACTTAATCCGATTCCATATAACATCGCCTTAGCTGCAGGATTTGTAATCTCTTGAGTAAGAGTTTTGGAAAACTTATTTAATGACATAGTCTTTTGGTATGAAATTTTTTCAAACAACAAATATACGCAATCCTATTTGTTCGAAACAAAAGTTTCCCAAATAATGTATGGGTAATCAAGGAATTGCAAAATTTTTTAAAGGTTTCTTACAAGCTTTGGTCAGATTTATTTTCTCCAACTTGCTGACGCCACATCGCATAGTACAAACCTTTACTTTCAATTAACTGTTCATGCGAACCTTGCTCTACAATACGCCCCTTTTCCAAAACGTAAATTCGGGTAGCATGCATAATGGTCGATAAACGGTGTGCAATCAAAATTGTTAAGTGCTCAGCCTCCTGAGATATAGCTCGTATGGTCTCTGAAATTTCCTCTTCCGTCAAAGAATCTAAAGCCGAGGTTGCCTCGTCAAAAACCAATAAATTAGGATCACGCAATAAGGCCCTAGCTATACTTAATCGTTGTTTTTCCCCTCCCGAAACCTTAACTCCACCCTCACCTATTAAGGTATCTAAACCTTTATCTGCACGGGCCAACAGGGTTTGACAGGCCGCTTTTTCCAATACCTCTAAACATTGGGCATCGGAAGCATTCGGATTTACAAACAATAAATTTTCACGAATGGAACCTGAGAATAATTGAGTATCCTGAGTCACAAATCCAATTTTCTTTCTTAGTTGATCAAAATCAATTTGTTCGCCCTCTTCTCCATTATAAAAGACTTTGCCTTTCTTTGGACGATATAAACCTACCAATAATTTAACTAAAGTTGATTTACCTGCTCCAGATGGTCCCACAAAGGCGATGGTTTCACCACCTTTGACATCAAAACTGATATTGTTCAAGGCCTCCGAATTGGCTGATTGATGCTGGAAGCTTACCTGGTCAAATTGTAACGTTTGAATGGAGGAGATTGCTTTAGGATTATCCGGTTTTTTCTCCACGGGTATATTCAAGATTTGCTCAAAATTCTGCAAGGAAACCTCTGCCTCCCGGTAGGTATTAACTACATTTCCAATCTCTTGCAATGGATTGAACAAGAAGAAAGAATAAATATTTAAGGAGTAGAATTGACCTATGGTAATTTGACCTTGATATATCAAATAAATCAAAACCACTACCATCAACATACGCAATAAATTCACACAAGTACCTTGAACAAAAGCCATGGAACGCACATAACGTACTTTCTTAAGCTCCAACAACAGTATTTTTTCTGTAGTTGCATTTAAATGTCGAATTTCCTGATCTGCCAATCCTAGGGATTTAACCAATTCAATATTACGTAAGGACTCAGTGGTAGAACCCGCCAATGCCGTTGATTCCTTGACAATTTGAATCTGAATGGTCTTAATTTTTCTACTCAAGACTGAAGAAACAAAAGCGATCAAGGGACCCGTCACCAAAAATAAGGGCAATATCATCCAATGAACCGAAAAGGCATAGACAGAAATAAAAATGAGGGCAATGACTGATTGAAAAAGGATATTAATTCCTACCGTAATTAATTTCTCCACATCTATCCGCACCTTTTGAAGCTTACCTAGGGTTTCACCTGAGCGCTGATCTTCGAATGTTTCATAAGGTAACTCCAATGAGTGACGAATACCATCGGAGTATAGATTTGCTCCTACTTTTTGAGTTACTGTATTGATGACATAATCCTGGAAATTTTTGGCCACGCGAGAAACAAATGCCACACCTACGGAAGCCAATGCCAAAGGCCAAATAGCCTGTATGAATTGATCCATCGTATGGGTATTCGAACGATATACCGCGGCTACATCATCGATGATTTTCCTAAAAATATAGGGATCCATCAAGGAGAAAATCTGGTTAGTTGCAGCGAGGGCCAAGGCTCCCACCACACGCCAGCGGTAATGACTTAAATAAGTAAATAATAATTTCATGGATTACGTCTAATGGTGAAGGTAAAATACTTGAACAATTTCAAGCGAATTGGGTTCCTTACGCCCATTTAAATTTAAAATCTGGTCAATGCCATACCCGCAACTGTTTTGCCAATGGATAAGGAAGAGGTCGCGGCAGGACTTGGTGCATTTAAAATATTGATGATTTTGGCATCTTCAATAATGGAAAAATCATCTAACAGACCTCCATTACGATCACAAGCTTGAGCCCGAACACCCGCTCCACCTTCTACTAAGTCTTGCTCTTGAATTTCAGGAATTAATACTTGCAAAGCCTTGGTAAATGCTTCTTTAGAAAAGCTTCGATACATTTCTCCTAAACCCGTCTCCCAGTATTTAGTAGCCACTTTTTGAAAACCTGGCCAAGTAAGGGTATTCCAAAGCTCTTTGAAATCCACTCCCAATTTCTTGTAACCTTCCTTTTTAAAGGCCAAAACGGCATTCGGACCGGCCTCCACGCCACCCCGCATCATGCGCGTAAAGTGCACGCCCAAAAAGGGGAAATTAGGATCAGGAACCGGGTAAATCAGATTTTTTACTAAATATTCTTTATCTTTTCTTAGCTTAAAATATTCGCCTCGGAAGGGAACAATACGCACATCTAAAGGTTCTCTTTGCGATAATTGGGCCACTTCGTCTGAGTACAATCCAGCACAATTGATAATCAATTTAGCTTCATAAACACCTTTTACTGTTTCGACAATCGAGTAACTAATACCTTTGGTGATACCGATAACCCGTTCACTCAAATGAATTTCACAACCTGCTTGTTGGATTTTTTCGGCTAATTTGGCGGCAACAACGCGGTAATCGACAATACCTGTTTGAGGAACCCACATCCCCTCTACACCCGTTACATAAGGTTCGTGTTCTTGCATTTCGGCCAAGGAAAGCTTTTTTAAACCTTCCAATCCATTTTGCTGACCTCTTTGATATAAATTCTCTAATTGACTTCTTTGTTCATGGGTACTTGCCACAACAATCTTTCCCGTTAATTCGAATGGTATCGAATTTTGTTCACAAAATTCAATTAACTGATGATAACCTTCAATGCAATTTTTGGCTTTTAATGAACCGGGTTTATAGTACAATCCGGAGTGAATTACCCCTGAATTATTCCCTGTCTGGTGCAGAGATACCATATTTTCCTTTTCAAAAAGGGCGATTTTTAGTTCAGGTTTTGCTTCCAATAAACGCTGCGCTGTAGCTAAACCAACGATTCCTCCACCAACAATAATTACATCTAAAGCCATGAATGTCAAATTGTTTAAAAAATGATACAAATATACAAAATCAGGAGGTGGAATTATCAATAAATTATCGATTGATAGATAATTAATATCATCCAGAAAGTCGCTTTTTTTGTACCTTCGTTTCAGATTTGAGATTTGAGATTTGAGATTTGACAACTTTTGAAAAGTTGTCAAATCTAAGAGTCACTAACAACCAATAATCAACAACCAACAATCAACAACCAGCAACTTATAACCAACAAAAAGCAAGCATCAAATTGAATCCACAAATCGCACAGCTGTATCAGATTTCCCAAAAACCTAGTCGGATGATTTTAGGTTTAATGTCTGGAACTTCCCTAGATGGTTTAGATTTAGCACTTTGTCGGTTTAGTGGATTTGGCTTACATACCCAGGTGGAAGTGGTGCATCATCAGACTTTAGCCTATTCAGAGGAGATTAAAAATTCCATTCGGGAGGTATTTGCCAAAGATCAAATCCATTTTCCTAGTTTATCTACTTTGCATGCACAAATTGGCCGATTGCACGCTCAATATATTTTACAAAGTCTAAGTACCTGGGGAATTAATCCCCAAGATGTGGATGCCATCGCCTCGCATGGACAAACGGTCATGCATCGTCCCATGCGCACGGGTCAATTACCTGACTCCACCTTACAAATAGGTGATGGTGACCACATTGCCCATTTAACTGGTATTATAACCTTATCCGATTTCCGACAAAAACATGTGGCGGGAGGTGGCGAAGGTGCCCCCTTGGCAGTGTATGGAGACTATTTTTTATTTTCAAAAAAGGGAGAACATCGAATACTGCTGAATATTGGAGGAATTGGAAATTTCACTTATTTGTCGGCCAGCCAAGACCCTAAAGACATCTTAGTTACGGATACTGGGCCAGGAAATACTTTATTGGATGCCTATGTTAGGCAACATTTTCCAGGTTTTCATTATGACAAAGATGCTAGGTTAGCCCGCCAAGGCATATTACATATTCCTTTATTGGATTCTTTATTAAACCTCGCTTTTTTCCAAGAATCTTTCCCAAAAAGTACAGGTCCAGAATATTTTAATATAGATCTTTTGAATCAAGTCATCCAAGAAAACGGATATTCCTTGACTCCCGTGGATACCTTAAGAACTTTAACTGAATTTACCGCCCAAAGTATTTCCAATGCCATGCAATCTTATATTCCAGGTATTGAGGATAAATCATGCCAATTAATTGTGAGTGGCGGAGGAAGTAAAAATCCATTATTGATGGAAAGATTGGCTAAAATCAACCCCCAAATGAAGGTTACAGAAAGTGATCACTTAGGCATAGCTTCAGAAGCCAAAGAAGCTGTCCTTTTTGCCTTACTAGCCAATGAGACTTTCATGGATGATCAAGTTGCTAGTCATAGAAGATTAGGGGATTCCCCTTGGCTAAGTTTAGGAAAAATTAGCCTGCCAAACTAAATTTGTCTATGAAATGGAAAATAGAGGACGCTATCCTTTTCGAAAACAGCGATTTTTTTGTCATCAATAAACCTTCTGGCATCTCTACTTTAGATGAACGAAAAGATGTTTATGCTCCCAACATCTTACGACTAGCTAAGGCTTATTCGGACGATGCACAAGTTGGACATCGCTTAGATAAAGAAACTTCAGGAGCCTTGGTCATTGCCAAAAACCCAGAAGCGTATCGACATATTTCGATGCAATTTGAACATCGTGAAACAGCCAAACGCTACCATGCCGTAGTGGAAGGCATGCACGATTGGGATGGCATGTTAGTCAATTTACCCATACTTCCTTTAAAGGATGGTATCGTGGTCATTGACCGAGCGAAAGGTAAACATGCGGAAACTTGGTTTCAAACCTTACGCGTTTACAAGAATTATACTTTGGTGGAATGTATGCCGATCACCGGTCGTATGCACCAAATTCGCATTCACCTAGCCTGCTTGAAAGCCCCGATAGTGGCAGATACCATGTATGGTGGGAAGGATATTTATTTATCGGAATTAAAAAAGAAATTTCATCTCAAACAAGACACAGAGGAACTTCCCTTGATTCGTCGAGTGGCATTGCATGCACATAGTTTAAGTTTCAATTTGTTGGATGGAAGTCCGATTACCGTTGAAGCTCCCTATCCAAAAGATTTCGGAGTGCTTGTCAAACAGTTGGAGAAGTTTTCGTAATTTTGACCCCTTGGCTCCGTAGTTCAATGGATAGAATGTAGGTTTCCGGTACCTAATATGAAGGTTCGATTCCTTCCGGAGTCACAAAATGACCCATGGTCAACAAAAAAGGACATTTCAGAAAGAGATGTCCTTTTTTATTTGAAGTGAAATGGGAACTTGTGTAGCAGATTTGTGTAGCAGAACACCCATTTTGTAGTCGCGTAGGTTTCCGGTACCTAAGATGAGGCCGGGGTCGCGTTCGACTCGATTCCTGCCGGGGCTACAAAACGACCCGTGGTCAAATAAAAAAGGACATTTCACAAAGAGATGTCCTTATTTATTTGGAGTGAAATGGGAACTTGTGTAGCAGATTTGTGTAGCAGAACACCCATTTTGTAATCGCGTAGGTTTCCGGTACCTAAGATGAGGCCGGGGTCGCGTTCGACTCGATTCCTGCCGGGGCTACAAAACGACCCATGGTCAAAAAAAAAGGACATTTCACAAAGAGATGTCCTTATTTATTTGGAGTGAAATGGGAACTTATGTAGCAGATTTGTGTAGCAGAACACCCATTTTGTAATTTTGTAGGTTTCCGCTACCTAAGATGAGGCCGGGGTCGCGTCCGACTCGATTCCTGCCGGGGCTACAAAACCACCCATGGTCAAATAAAATTTATGAAAGGTGGTCTAGAATCGAAAATAAGCAACAAGTCAATAACTTACAATTGAGCCAAATAATCTTTTGGAACCATTCCAGTCCTTTTTTTAACCGCCGCTACAAAGGATGTCCTAGAAGCAAATCCAATGGAATTACCAATATATTCAATCGAATAATTACTGAAATTTGGATTATTTTCCTTTAGGATTTTTAAATAATTAATTCTTGCATCATTAATGAATTCACTGAAATTCTTACCCGATTCCTGATTGATTACAGCTGAAATTAAATACATGGGAATATTTATTTCTTCAGAAAGTTCATTTATCGTATATCCTTTCTTTGTATATGGATGATTATTTTGGAAGTGCTTGGATATTGTTAACCAAATATCTCTTCCTTTGTGAATACTAACATGCGGTATTTCCTCATCCTCTTCTTCGATTTCACCCAAATCTTGTATGCTTCTTATTGGATTTTTAATTTGTACCCAACCAGCCAATCCATAAAGAATTTTAGGTTGAATAAATAAGTAAATACTAATTACTAAAATTTCAACCCAAATACATATTAGTGTCACTCTACTTGCGTGGTTGTCATGTTTCAATTGAATCAAACCTCCCCAAATAGCTGCTATTACACCAAAAAACAATATCGTAATAATTACCCAATGAAAATTATAGATTTTCTTATTCCTCTCGTCAAGAATACTAGGATTAAAAATTTTATCTCTCGAGTTTATTAATTCAATCAAGGTCATGATCGAAAAAATTATGAGAAAGAAAAATCGGATTACTGGAGCCCATTTTATTGGCAATAAGCCTTCAGGCTCTAAAATATATAGAGATTCATCTAACAATGTACTTAAAACAAACTGCTTCTTTTCTTCAAAAGTGAGTAGATAAAATGGAATTCTATTCAAAACATATAGTACCGCAGGAATAAACAACAATAAGACCTTACGGGGTAACCTAATATATTGATGAAGCACAGATTTTACATATAAATATGCAAATGGTCCGATACAAAAAGGAGCCCATGAATAAATTTTAAATGTATTTGGATATTCTAAATTTAACTTAGTATATGGGATAACATTTCCTAAGGAAGTTAAAACAAGGGATAATATTAATCCAGCTAAAAGTTTAGAACTCAAAGAAGGTACCGATTGCCCAAAAAACAGAATGAAACAAACTGTAAAACCAAGTACGGAGATACCCAAGGTTATGGAAAAAAACACAAAATCACTCAAAATCTATATTATTTTAAATTAATTCAAATAGGTCGCCCCACTAAACGTTGATATAAAATTTAAAATTATAGAACTCAGAATCTTTCCAAAGATTAACATACCTAAAGAAACAATCTTAAAATGTAAATTGAAAAATCTAAATTTAGATTTCAGTAAATTTCAATTTATATCTTGAAACTTCAAATTAAAAAATGAATCAATTATCTAATGGTCAACAAGTTATCGATTAATTTTTAATCAAAATGTAACATGTTCACAATCAAAGAAAATGAACGGCAAGTCTTTTTTGATTTGTTGTTTGATAGCTAGCTTTACGATCCTTTAATACTTGAAAAAGTAATTAAAGGAAAAGAATAGAACACAGTATTACTTAAAGTCCTTTAGTTTTATGGCTGAAGGACTTTTTTTGAGAATCAAATCAGGGATAAAATTGACAGAGTAAATCCAATTTTAAATTGCATTCTCCGCAGCCCTCTTACACGTTCTAGACCTTAAAATATCATATTTCAAAAACCAAAATAACTATTGATTAAGCAGCAGACAAGTATACAGACCGCTTGAATGCCTTTTAAATTCTAAATTTATTATTATTTTTGTAGCATATAATCATATAAATTTTCATTCAAAATGTATTCTAATTGAATGAAAATCAACCAAGTATACTAGATTTTTTTAAATCTATTTAGGTTCTATAAATGTATCAATTGAAAGTCGCAAAACTTTGACACCGAGAAGTTAAGCCAATATTGATTTGTAATATTTATAGCTTTGAACCAATTAACTTTTATTACAGCCAACTTAATCATTTCAACCATAGGCTTGGTTGTGAGTTATTTACTTTTTTGGGGGCAAACTATTCCTTCCATTAGCTCTAAAATCTTATCGGGTTTAATGTTAAGTTTAGTAATAACAGCCCTAGGAAATTTACTTCCCTTAACCTCCATCTATGTAGAATTCCCTGAATTATATCGTATACATGCCTTTGCTCCATTATGCATAGGCCCTTTTACCTATTTATACATCAAATACGTATTACGACAGCACTTCAGATTTCTTAAAAAAGACCTGTGGGTATTTTTACCTATGGTATTATACCTTCTAAATAGACTTCCATTTTATTTCTTGTCGCATCAAGAAAAATCAGATTTTGTATTAAAGACATTGAAATATAACCATGCCTATATTTTGGAACCAGATGGATGGCTCCCTACGGGTTGGATTGCCATTTTTCGAGTATCTATCTTATTGTTTTTTTTAACTTGGTCTTTACTTATTCTGTTACAATGGAGAAAAAAAATCTTACACGGAAAAGATATCATTAAAAGAAATATCCACATTTATAGATTCCTTTGGGCGCTCGTTTTATTCCTTTTTGTTGGCTCATGCATCGTGTATGCTTATACTATTACACAAGTAAAAGCAGGGATTTCTGAAGGCCAATCCAGTATTTTAGCTGGAGAACTAACCATTATTGTCATATTGATTGAAATCCTATTAATCTGTTTTTACCTTCTCACCCAACCAAAAATTCTCTACGGAATGATTGGTTGGATTCAAGTAGACAAACCCGTTCGTTTCTTAAAAGAACATACCGAATTAGAGGAATTGGAAAATGATCAATTCATTAGTGTGTATCGAGGTAAACGAATCTTAGATTCCATCAACCAGCATTTTAATAAAAAGCATCCTTTCACTAAAATTGGCTATACCATCACTGATTTATCTAAAGAAATCAATATCCCTTCCTACTTAATTTCACCGGTGATTAATCAGGAATTTGGAAAGAATTTTAGTGAATATATCAATGATGCTAGAATAAACCATTTAACTTATTTAAAGGAAAATGACCCCCAATTTGACAATTACACGATTGAACATATTGGTCAGGCCATTGGATTTGGATCTAGGACTTCATTCATCACGAATGTGAAAAACAGAACAGGTTTATTGCCTAAGGAGTATTTGGCTAGCTTGTAGGATACCCTTATTGAGCAAATGCTTTGCTTCTCTTGACCCAAACTTATCGCAAAAAATCATTTCGGGTTCCTTCCATAAATCCCTACACGATCTCAATATTTTTCATAGAAATTGAAGTTCAAGAACTTTTTAATAATACCTTTTCTATCTCTGACTTTACCCGCTTTAAATCAGCTTGGTTCAAGTTGAAATCGTGATCCACATCTACAAAAGCTACCTTAATTTGTGGTGAAAGAGCATAATTTTCTACTACTTCCCTCCCACCGTAAGGATCCCTTAGTCCCTGAAAAATCAGCATTGGCTTCTCTAATTCAGCTAAATGGGTTACTCTAAATGACTCGTCAATCTCATCCGGGTGCTTAAATGGGTATCCCAAACAAATAATATCATCTACTGCTAGTTGATTGGCTAATCGACTAATCACGAGTGAGCCGGCTGACCTGGCTAAAACAACTAAATGAGATGTATTTGCTTGGTTTGCTTCAATGTAACGAGCCACCACCCTGGTCCTAAATTCAAGACTTGAAATACGACCAAGAGCAAACCTAAGGAAATCAATTAGCTGCCTCTGTATTATCACCACGTATAATGCGCGAAAAAAAGGAAGAAGGAAATGATTTACCAACAGATTCTTAGTTCCCAATCTCCTCATAAAGGCAAAGCGAATGCGGTCCATCGGATCAAATTTGACTTCGAATCCATGTAATTGTAAATCGTTCAATAGTTGTTGATACAAAAAACTATCTCGATCCAATGCCTCCCTTCCTAAAACTAATAGGTACTTCTTTTTACTTGTTGAAATCATTCAAAAAGGAATCCTCTGATATCAAACAGGATCCTGGTTTATATGTTGATTGACTAATTGGGAAATGTCCACAGAAAATTGCTTGACGATGTTCCATTTGGCGTATGGTCGGTAAAAACATAAACTTACCTCACGAGAAATATTCCCATCTTCAATGTCTAGTACCTGCAATTGACGTGGAGCACTCAAATTTCGTAAATATAATTCAGGAAGTAAGGTCATCCCTTGAAATTCATCCACCAAATTAAGTAGGGTATCAAACGTATTGGACTCAAAAAATAGGTTGGAGGGCAAATGTTTATTCTTTTTCAAGTCGCACCATTGAATAATTTGATCCCTGAGACAATGACCTTCTTGCAACAGGAATATCTTTTGTCTGGATAACTCTTCTTTGGTAATGCTCTTTTTACCAGGTTTCCAATGTCCGTATACATGTAAAGGTTCATGGTACATGAGCATGGTCTCCAAATCATTGGAAGCAATGGGCGTACTTAAAATTCCCATATCCAGTTTTCCCTCTCGGAGGTTTTTCATGAGTTGATTCGTGGTAACCTCATAAATTTCTAAGACTAATTGAGGATACTTTTCAAGCAAAGGCTTGAGAATAATGGGCATCAAGGAATTAGCAATGGTGGGAATAATTCCCATTTTCACCCGACCTTCTACCTTATTATGTATGGATTTAGATGAAGCTAGCAGTGCATGAGCATGGGCTACCACCTGTTGGGCTTGCAATAAAATCTCTCTTCCATTTTCCGTAACAACGATGGGATTAGCTTTTCGGTCAAATATGACGATGTCCAATTGCTCTTCCAACTTTTTCACCATAGCACTCAAAGTGGCTTGGGTCACGTGACAATAATCAGCTGCTTTACTAAAACTTTTAAACTGGTCTACAGCTAAAATATACTCCAATTGATGAATATTCATGATTATAGATTTTGTCTATGACAAATATAGAAAAATTCAGTTTTATCTATCAAAAAACATAGTCTAACTTCACATCATTAGCGCTTTAAAATAAAATCACAAAATTCCATTTATCATGAAAAAACTGTTCTTATTGAGTGGATTGTTACTTTCCACAGTCATGCAGGCACAAGATTATAATCCGCACCATGCCGGTGCAGGAGCACATCCAACAGGGCCCACTGCATCAGGGACTACCAACAAAGATTGGTGGCCAAGCCTTTTGAATGTAGGTATGCTTCGTCAAAATTCCGAAAAGTCTAACCCGATGGGGCCAAACTTTAGTTATATCAAGGCCTTCAATAGCTTAGATTACTTTGCTCTGAAAAAAGATATTGGAGAGGTACTTACCAAATCCCAGGATTGGTGGCCAGCTGATTTCGGCAATTATGGCCCACTATTCATTCGAATGGCCTGGCACAGCGCGGGTACTTACCGTACAGGAGATGGCCGTGGAGGTTCTCGAGCAGGTCAACAAAGATTTGCACCATTAAATAGCTGGCCTGATAATGCCAACTTAGATAAAGCAAGACGCCTTTTGTGGCCAATCAAACAAAAATATGGAGATAAAATTTCCTGGGCAGACTTAATGGTTTTAACTGGAAACGTATCCTTAGAGCAAATGGGCTTTAAAACATTTGGATTTGCGGGAGGTAGAACAGACGTTTGGGAACCAGAAAGTAATGTTTACTGGGGATCAGAGAAAAAATGGCTAGATGATAAGAATCGCTACTCGGGCGACAGAAAATTAGAAAATCCTTTGGCAGCAGTTCAAATGGGCTTAATTTATGTCAATCCAGAAGGACCTAAGGGAGTACCAGATCCGGTAGCAGCAGCTAAAGATATTCGGGAGACATTTGGCCGAATGGGAATGAATGATGAAGAAACGGTGGCATTAATTGCAGGTGGTCACACCTTTGGAAAAACCCATGGTAAGGGTCCCGCAACTCACGTTGGACCAGATCCAGAAGCAGCGGGTATCGAGGAACAAGGAATGGGTTGGAAAAGCACCTATCAATCTGGAAAAGGAAAAGATGCCATTACTTCAGGTTTAGAAGTAACCTGGACTTCCACTCCGATCAAATGGGGTATTGGTTTCTTGAAAATCTTATTTAATAACGAATGGGAATTAACCAAAAGTCCAGCTGGCGCTAACCAATGGGTAGCTAAAAACGGGAAAGCCATCATTCCAGATGCCTTTGATCCCAATAAAAAACATTTACCTACCATGCTTACTACGGATCTTTCCTTACGCATGGATCCTGCCTATGAAAAAATTTCTAAACGTTATTTAGAAAATCCAGAGGAATTTGCCAAGGCCTTTGCGAAAGCCTGGTTTAAATTAACACACCGTGATATGGGACCAAGCTCTACCTATTTAGGTCCCGAAGCCCCTAAAGAGGCGTTGATTTGGCAAGATCCTATCCCTGCAGTGAATCATCCATTGATCAATGCGCAAGATATAGCTGCATTAAAGGTTAAATTATTGAATTCGGGTTTAAGCATCAGCGAATTAGTAAGTACAGCCTGGGCTTCAGCCTCCACTTTCCGTGGATCTGACCGTCGCGGAGGTGCCAATGGAGCACGAATTCGTTTATTACCTCAAAGAAATTGGGAGGTAAATAATCCTAAACAATTAGAAAAAGTGTTGGCGGTTTTAGAGAAAATCCAACAAGAGTTTAATGCTAAGTCTGGCAAAAAGAAGGTATCCTTAGCTGACTTGATCGTATTAGGTGGCAATGCAGCCATTGAAAAAGCTGCAAAAAATGCAGGTCAAACCGTGCAAGTTCCATTTACTCCAGGAAGAATGGATGCTAGCCAGGAACAAACCGATATTAACTCCTTTGCTGTCTTAGAGCCAATGGCCGATGGTTTCCGTAATTATTTGAAAACTAGATATACGCTTTCAACGGAAGAATTATTAATTGACAAAGCTCAATTATTGACTTTAACAGCCCCAGAGATGACGGTTTTGGTGGGTGGAATGCGAGCTTTAAACACTAATTATAATGGTTCGAAACACGGAATATTTACGACCAAAAAAGATGCCCTAAGCAATGACTTCTTTGTTAATCTATTGGAGATGGGAATCACTTGGAAACCTAGCTCAGATACGAAGGAAGAATTTGTTGGAACAGATAGTCAAAGCGGAGCAGTCAAAGCAACGGCTACTCGGGCTGACTTGATCTTTGGTTCTAACTCTGAATTAAGAGCTTTAGCTGAAGTATACGCCACAAAAGATGCGCAAGGCAAATTTGTAAACGATTTTGTTAAGGCTTGGACGAAAGTGATGAATTTAGATCGCTTTGATTTAGTCTATAAAAAATAATTATTTTTGAAATGGTTAACAGGAAAAGCCGACCCCCTTGGGGTCGGTTTTTATGTTTTAAATATTCCAATACCAGGGAGAATATTATTTATTCAGCGAAGTAAACCTACATTCAATTTTATAATTTTTCAAAGCCCACACATTTTTCAAAATTCCCAATAAAAAGAGTTAAGACTTGTTAATACCATAAAATATTGCGACCAAATCAAGCTTTTAATCTACCAGGATACAAAAGATACACTCTCGATAATATCCTATTTTCATTTCAAAACAAACTCAATTAAGCCTCATTCCCTTTTAATAAACGCTTAGCTCTCAAGCAGGTATGGGGTAAGAAAAATACACCTTTACGCCCAATTTAAGGCTTTTTGAAAATTTCATACTAGAAATCCAATTCCCTAGCATGGAAATAAACCATTGGACACAATTTTGAGATTTAGGCAAATTGTTCAATTATTCATCCCTACCTTTGCTATCCAAAAGGTCAGACATCAGCAAATAATTTAAAGCCTTTGATCATAGCATATAAAGTAAAAAATTAAAAAACATTAGCTCTATTGCCAGAATAAATTTTCATCAAATTAGTACAAATCCAATTTTTCGTTCTCTAATGTTATTTTCTTTTCTCAACAATTTCATCTTTCATCGATACATTTCCCAGCTGCGAAGAATAAAAATTCAAAGAAGAAAGTCCATTGTACCTTTGCGATACATTTAATTAAAAGATAAACACCTAATTAAACCCTATCATAATTTATTGTTCCATTCTCTCTCAAAAAATAAAATCTGTTCTACTCAAATTTTGATACAAAGCCTTCCTTCTAAGTAGACAAAAACATTAAATAAACATCTTATGAAAAAGTACATTATCTCCTCCTTTTTTGCCTTACTTACTTTCATTAGTATGGCCCAAGGACCTGCAGGAGCTGGAGCTCCCAACTTAAATCGTGGACACATATTTGGAAAGGTTATCGATGAGCAGGGAAAACCCGTAGAATTTGCCTCAGTGGTATTATTAAAAACCGTGCTTGACCCAGCTACCAAACAAAACAAAGATATTTTAGTCAAAGCCCAGCAGGCTGAGCTTAATGGTGATTTCAATTTTAAAGAGATTCCAGTCAACGTTCGCTTAAAAATTAAAATCAGCTTTGTTGGCTACAAAAATTACGAAGCTCCTATTCAATTCGCCATGCCAAAAATGGACCCTAGTTCGGCTCCAAAACCTGGACAAGCGCCAGATCCAGCTTTTTTAGCTAAAATGATGGCAGCTTTTGAAAAAGACTTAGGAAACATCAAATTATTATCGGACACCAAAGAATTAGAAACGGTGACAGTAACCGCTACGAAGGCTTTATTGGAAATGGACATTGATAAAAAATCATTTAATGTGAGCCAAAACTTGGTGACTTCAGGCGGTACAGCGGTAGATGTGATGAGAAATATACCATCAGTTCAAGTGGATATTGATGGCAATGTAAAAGTAAGAAATGCCAATCCCACCTTATTCATTGATGGAAGACCTACGAGTTTAAGTATGGACCAAATCCCAGCCGATATCATTGAAAAGGTAGAAGTAATCACCAACCCTTCAGCCAAATATGATGCTTCAGGTAGCATGGCTGGTATCATCAATATCATTTTGAAGAAAAACAAAAAAAATGGATACAATGGTATGTTGAATTTAAGTGCTGACCGTTTTGGTGGTTCTAGCATCATGGGTAACTTCAGTTATCAACAAAATAAGTGGAGCTTGACTGTGATGGGCATGAAAATGAACATGAGAAACAACACAGAAGGAAATAGCTTAAGAAATAGTACCATAGGTGGTGTAGAATCAAGCGTTTACCAAGACATCAATAGTAAAACCAAGGGATCTATGTTTTTCCCACGATTCAGTGTTGACTATGCTGCTACCAATAGAACTACCTTAACCTTAGCTGGATTCTTTGGTGGAGGGGGTAAGTTCTCTCCTACGGAAGATATTAAGATCACCAGTGTGGTCAATAATTTTACTTCTTTAAGCAATCGTTTATCCAATTCTTCTCGTGAGTTTAACCCTAGTGGTTTACAATTAGGATTCAAACATACTTACCCTAAAGCGGGCGAGGAGTTAACGATGGACTTCAACTATTTTGGAGGTACCAATAAAAATGATGCCACGTTTACTACCAACTATTTAAACAACGCTAACATCACAGGCACTCAAATTCAGAAAAATATTGGATCAGGAAGTAATAGCTTCATGACTTTTCAAACAGATTACGTGAAGCCACTAAAAAATGATGGAAATATTGAAATGGGTGTTAGAGCACAGCTTTTTGAATTGGTGAATGAAAACTACAACACCTTGAAAGCGGTAGGCTCTGATGTGTACAAAGTTATTCCATCGGCCTCTACTAATTATGAGAACAAGAATAATGTATATGCGGCCTATGTTTCGGTTTCTGGTAAATCGGTCAACAAAATTTCTTACAAAATAGGCTTACGTGCTGAGAGCTCAAGTTATGATGGAAAATTATTGAATACCAACCAAAGCTTCAGCAATAGTTTCCCATTAAGCTTGTTTCCATCCATCTTTTTAAAGAAAGATCTGACTGCTACCGACCAATTGCAATTAAGCATCACCCGTCGTGTAAGTCGCCCGAATTTCTTCCAAATTATTCCATTTGTTGATTATAGTGACAGCTTAAATATCTCCAGAGGAAATGCTGATTTAGTGCCAGAATTTACCACTTCAGGAGAGCTTTCATACAGCAAAACTAAAGGGTCGGCTACTTTCTTATTATCAGGATATTATAAGTATACGGACAACTTGATTACTCGCTTTTTAAGTCAGGAGATTAACCCGATCAGTGGTAGATTAGATTTGATTAACACTTTTGTTAACGCAAACTCGAGTATCAATTACGGGATTGAAGGAACCTATACTAACAAACTTCAAAACTGGTGGGATTTAACGGCCAATTTGAACATGTATAATTCTAAAATCAATACTTCAAACATTGAAAAAGCTCAGATTACGGATGGAATTTGGACGGTATTTGGTAAAATCAACAATACCTTCTTACTTCCCAAAAAATGGTCTATCCAATTATCAATGGATTATCAAGGAAAAACCAACATGCCTATTAGTCAGAACCAAGGACAAGGTGGTGGCGGTGGTGGCCCAATGATGCAAGCACAAAGCTCATCTCAGGGATACATCGAACCATTCTACGGTTTTGATATGGCCATCAAGAAAACATTCTTGAAAAACGATTTAGCTTCCTTGACCTTAGCGGCTAATGACTTATTCAGAACAAGAGGAAATACTAGATTCTCATACGGCGAAGGATTTTCGCAGAAATACTATCGATTGTCAAACCCTCAAATGATTCGTCTTACTTTGTCAATTCGTTTTGGACAATTTAACATGAACAACATGAAGAGAAATAACAACCAGAACCAAGATGGTATGCAAATGGGTCAATAAGATTTTTGTAGGTTAGTGATATTATACATAAACGGGTCAATCTTTGATTGACCCGTTTTGATTTGCCTCGACTCAGTTTATTACTTCGAAATGCACCAAATAATGGCTTGCTCAATCAATTGCTTATAGGCGGAATTTCCCCAAACATCTTTGGAGTGTCCCATAGAGGTATAAAATGTTTTACCCTTTCCAGCCCTTTTATGCCAAGCTACCGGATGGTACTTACCCATACCAAAATTCTTATCCTTCATCCAAAGCATATTTCCGCTTGGTAAAATCTTTTCCCCATCGATGTAATAAACCACTTGGGCATCTTTAGGTTGATCAAAAAAGACATACCATTCATCATTCCCTTCCCAAGAAGCAGGAAGCTTGGATTTGAAACTAGAATCGGCACTTGTTTCTAATTGAACTTGCGCCTTTTGAAATTGTGGATTTAGCGGATGATGAGAAAAGGTTGTGCCTAATAAATTGGCTACATACCAATCCCAGTGGTGTGAATTATCCCCAGCCCCATGAATTCCCATCAAGGACCCACCATTTTCTACATATTTTTCTAAAGCCAATTGCTGTTCATCATTCAATACTCGACCCGTAGAATTATTGAATAGGACTAGATCGAATTTAGCTAATTGTGCTTCATTGAAAACCCCTCCCTCCTCGGTTTCAAATACAGTCCAATTATTTTTCTTGGCCATTTCTTGAACGATGGGCTTGGATGCATCGATGGATTCGCCATGTCGGAAACCCGTAGTTTTTGAAAATAAAAGAATAGCTGGCCGATTTTCAACCAATGCCAGTTTGGGCATTTCTGTTTCATAAAATACAGGGAAACCATGTTGAACTTTGTACATAAACAAAGCTCCGAGAGCAAATAGACTTATGACTAAACCAACTACAGTCCAAGCAAAGATTTTTAAAATTCGTTTCATTTGATTTTTTGTTATAACAAGTAATATCCTCCAAAATGGCCTCTAAGCAATTTGAGCATAGAGGGAAAACTAATTTAATGATAATTGTCAGAATCCGGTAAACTTTCAATTCAAGTAATCGATCTTTATAAAGTCTTATACGAATATCTGAACTGGGGTGAGACCAAGCAACATGGGAAGGGCTTAAATAGAATCCTCTTGGAAAATCAAAAACCATCCACTCTATGCGGCAACCTAGAGCAATCAGTGTCCAGACAGATATTTGTACAGAAAATGAAATACCTTTGAAAAAAAATAATGTACTTAGAGCTAAATAAGAATATCATTTCATGAATCCATCTTTTGATAAGTTTCAACGAATTATTAGAAACCCGTTTTTATTTAAATTTTTTATCCTTCAAAAGTTGTCAGCCGCATTTTGGGCAGGCTTATGCATCCACTATTTTGATGCACAAATTTGTGTGGTGCGCGTAAAAAAATCATGGTTTAACCAAAACCCTTTTAATTCCATGTATTTTGCCGTGGAAGCAATGGCTGCAGAAATGAGTTGTGGTATGTTAGCTTTTTCGCAGATCTATGAAAGAAAGCCCGCCGTCAGCATGTTGGTTGAAAAAATAGAGGCTTCCTTTTTAAAGAAAGCCTCTGGTACTATTTTGTTTACATGCAATGATGGCGATGCCATTCTGAGTACCATCCAAGAAGCCATCCAAACGGGCGAAGGCACTAAAATGGTCTGCAAGTCCACTGCGACCAACGAAGATGGGATCATTGTCGCAGAATTTTTATTGACTTGGTCATTTAAGGTGAAGAGTAAATCCTGAGATTTACTTTATTAAATTACTAGTTAACCAATTCGTCATTTTTTCTACCTGCTCGGGGTAGTTCCAATGGCCTGTATCCAAGGCCAAATACAACTCTTTAGGAGCGGTAATCACATTATAAGCCGCATACATGGAAGTTGGAGGACAAGTTTCATCATTAAAACCCCAAGAATAAAAGCCAGGTACTTTCAGTCTACGGGCAAAATTGACCACATCATAATAGGCTATGGTTTCTAGCTTTGCTTTAGTTTCATTATAGCCTCGGTTGTTTTTATCAAAATAATGTGGCCAACCACCAGCACGATTAAACAAGTAACCTGTCACGTCTGACAAGGCCGGATAATAGGCCCCTAAAAATTTCACACGATTGTCCAAGGAAGCCGTTACAATGGAAAGAGCTCCACCCTGACTACCTCCAGTTACAGCTAAATTTTGACCGTCATATTGAGGTAAGGAGGTTAAAAAGTCATTGGCACGTACGCAACCTACATAAACACGCTTGTAAAAGAAACGATCTTTGTCGTCCATATTATAGGTAGGATATCCGCTCAAAATACCTGCTCCTAAATCAGTATACACGGATGGATCCAGGTTAACAGGTATACCATGAATACCAATCTGAAGCGTAATGATTCCCTTCTCTGCGTTGGTGATATCCCCCGCATAGGGTCTCACTCCGGCACCCGGAACATGCAATAAAGCAGGGTATTTGCCTGGTTTTTTAGGAACACAAAGGATACCATATAATCGAGCACCTATACGGTAATTCTGAATATTGACATGATACACATTGGTTTTCTCCGTACATCTCTCGGGCATTAAGGTCATTTTAGCATCCAAAGGAATTTTGGCTAAATCTTGTTTGGCCTTATCCCAAAAGGCATCAAAATCGCTTGGATTAGTCACTGTTGCTTGTAGCAAATTGGGAGAAAAACCGACTGTAGCTAAATTTCTATACTCCTTTCCTTCCAACTCGGCAATAACCACACAACGAAGAAATCCTGCAGAAGTCAAGGTTCCTCCATCCAATACCATAGAACCATTAGCCAAAATTTGAGAATCCTTCTTCCAAGGTTCTTGTTTCTCAGGACCAATTTCATATCGAATTTTGACTTGAGGAATGGGACTTCCATTTTTTGAAACCACCACAGAAAAATTTACTTTTTCTCCTGGTTTATAGAGCCAATCTGGGTGGTCAGCTGATACTTGAACTTTGATTTGTTTTTCCGTGGGTTGGGCAAATGCCAGGTGGACGGAAAAAAGCAAACATAGAAGAAACGGTATTTTTTTCATGTAAATAGGTTTTATTTTATCAATCATTATTCTTTGCAAAGCCCAACAATTGCATGAAAAACATCATGCAAGGCTGTTAGTTCGGATTTCAATACCTCATCTTTTAGTCCTTGGCGCATCTTAATTTGTAAGGCTTGAGTTCCCTTTACTAAATTATCTAACTGCCATTTTATGTCCTTTTGATTTTTAAAAGCAGAAGGAATGGAAGATTTCTGCCAAGCCTGGGCCTTGGCAAGCATCTCATCAATTCTTGCACGAATGGGTTTAAAATTTCCCTCTTCGGCTGGATGAAAAGTTTGACTCATCACCGTATGAAATTGGTCTTTTTCTTTCCAATCCGTTTTAGTTTGAGCATCGGCAAAGGTATTTACAAGAAATAATAGACTACTCAAAATCAATAATTTCAAATATTTCATCGGTAAATTTTAGGTTAATGATTTAATTATTTCCTCCGCTTCGTTTAGATTTAACTTGACTTGGCCACTTTTGACCAGCAGGTAATACGGCTTTTTCGGTAG
Organism: Aquirufa sp. Wall-65K1; assembly: GCF_054558475.1. Classification (NCBI taxonomy): domain Bacteria; kingdom Pseudomonadati; phylum Bacteroidota; class Cytophagia; order Cytophagales; family Flectobacillaceae; genus Aquirufa; species Aquirufa sp. Wall-65K1. The sequence goes on along the minus strand of NZ_JBPXKD010000002.1, from coordinate 215,708 downwards.
AAATTTTCTCAGGTTCCTCACAGGCCATATAGACCATAATCGCCGTTAAAATAGCATTGCTTTGTACATCATCGAATACAATTTTATCATAGGTATCTCGGTTGGTATGCCAAGTATAGGTTCCATATGACCAACTTAAAGAACTTAAATTGAAGCCAGGGGCACCCGCGGCTACAAAAGAAGCAAAGTCAGAACCTCCTCCACCTGGTGTACCAGGAAAATTGGTCTTTATTCTATTTTTAATCGTGTCGGGAGCTGCCGCTAACCATTTACTTAAATAGTCTTTCGCTTTAGCAAAACCAGAACCTCCTAAGTTAACCACACGACCTGTACCGTTATCTTGGTTAAATAATGCTTGTAAATTTGCCACTATTTCAGGGTGATCTTCTACAAAGGCCCTTGATCCATTCAATCCTTGCTCCTCACTTCCCCAATGCCCCACTAAAATTGTTCGTTTAGGATTTGGATATACCTTTTTTAAGATACGCATAGCCTCCAGCATCACCAAGGTCCCAGTTCCATTATCGGTGGCCCCTGTAGCGCCATCCCAGGAATCTAAATGAGCAGATAACATCACATATTCATTCGGTTTTTCAACTCCCTTGATTTCAGCATGGGTATTGAAGGTAGGTACATTTCCTAGCTCCTTTGATTGGGTATTCACTGTTATTTTAGGTTGTCTACCTGACTCGGTTAAACGGTATAAAAGACCATAATCTTCCAAGGCAACACTGACCGTAGGAATCTTTTTTGTGAAAGCTGCAAATATTTTATTTACCCCAAAGCCATTGGACCAAAGACTAGAAACTATTCCTAATGCTCCAGCCTCCTCCAAGGCTAATGCTAACTTGGCATTAGTCAAACCTGTTTTTGAGATTCGTTTTCTCCAAGCTTCTGTTTGGATTTCGCGTTCTTTTTTCATGGCTTCAAAAGACTCTTTTTGAGCAAACTCTTGCCAATTATAATCTGGCCTACCCGTCATTTGAGGCATAGAAATTAAGACAAATTTCCCTTTCACTTGAGGTAACCAGGCCTTGAAAGCTATGGAATCAGATAGGTCAGCTAAAATGATAGTCTCCCCAGTTTTGGGTTTTTTAGTAGCAGGACTAAAAGCGAGTTGAGTGCCCTCCAATGATTTTATCCATGGAGAAACCATATCAATGGAAGAAATTCCCCGGTCCCATCCACGCCAAGTACCATAATTCTCTCTACGAGCATCTATACCCCACTGTTTATACTGATCAATGGCCCAATCGCTCGCTTGAAGCATTTTGGTAGAACCAACTAAACGAGGCCCTATACCATCAATTAATTCATGAGCCATGCGCTTGAGTTGAGAATTTTCCGTAGCCTCTTTTACAATTGCATTGACGGTTGAGGAAGGATTTTGTTGGGCCAATACGGGTGTGGCCAAAAGGTTTAAGCCAAGTAGTAGTAGGCTCAAACGAGATTTTAAGTTATTGATAGAAGTTTTCATAAGTTAATAATACAAAAGAATATCTGCCCTGCCAAAATTTACAATGAGGCATAGTTATCAAAAATAAAAACTTGGACCAATCAAATTGCCTAAGCACCATTTTTACCCAAAGAGGACAATACCTGAGCTATTTCTATGGGTTGCTGAGTGCCAATTAACAATTTAGCGCCGTCTTTACACTCAAGTTGTAATCCTTTATTTCCTGAAACATTGTAAGCTTTTCCTTTTCCGAAAAGGCCATATCGAAGACCCCAACCTCCATATTCCCATAAAGGGGAATAACTACGAACATACGATTTATCTATTTGGTCAAAAGAATAATAATTGAATTTTAGATGGAAGGGGAAAAATCGCACATAAATACCCTCCGTGGTGATATGTGTTTCTAATTTCAAAATCAAGAACAATATGACGATGGAGGCAAAAAGAAGGGTAGTCAATCCTAAGCCCAAATTGCTCATAGGATTATCTCCAAAAGGAATTCCTAGAAAAATTTGTTGATATGCACCCCAAATAAAATAGGCAAAAAAGCAAAACAGAAACACCCAAATCCACCATTGGTTAAACTTTTGAGTTTCTGAAAACAATATTTTTTTATTATCCATTTTTGAATTTTTACTGGTATTCAAGACCGAATGTATCAAAATTTTCATTATCAACTATTTGGACAACAAAGTTAAATGGCTGTTCGTTGTAACGCTGTCAAGGTTTCAAACCTTGCCAGCGTTGGGAAAATCACCATTTTTTATTTAGATTCGAATCATATTTACTTCAAATAAGATTGTCTTTATTCTTACTCCGTGTTCTAAATTTCACCAAGGAGAAGAATTAGTCAAAATTTCCCAGTATCATTCGATATTTTTTAAGGGAAAACCTAATCAAAATCATCCTTTTCCAAGCCTGATAAAGTTTAAAATGGCCTATATTTCGTAATATATTGGGTAGTTTTTAAAAACGGAATTATATGAAAAAGTTAGAAAATAAAGTTGCCATCATCACAGGAGCTGGCGCAGGAATGGGAAAAGCTATAGCTATTCTTTTTGCTCAACATGGAGCCAACGTTATTGCGGGAGATATCAATCCCAGCCGATTGGATGAATTATCAAAAGAAGTGAAATCTCTGGGAGGCGAAATCACCACCGTTGTAGCCAATATGAGCATAGAATCAGATATTGATCAGCTCATTAATGCGGCTGTAAGTACCTATGGAACATTAGACATTTTGGTAAATAATGCTGGAATAATGGACCATTTTCAACCAGTAGGTGACGTAGAAAATAGCATGTTAGAAAAAGTGATGAAAATTAACTTCGAAGGCCCATTCAAAGCCATGAGAAGTGCGGTAAAGATTTTTTTAGCCAAGGGCAAGGGAAATATTATCAATGTTTGTTCCATTGGTGGATTGAAAGCAGGCGTGGCAGGTGCAGTTTACACTTCCAGCAAACATGCCCTGATCGGACTCACCAAAAGTACTGGCTACCTATACAGCAAATCGGGCATTCGATGCAATGGAATCGCCCCTGGCGCAGTGAATACCAGTATCAGCGAGACCATTGATATGACAAAAATTACCCCATTGGTACAAGACCGAATTATGACAGGAATTGCATTAAATCCGAGAACTGGAGAATCATCCGAAATTGCCCAGGCGGCTTTATTTTTAGCCAGTGATGATTCAAGTTTTGTGAATGCACACATCCTAACAGTAGATGGAGGCTGGAGTGCTTATTGATTCTTAATCAAATACAACATAAAAGGGTCCTATGCCAAAATCCTCTTTATTAATTCATATTCTCCGATTCTGAACTTTGAAATGAACACCCTGAAAGACAATTTCTTAGGAACTTTCAATTGGAGTTGATTTATTCAGATTCTACGTGCAAATTTGCATGATGTCAAACAAGAAAATGAAAATTTTCCTGATTATTTTCTCTACGTTAGTTTTAACTTTCGTGGGTAAAAGTGTTTTGGCACATACCTTTACCAGCTCCCTAAAGGCCAAATTTACGCCTACTGTTGATGGCAAGATTCAATTTTTAAATGCCGTAGAAGAAGAGGATATTTCAGAAGACTTGCAAGATGAGCAAGACCAGAATACTGGTAAATATTTAATTCGAATCATTTCTCCTACTCCCTTCTCATCAGAAAGACCTGTTCAAATTTCTTTGGCAGATAAATTTGAGATTATTAAGTCTAACTTTCTTGCTTTATTTAAGCAGCATGCCAACTTCCGAATATAGACCTCGGCGTTTTCTCTCCATTACCATTTTTCTATTTCATTCTGAACGCTAAAACCGTTCTAAAAAAGATTCCGCCATGAAAAACAAGTTCATTTTGTGGGTAACTATGCTTACCTGCTTCTCAAGTTTAGCACAAAAAACACCTGATAATGAAGCCCTTAAGCTGAATTTAAACGAATCAGGCTCTCGATATTTTCAAGCAACATTTTTGAATCAGGCTTGGTTTAGATTCAATGATAATAATCCAGGAACCACCGTCAATGGAAATCTTCAACAACAATCCTTTGACATTGGCTTACGAAGAACTAGGATGCAGATGTTCGGACAAATTACTGACCGAACCTTCATGTATTTTCAATTTGGACAGAATAACTTCAATGCTCAATACAATGTCACAGGTAATCGGAAAATAGCCCCATTTTTTCATGATGCATTAGGGGAATATCGAGTTTCTTCCAAAAATCAATTAAAAATTGGAGGTGGTTTAAGTATCATCTCAGGTATATCACGATTTTCGCAGCCTAGTATAGGTACAATTATGACCATGGATGTACCTGTTTTTGCGCAGACGACGGTGGACCAAATCGATCAGTTCTCAAGAAAATTAAGTATTTATGCCCGAGGACAAATCGGTCATTGGGATTATCGGTTTATTTTAAGCGATCCATTTCCTATCACTTCCAATGGGCAGACTCCTCCGCCAATAAGTTCTAGTTTTGCCAATTTTTCTCAAAAGGGTCATTCATTACAGCAACAGGGCTATTTGATTTATCAATTCTTTGACCAAGAAAATCATACAACACCCTACATGACAGGTACTTACTTAGGCAGCAAAAAGATTGTTAATATAGCCATTGGGGGAGCCTACCAACCTAAAGCCATGTGGCAAAAATCGGCACAAGGTGATACGTTATACCATGATATGAAACACTTTGCGGTAGAAAGTTTTGTGGATATCCCCTTAAAAAACCATGCTGCCCTGTCAGCATACCTCGGCTACTTCAACACTCAATATGGTCCTAATTATTTACGCTATAATGGCTTAATGAATCCTGCCACAGGGACAACTTTAACTGCATCAAATTCGATCACAGGACAAGGCCCAGTTTATGGTAACAGTTATCCGATGTTTGGTACAGGGTCTTCGATTTACACACAATTTGGCTACCTATTACCCTCACATCGCGCTGATTTAGGAAATAGATGGATGCCTTATGTGGCAGCTACATTCGCTCAATTTGACCGTTTAGGGAATCATGCAACTCAAACTTTCAACCTGGGCTTAAACTATTTCATACAAGGTCATAAATCCAAACTCAGTTTAGATTTCCAAAGTAGACCTTCCTATCAAGTCAATCAAGGTGAAGTTAGTACAGGCAGTCGTTTAAACAGCCTAACCCTACAATTTCAAGTTTTTATTTAAAATTGTGTACTCTTTATTACAAGAAAAAGACCCTCTTTTGGAGGGTCTTTTTATGCAGCTATTTTTTCAATAACCAAATATCAAATACTTTAGAATGCAATCGCCAATTTAAATGAGACTCTTCTGGCTCATCAAAAGATATGGCAATTTTCCCATCACTGACGAATTTTGGGTTCAATGGAAACTCCTTAAACTCCTCTACCCCTTTATTATATAGAACGGGCCGAACACGCTCACCATCTACCCTCAGCAATGCTTCTCCTTGGCCAGAAATCCGAATGGTATATGAGCCTTTAGGGTCCAAATCCGTGTACTCCAATTGGGGAAAATTTTGAAATAGTTGCGTGGATAATCGGCGCCTACTTAAACCATTGTCCCACCACGCCACATCGGTGGCATCTTCGGTTTTAGTCTTCACACGAGGACCTTTAAGCTGATCTGAAATATTATCATAATAACTCCCTGGTCCTGGATTTTCCCAGCTTGCCAAAATCTGTAATCGCTCTAATTTGGCAGATTCTTGGGGCATTTTTCTGATTTTCTCAAACTCGTCGTGTAACCACCAGCGATTATTCAATGGATAGTCAATGAAATCTAAAATTGCCCCCCTTTCAGCGCCACTTGCCTTATATTTAGGCACACTGGTTTGTAATCCAATCGATTGAAATAATGCTTCACAATAATCCACCACTTTTTGTCGCAATTCTGGAGAATTAGGCTTCAAATCAGCCTGGTTTACCTTTTCCAAGGCCAATGCCATCGCTTTTTCAGTACCTAAAATAGAAGCTTGACTTAGAATCAGGTTGGCATCTTTCTCCAATCCTTGCTCATACATTTTCCTTCTTTTAATGAAGGTATCATAATAAGCACGCATGACTAATTGCTGCCATCTCCAATTTCCCTTTAATTCTGGATGAGATTTTTCTAAATTTTGCCAAAAAGCAAAGGTGGTTTCAATGCCCCCATTTTCTTCAACTGGACCTACCCAGTTTCGTTCTAAAGCCAAAATACCATCTGCAGCTGCTTCAGCTACCGAATTTCCAAAAAAATACCGAGCATATTCCACCATGACTTGACGAACTTCTTTTTCCGGATTCCATGCCATTTGACTCCAAACTACTTTATTTACATCATCGTGAACCCCATCTGAATAGGATATAAAACCATCCGTAAACGGAGCAAATCGATTATGGATTTTGGCATAATAAGCGGGTTGCGGATTAGTTACTTCCCTTCCTTCTGTCAAGGCAAAGGCTTGATCCCAGTTTTCTGTGGGATATTGACAACGAACCGTATGGGTTATATCTGGATAATGACGATGTTGGTATTTTTTATCCAACCTAAAACGTGTAGAGGCCAAATCAGGGCTGCTGGGACCAGTGACAATTCCGATAAACCAATCTGGTTTATTTTGCTCTAAATAGTCATAAAAATAATTAACCTCTTCGTCACTAAATCCTTGAAGTGATAACCAAACGCCAGCCTTAGGATGATATTTTTTTAATTCTAGGGCCACAGCCTTTAAAAATGGCAATACGTACTTTGGGTGGTTCTCCCCAGGGTCTCCACCAGGGAAAAATACACCATCAAGTCTTGGACAATTTTTGTAAAATTCGACATGCGATTTTAATTCTTCTTGAAATTTCTTGGGATCAGCCAAATCAACATCCGCTGGCGTCCAAACCCAATAATCTAAATCATAGGCTTGGCACAAGCGACTCATATGAATATGCATTTCTTCCCGATTTATTTTCATGTGCGGACTTGTTGCTCCATCTTGAAAAGGAATATTTTCAATGGCATTTGTCCCAAAAAATGCTAATTCCCTGAAATACCGTTCAAACTGTTTTACATCCCAGGCATCCCATGAATTAGCCGTATTCCGATATCCAATTTGATGACCTCGAATGGCATACATGGGTGAACTACATTTTTCATATTTCTTATCAAATAAAATTTTCTGTTTGCTCAAATCAGCTGAACGCAAAAACTCCCCTATGGCAAATAAAAGTCCTCTTTGATCTGCACCAATAAACCACAGCAAATCCCTACCTGCGATGTGCTGGTGAAGCAATCGAAATCCCTCTTTTTTAGTAGAAACATGATCATCTGATGTAAATTCAGGCAAGGAATAGCCATGGACTTCCCGGCTATCTTGGGTGGCTAACAAAAACAAAGGGAATTTTTCTAAGGGATTAGTCCCCAATTTCAAGCCCGTTTTCATGGCCAATTCCTCTTGTAAAACACTGATCATTTTTTCCTTAAATGTTGGCTGAAGAGAGACAGAAGTGACAATACTGGCTTTAGAAAAATCAATAATTTGGGCGTACAAACCCTGCTCTAGGAATAAAAATAGGGCAATAAAAATACTTCGAAAATGAAAAATCTTCATGTTATTTATTGGTAAAAGGTTTAGTAAGATAAAGCAAAGGGTAATTAGCTAATTAAATACTTTCAGCATGGGTAGTTTGAAAAGGAACAGCACCTTGAATCAATCGTAGTTCGTTCAAATCAGCTTGGAGCTTATCTGCAAATAATAGCATATCCGAACAATGTAAAATTATATTAGCTCCAGCTTGAACCCATCGTTTTTGTAATTCTAAACTTCCTCGATAACCCGTATGACCACCTACCGAAATTCCCAAGGATTTGGCTTTTTTGATGATGGATGTGGATAGGCTTAGAAATGCCTCAGAATCGTATTTTTCAGGCATATTATAGGAGGTCGATAAATCATGTGGCCCAATCACAAAACCATCAACTCCTAGACCATCTAAGGTGGGAATTTGGGCAAAATGTTCCAAATTTTTGACTGCTGCCTCACTTTCGATATTCAGCAATAAGGTATTATTTCGATTATGATGCGTGAGGTATTGGGCTAGTTCATCAGATGGCTTTTCTTCCCCATGTAAAATCCTAGCAAGCTTTTTTCCCTTGAGAGGTCGATATTTAACGGCCCCTATTAAGGATAAAACCTCTTCTACCTCTTCAACGTAAGGCACCAAAATAGCACCGGCACCTGCATCCAATGCCTGAGTCGCTAAATAGGGGCTAGGTTCCAATATACGAACAACGGGATTAATGCCAGCGGCCTTGAAGGCACGACACATCCAACTTAATGTCTCTGGATTATATGCTACGTGTTCAGTACATAAAAAAACAAAGTCTAGGTGTAAACTAAGTACAACATCAAAGCTTTTGGGCGAAGTAGAAGTCAATAGGGTTCCGTAAAGTGGATTCCCTTGATGCAAGGCATTCCGAAAATCTTGGCCAATCATTTAAATAGGTTTGTTGACCCAAAGGAAATAAAATTTGCCAAATATATGGTCGCTTTCCCCCATTAAATCAAGAGAATTTTAATTTTCAGAAAGCAACTTTTCCATATCTTTCACGCATTGCTCGGCTTCTAATGGCAATGTACCATTATAAACACCTCTTATTCTTCCATTTCGATCCACTAATATCATGTGTTCGGTATGTAAAAATTCGGTACTATCCTTAGTATATCCTAATTCTTCCTCAGCAAAATAGGACTTCCTTGCCAGGTTATAAATTAGGGATTTCGACCCTGTTAATAAATGCCAATTAGGGGCATCGATTTTCTTATCAACAGCAAATTTCTTTAAAGTAGCCACATCATCTATCCAAGGAGTAACCGAATAAGATAACAATTCCACTTGGGGATTTGCCTTGAATTTTTTGGTAACAATTTTCATTTGAGAAATCATTTCCGGACAAATATTTCCACAGCGAGTAAAAATAAATTGAGCTAAATGGATTTTACCTTGCACATTGTCGTGAGAAAAGGTTTTACCATGTTGATCTTTCAAATAAAAATGACCTATGTGGTGCTTGATTCGCCCTTGGGCCTCTATTTTATTTAAAAAATGTGGACTAAAATCCGGACTATTGTAATAGGGAATGGAAGAAACCTGTTCCTCATTTTGGCAGGCTATTAAAATTCCAAACAAACTAATTACGAAAGACTTTCTCAGAAATATTGCGACAGTTTTTGGTACCCAATAAGCCATAACGTCTGCCTTCCAATACCAAGTAATTTGACCTAATTTTTCCATTATCATAAAACATTTTTTGAGCACCTTGCTCATGCCCTTTGTCATAATGCATTTCTCTAATTAATTGACCTTCTGAATTCCACTCCCTGCAAAGCCCTTGGTATTCGTCATTTTCAAATTCAAATACCCGCATCCGCTTTCCATTTTCCCACCAAGCCTCATAGGTTCCTGTTTTCTTGCCATGATCATAGGTCCTGATTTCAAATAGTTGGCCTGAAGGGTAATACTTTCTCCAAATTCCATCTTCTAAACCATTAACATAGTGTTCTATGCTGGCCGTATCTCGTGTATTGGGGAAAATTTGAAAAATAGCCCCTGTATAAACCTGTTGATTTACGTTCATTCTCCCTGATACCCATGCTGTTTTAGCTTGGGTGGCATTGACCATGATTTCTTCATCAGACTGACAGCCAATAATGCCCCCAGCTAAGATGCTACTGAGAAACAGTACCCGCACTTCCGTAAAATCCACTGCCATTTATATAAGGATCTGTATTGGTAATATGATAATGATAAATACCATTGGGGTAATCAACCGTACTATGAGCATGTCCATGATAAGCATCAAGGGAAGAATTTTGAACCACTTGACCTCCTTCTTCGGGACCATAAACCGGAAATCCATCCAATAAAAAACCTATTAAAGAGGATTTAGATGCTTTTACTTGGGTCAAATACAAAGGCTCAACATGGTAATGATAAGAACCCGTTTGCTGAGGGTGCCCCCAATACTGATCGAAACCATTCACTTCATTTGTTAAAGGTTGACTTGGTCCTGCGTATTGATTAAACAGAGGAACGCCATTAAGAGCTACACCAATGGGACCAAGCGGAGTAGCTTTGTGGGCGGCATCTACTTTTGGGTTCACAGGTATTTTAAAAGTAAATGATTGGGCGGAAATAGCATTAGGGTTTTTCGCAAAATTATTTCCCCCGAATGTTTTCCCCGAAAAAGCCTCATACAGAGCATTAGTGCTGGCAAAATAAGCACTTTTGTGATCAGGAACGCCGGTTGTTTTAATGGTAATATAGGTTCCATCGTTACTTATAGAGGTAGCCCCATAAATTTTGGCATAAACCTCAGGCACAGCCGCACTCGAAGTTGGAGTTATGTTTTCACTGGTATTTTTACAAGCTAAACATATACTTAAAGCAGTCAAACTAATGAGAATAAGTTTCATAGTAGATTATTTTTATGTAAAAGTATCAAGTTAAAATTGAATTAAACTTAGCGCTTATCTCCCCATATAACAGGATGGTCGATTTAATCCACGAAGAGATTCATTTCCAATTAAAAACCCAATTATACCATTCCATTTATCAGGGACTTGATAAAGGCAAAGAGGTGTATAATAAACTTAAAATAAAAAACGTTTTTCCAACGCTGTCAAGGTTTGGAACCTTGCCAGCGTTAAAAAATTTAAACTTTTCGTAACCGAGGGTAAAAAACTTTACAACAAATTCTAAATTTTGTACTAAAAATTTCACTTGAATTGATTTTTGAAAAATTCAAAGCCAAGTCAAAAACATGGCATATATATACCTACGTTCAAAATCGTCTTAAGTAGCTGAAAAAAGGGCAGTTAGGATTATATTTCAAAGTGGCAAACACATCACAAATGCTATTATTTATTGCACTATTCTTATAAATTACCGCCAAATCAACCAATCCGTTTAATAAATATGCTTTTTCAAGCCCACCTTTGGCAGTAAAAAATTCAAAAAGTTGACTTATATTTCAAACTTATTTCGTCGACCAAATAACACAATGTGTCGATTAACCATTTAACCATCGTTTGTATGAAAACAAAATTTATTAGCAGCAATGCGGTTTTGCTTTTGGCATTTTTGCTGTCGATGTCATGGATTTCCATGGGTCAAGCAAAAGTGTCCACAGTAACTGGTAAGGTTACTGATGAAAAAGGTGAGCCGCTAATCGGTGTCAACATCATCTTAAAAGAAACAAGTAAAGGAACTACGACCAATGTTGATGGTAAGTATTCCATTAACGTTACCAATGCTCAAAGTAAATTAATCTTTTCTTTCGTTAGTTACGAATCCAAAGAAGTAACTGTCGGAAATCAGAGCGTAATCAATGTAAGCTTATCCCCAGACGCCAAAAGTCTATCCGAAATTGTGGTAGTAGGTTACGGTGTTCAGAAGAAAGCAACTGTATCGGGTTCTGTAGTTTCTGTGAAAGGAAATGAACTACAAAAATCACCTAGTGTTAACTTAAGTAACTCCTTAGCTGGTAGAATGGCTGGTGTGGTTGCTGTAAACCGTAGTGGTGAGCCAGGATATGATGGATCTTCTATTCGTATCCGTGGAGCCAATACATTAAATAACAATGATGCCTTAATCGTAATTGATGGTATTCCAAACAGAGCGGGTGGTTTAGATCGTATAAACCCGGCTGACATTGAGACCATCTCCGTTTTGAAAGACGCATCAGCTGCTATTTATGGAGCGCGTGCTGCGAATGGGGTTATCTTGATCACTACCAAAAAAGGAAAATCAGGTAAGCCAGAATTATCTTACTCATTTAACCAAGGTTTTGCTGATCCTACAGTTGTTCCTCGCTTAACCAATGCCGCTCAATATGTGAGTATGTTGAATGACTTGGATATTTATCAATTACCAACCAACCAGTGGAAAGATGCTACTGCAGCATACAAATCTACAGGCGTTTTTAATGGTAGAAAAGCACCATATAGCCCAACAGACATCCAAAAATATGCGGATGGATCTGATCCATGGTTATACCCAAATACAGATTGGTATAAAGCTACTTTAAAATCATGGTCACCTCAGTCGCGTCACAACGTTCAAATGAGCGGGGGTAGCGAAAATATTAAGTACTTAGCCTCTTTAGGCTATCAAAACCAAGATGCGTTTTACAAAAATTCAGCAACAGGTTTTGAGCAATATGATTTACGTTTAAATCTAGATGCTAAGATCAATGAAAACGTAAATTTATCCATTGGCGTTTTAGGTCGTGAAGAATTCCGTAGATTCCCAACCCAATCTGCAGGAGCCATTTTCCGTATGCAAATGAGAGGAAAGCCTCAAGAGCAGGCATTTTGGCCAAACGGATTACCTGGTCCAGATATCGAGAACGGACAAAATCCAGTGGTTATTACCACAAACCAAACAGGTTATGACCGTGATAAACAAAGTTATTTTCAAACCAACGGACAATTGGATGTTAAAATTCCATGGATTCAAGGTTTAAAATTAACGGGTACTGCTGCCATTGATAAGCGTTTCCGTGCTACTAAACGTTGGGAGACACCTTGGACATTATACCAAAGAGGATCTGGATTCGAAGCAGATGGAAAGACTCCAATATTGGTGGCTAACAAGCGTGGTCCAGCTGAGCCTCGTTTAACGTTAGGTGATGAAAACCAATTGAATATCCTATTGGGAGCTATTGCTACGTATGAGCGTAAATTTAATGCACATGGAATTACTGTTTTAGCAGGAACCAACAGAGAAACCATTGACGGAGATAACTTCAATGCATACCGTCGTTTCTTCATTTCACCAGCATTAGATCAAATTTTTGCCGGTGGTGACTTAGAGAAAAATAACGGTGGTGGTGCATTTGAAAGAGCTCGTTTGAACTATTTCGGTCGTGTGGCTTATAACTACAAAGAGAAATATTTAGCGGAATTCTTATGGCGTTATGATGGTTCAGATATTTTCCCTGAAGCAACCCGTTACGGATTTTTCCCAGGTGGTATGTTAGGATGGGTGATGTCTGAGGAAAGTTTCATTAAGGATCAATTACCAGCCATTAACTTCTTAAAATTGAGAGGTTCTTGGGGTCAAATGGGTAATGACCAAATCGCGACTTACCAGTATTTATCTACGTACGGATTTAGATCTTACATCATTGGAAACGTAGAGACTAAAACCTTATTTGAAACTAAAATCCCTAATAATAACATCAAATGGGAGGTGGCTACTAACTCGGATATCGGTTTAGAAGGATCCTTATTCAATGATAAATTGACATTTGAATTAGATTATTTCTACAATAAAAGAACAGATATTCTTTGGGTAAAAAATGCCTCAGTTCCACAGTCAACTGGTTTAACTCTACCTGCTCAGAATATTGGTGAAGTAGAGAACTCTGGTTTTGATTTTACCTTAGGTTACCGTAGCCAAATTGGTGAGTTAAAATACAATGTTGGAGTGAATGGAGGTTATGCTAAGAACAAAATTTTATTCTGGGATGAGGCACCGGGTGCACCAGAATGGCAGCGTTCTACTGGCAGACCAATGAACACTTTTGTAGCATATCAGTACGACGGAGTATTTAAAGACCAAGCTGAAATAGATGCAAATACGATTAACTATAAGGCTATAGTTAATACATTACGTCCAGGTGATATGAAATACAAAGACTGGAATGGAGATGGTAAAATTACCCCAGATGATATGGTACGTAATGACTTCACTCAATTACCAATGTTCCAAGGCGGTATCAATATCGGCGCTACTTACAAGAATTTTGATTTAACCATCTTATTCCAAGGAGCTGCTGGAGCGAAGCAATACATCAGTGCAGGTGAAATGGGTAACATTGGTAACTATATATCTGATATCTATGAAAATAGATGGACGGTTGAAAACCCAAGCAGCGTGCACCCTAGAATTGCAAACCGTAACGATCAATATTATTCTGCCAACAACACCTATTGGTTACGTAGCTCAGATTATATTCGTTTGAAAAACTTTGAAATTGGATATAATTTACCAGAAACAATTTTGACCAAAATCGGTTTAAAAAACTGCAGATTGTACACCAACGGCTTAAACATGTTAACGTGGGATAAGTTAAAAATCTTCGACCCAGAAACAGTAAGCTCTACAGGTCAGTATTATCCGCAATCTAAGATTATCAACTTTGGATTAACAGCCACGTTTTAACAATTAACTAGACAAAACAATGAAAAAAAGAAATTTAATCATTGCGCTATCGGTTTTGGGCACTGTCTTTACGAGCTGTAATGACGATTTTGTCAACACCAAACCTTTAGATCAACTTTCTGAATCTGTCGTATGGACAGATCCAAGCTTAGCAGATGCATTCGTTACTGAACTTTATGGAGGATTAGGTAACGGGGGATTTGACGAGCAAATGTTAGCTTCTCTAACGGACGAGGCATCATTTACTCACCCGGGACGTGGTATTACTACCATCACCGAAGCACGTTCAAACCCTGCAGATCCAGGTTGGATTAACGGTACGATAAGCTGGCAAAACATGTACTCACGTATTCGTGCATGTAATCTAGCATTAGAGAATTTGAAAAAGGCAACTACCTTCCCAGCAGCTACCGTGAACCGGTTAAATGGTGAGGCTAAATTCATGCGTGCCTATTTCTATCACCAATTAGTTCGCTATTATGGTGGAGTTCCTATCATAGACAAATCTTTCTCTTTAGCTGATACCGAATTCTTATCGAAAAGAAATACGATGAAGGAGTGTATCGAATTTATTGTGAAGGATTGCGATGAGGCAGCAGGCCATTTAAATGGTTTATCCCTGGCAGCAGGTCGTGCTTCAAGAGCATCAGCCTTGGCTTTAAAATCGCGTATTTTATTATATGCAGCAAGTGATTTGTACGATGCGGCTACAGCTAAGGCTAAGTCATCGGCTATGGCAGCGTACACAAATCCAGAATATTTAGCTTATGTTGATGGTTCACGTACAGAACGTTGGACAAGAGCTAAAGATGCAGCAAAAGCAGTATTAGATTTGCCAGGTTTAGGTAACAAATTAAACCTTACTGAGCCTGCTTCGAAGGATGATGCAACCACAAATTATTTGAACAATTCACTATCAAGAAATGGTGGAGAGAAAGAATTAATTTTTGCGCGCTATTTCATCAATGCTAAAGCTGAAAATGGAGGACGTGTGGGCTTGTTCAATGGTCCTAATGGATACAATAACTGGGCTGGAAATGCGCCGATTCAAAATTTTGTGGATGACTATGAAATGATGGACGGTTCTAAATTCTCTTGGTCTAACCCAGAACATGCTTCTGCACCATACCAAAATAGAGATCCTCGCTTCTATGCAACCTTGATGTATGACGGTTCTTCTTGGAAGCCTCGCTCACCAAGTGCTGCAGCCAAAGATCCATTCAATCAAATTCAAACTGGACAATATGAAGTTAGTTCAGGTTCTGGTAAAGTTGCATACTTTGGATTAGATACGCGTAAAAGTTCAATTGAAGATTGGAACGGAAGTTACACGGGTTATTATTTCCGTAAATTTACTGATCCTAACCCAGCGATTGTTGACCAAAACACATGGCAACAAATTCCTTGGCCATTCTTCCGCTACACCGAAGCTGTATTGAACTACGTTGAGGCTTGTATCGAATTAGGACAAGATGCTGAAGCTCGTGCTTGGTTGAACAAAGTTCGTTTCCGTTCAGGTATGCCAGCTATCACCGAAAGTGGCAATGCTCTTCGTGAGCGTTATCGCAATGAACGTCGTATTGAAATGGCCTTTGAAGAGCAAAGATACCATGATGCACGCCGTTGGATGATTGCTAGTTCTACCCTAGGAAGAAAGGTTCAAATCATTAACGTGATAGGAACATTGAAACCAGGTAAAACTGTTACTCTATACAGAAATGACCCTACTAGCTACGATTATCAATATAAGGTAGTTGAAATGGACCCAGGTAAAGAAAACCGTGCTTGGTTAGATAAGATGTATTTCTTACCTATTCATCGCGATGAAATGAACCGTAACAAGAATTTGGTTCAGAATCCTGGATATTAATCTAGTATATTTGTAAGGAAATGGTAAAGTAGAAATGCTTTACCATTTCCTTTTTTCATTAATTATCTATATTGTATCGTGAAGAAATATTTTGCTCTCTTACTACTAATCCTCAGTTTTTCATGCCAAAAGGCAGAAACAAATGAAGAGAGCAATCCTGAACCTCAACTTTTCCAATTACTAAGTCCGGAAAAAAGCCATGTCAATTTTGAAAACAAAATTGAAGAGGGCCTCAATACCAATGTCCTGATGTATGAATATTTCTACAATGGTGGGGGTGTTGCCACAGGTGATTTAAATGGAGATGGAAAACAAGACATTTATTTTTCCAGTAATATGGAAAACAACCATTTATACCTCAATCAAGGTAAAATGGAATTTCAAGAAGTCGCGGAAAAAGCCGGAGTAAGTGGCAGACCTGGACCCTGGAAAACTGGGGTTTCTTTGGTTGACATCAATGGCGACAAAAAACTAGATATTTACCTATGCTACTCAGGAAATTTGCCTCCTGATAAAAAAAGAAATCAATTATTTATCAATCAAGGAAACGATACGGCGGGTATACCGATTTTTAAGGATGAGGCCGCAGCCTATGGCTTGGATAGCCCTACCAATAGTACTCATGCCGTTTTCTTTGATTATGACAAAGACCAAGATCTAGATATGATTTTGGTGAATCATAACCCTAAATCACTACCCATATTAGATGAATCTAGTACCGCTGATTTACTTCAAAAAGAAGATCCCAACAGCGGCTTACGCTTCTTCATTCAAAAACAAAAAGGACATTTTGAAGATAAAACAAGCTCCTTAGGTATTACTAGTTCCACCCTATCCTATGGTTTAGCCGTAGGAATTTCTGATATCAATGCCGACGGCTGGTTAGACTTTTATGTATCCAATGATTATACCGTTCCTGATTATTTATACATCAACCAACAAGGTAAAAAATTCAAAAACGTCATTCAAAAAAGCATGGGGCATACCTCCCACTTTTCCATGGGTAATGACATTGCCGACATTAACAACGATGGCTGGTCAGATATTTTCACCTTGGATATGTTGCCGGAAGACAATTTGAGGCAAAAGAATTTGATGGCTCCAGACAACTACGAGAAATTCAATTTCAATGTGGCTATTGGTTTTGGGCATCAATACATGAGAAATATGTTGCAAGTCAATCAAGGAATTGACCCCAACACACAAGAACCTAAATTTCATGAATTAGGGCAATTAGCCGGAATTTCCAATACGGATTGGAGTTGGAGTGCACTCTTCGCTGATTACGATAATGATGGTTGGAAAGACCTTTATATCACCAATGGTTATTTGAGGGATTATACTAACCTGGATTTTCTGAAATACATGGGTGATTATGTTCAGAACAATCAAGCTGCTATTCAAAGGCAAAATGTGTTGGAACTCGTTCAAAAAATGCCTGCTTCCAACATTAGCAATTACATGTTTAAAAATCATCAAAATGGCACCTTTAAAGCGGTAACCCAAGCTTGGGGAATGGAAACTACATCCAATAGTAATGGTGCTGCTTACGCTGATTTAGACGGAGATGGGGATTTGGAATTAATAGTAAATAACATTAATAAACCGGCCTTTATTTTTGAAAATAAAAGCAATGAGGTAAAAAAAGAAAACAAAAATCTTCAAATTGAATTACAAGGTGAAGGTTTAAATACCTTGGGATTAGGTGCTAAAATTTGGGTATACCAGGCTGGTAAAAACCAATATGTAGAACAAAACTTATATCGTGGTTATCAATCCAGCGTATCTCCTCTCTTACACGTAGGTTTAGGAAATAAGAGCATGGTGGACTCTATTGTCATCACTTGGAATTCAGGCAAATCACAAACCATAAAAAAACCACAAAAGACCCTCATTATTTTAAAAGAATCAGAGGCTAAACTAATTGCTAAAAAAGCCCAAATTCAAGAGAATACGTTTTTTGTTCAAACAAAAACACTTCAATCTTTTGAGGATTCCAAAGTGGATTTCAATGATTTTAAACGTCAAACCCAAATCACCTTGCCTTTGTCCTTTGTAGGTCCATGCCAAGCAAAGGGAGATGTGAATGGAGACCAATTAGAAGATTTATTTGTTGGCAATCAAGGCGGTAAAGGAGCTAACCTATATATTCAAAAGAGCTCGGGTGATTTTACACGTATGCCTTCAGCCATGAGTCAAGACCAGGGTTTTGAGGATAGTGATGCCCAGTTTCTGGATGCCGATGCCGATGGCGACCTAGACTTATGGGTGGTCAGTGGTGGTTATGGATTGATGGAAGCGAATGACCCTCACCTAACGGATCGCTTGTACCTAAATGATGGTCAAGGGAATTTCAAAAAATCCCTGGTTCCTCTGCCTAGTCAGGGCATAAGTAAATCCTGCATTCAAATCATTGACATCAACCAAGATCGACTACCCGATGTATTTGTAGGTGGTCGCGTTATTCCTGGAAACTATCCTGTTTGTCCTAAATCCTTTATTTTGATGAATCAAGGTGCGGGTAAATTTAAGGATATCAGTGCTCAGTTTCCAAGTATTCAACAAGCGGGCATGGTAACAGACGCTTCATGGGATGATTTGAATCAAGATGGAAAAAAGGAATTAATTTTGATAGGGGAATTCATGCCGATTAAGATTTTCACTTGGAATAAAAAGACTTTTGAAGAAAGTACCAACCAATTCTTTGAAGAATCACCGCATGGTTTATGGAATACACTTCGCGTGGAAGACCTGAATCGAGATGGTAAAAAAGAATTATTGGTTGGCAATTTAGGCTTAAATAGTCAATGGAAGGCATCAAGCCAACAAGCCATGGAACTTCATTTTAAAGACTATGACCAGAATGGCTCCATAGACCCTATTTTATTTACCTATGTCAAGGGTGAATCCGTACCCTTTATGACGCGAGATGAATTACTGGATCAAATGAGCATCATGCGTACTCGGTTCACCGATTACCAAAGTTTTGCAGAAGCAAAATTATCGGATATCATAACAGAAGAAGAGCAAAAAGGGGAGCAAATTTTGAAATCAAACGAATTAAAAACATCCTTATATCAAATGAATTCCAAAGGTAAATTTGAATCTGTTGCCTTACCTTGGGAAGTTCAGGCCTCCCCTATTTCAGCCATTGCTATACTTGATATTGATGGGAAACATGACCTGGATTTGGTACTAGCTGGGAATATGAATCATGCCAAATTACGCATTGGTAAAATGGATGGGAATTCTGGTTTACTACTCAAATCAAGAGGAAACTTAACATATGAGGCTGTTTCTGCACAAAAAACGGGACTTTGGTTACAAGGCGATGTGCGTTCAATGCAAGTCATTGGAAACCAACTTTTCATTGGAATCAATCAGCAAGGCCTATTTCCATTTAAAGTGATAAAAAGATGAAAAAAATCATCCTATTTCTATCATTCTTGACCATATGGGCTTGTCAATCCGAGTCCAAAAAAATCTCATTTTCTGGAACGGAAATAGATAAAGTTATCCAAGAAATGACGGAAATGATGATACATGATGTCAGTAATCCTCCCTTGGCCATGCGGTTTTTTTCCTATGCCTGCTTGGCAGGATATCAGGTTATGACCGAATCTGATACCAGTTTGAATGCATTCCAACATCAATTCAATGCCTATCCTGCCTTTACCATAGATAAGCCATTGGAAGCTCCTGAATTTACGGCTATCCTAGCCATGATGGAAGTATCTCAAAAAATGCAGCCATCAGGAGCTCGGATGAAAGAATTTGAGAAAAGGTATATCGACTCATGTAGGCGAGTAGGGTTGTCCGACCAAATCATTGAAGCGTCCACACAGAAAGCTCAAGCTATTGCCAAGCGTATGTTAGCCTATGCCAAAGCAGATGGGTACAATAAGTTAAGTAATTTTCCAAGGTACACCCCCAAGAAAACACCTGGATCTTGGTACAGTACCCCTCCAGGCTATTTTCCCGCTGTGGAACCCTATTTCTATCGCATTAGAAGTTTCAGTTTGGATACCAATAAAATTGAAGAAATTCCTGCCCCGGCGCCTTATTCAGAATCTAATTCCTCGACTTTTTATCAATTAAGTAAGGCCGTTTACCAAGCCGATAAATCGGAAGAAAACCTCAAGATTGCAGCCTTTTGGGATTGTAACCCATTCGCATTAAATGACCAAGGGCATTTATTGATTGGCATGAAAAAAATATCACCTGGTGCTCATTGGATGGGTATAGCAGGAATAGCCAGTGCCCAAAAGAAGGAGAATTTTGGTAAAAGTTTAGAAATCAGAACGGCATTAGCTACCGGTTTAATGGATGGATTTTGGTTATGCTGGAGAGAGAAATACCATAGTCACCGCATTCGCCCAGAAACAGCCATCCGAAAATTGATTGATCCTAGTTGGAAACCCTTTTTACAAACACCGCCATTTCCTGAATATCCGAGTGGCCATTCTACGGTATCGACCACGGCAGCTATTATCTTAACCCATTATTATGGACCTAATTTTGCCTATACTGATACGGTAGAAAAACGATACGGAATAGATGACCGTTCTTTTAAATCCTTTGAAGCAGCAGCAGAAGAAGCAAGTATTTCCCGTTTTTATGGAGGAATACATTATATGGACGGCATTAAGGCTGGACAAACCCAAGGCCGAATATTAGGCAAACATTTTATAAACTTATTGCAACATGAAAATTAAGTTATGGCTCATCATTAGCCTCCTAGCATTTCAGGTAAAGGCTCAAAATCCAAACAAAGAAGCATGGGAATCCATGTTTAATGGTAAAGATTTGACCAATTGGACACCTAAAATCAGACATTCACCAGCTGGAGTGAATTATGGAAATACCTTTCGGGTAGAGGATGGTAAATTAGTAGTACGCTATGATTCAGCCGCTTATCCAAGTTTTGACGAAAGATTTGGACATTTATTTTACAAAAAGAAGTTTGGCTATTACCGCATTCGTTTGAATTACCGCTTTGTGGGAAAACAAGCCATCAATGGACCTGGATGGGCTACGCGAAATAGTGGTATCATGGTACACGGACAAACTGCTGAGAGCATGGGTTTGAAACAAGATTTTCCTGTGTCGATTGAAGTTCAATTATTGGGAGGCAATGGAAAAGATAAAAGAACCACCTGTAACTTATGTACACCGGGAACCCATGTCGAAATGAATGGAAAATTATTTACCCCGCATTGCATTAATTCTCAATCAGAGACCTTTCATGGCGACCAATGGGTACAAGCGGAAGTATTAGTTTTAGGTGATTCATTGATTCGTCATTATTCTAACGGAAAAGAAGTTTTAGCTTATCAAAAACCACAAGTAGGTGGCGGTAGTGTCAGTGGGCAAGATGTGATTTTCGGGAAACCCGGGGAATTAATCAAAGAAGGTAGCATTTCCTTACAAAGTGAAAGCCATCCTGTCGAATTCAAGGACATTGAAATCCTAAATTTAGAAGGCTGTATGAATCCTGAGGCATTGAATTATAAGACCTATTTTGTTAAATCGAAACCAGAAGATTGTCTTTTTAAGAAGAAAAAGAAAAAATAACCGCCTTGATTTGACCATAAAATAAGAAAAAGCTTGTTTGATGCTATCATTTTAAGGAAAAATGAAGATATTGAACTTCCATTAAATTTGCTCTAAACCATTTAGCGATAATATAAAAAAAGTACTATTATTGGAAGACCCAAACGGTAATTTAATACCTGTAAACTTGGTAAAATAAATGAAATTTGGGTAATTTGGCTGTTTGAAAAATTTCCTTCATTTAGCCTAATTAGAATAATTCAATTTTAAATTTTATATCGCATGTGTGGAATCGTAGCTTACATAGGTCATCAAGAAGCCTATCCAATCATTTTAAAAGGTTTAAAAAGATTAGAATACAGAGGCTACGACAGTTCGGGAATTGCCTTGTATGGCAAGCAAATAGAATCCTATAAAAAGAAGGGCCGGGTAAGTGAGTTAGAGACATGGGATGCCCCAATTTTACAGGAAGCCCATGCGGGAATTGGTCATACACGTTGGGCTACCCATGGAGAGCCTACCGATGCCAATGCGCACCCGCATCAATCCAACAGCGGAAAAATCACTTTAGTGCATAATGGCATTATTGAAAATTATGCCTCCCTAAAAGCTGAATTAATCCAAAAGGGTTACACCTTTAAAAGTGAGACCGATACTGAGGTATTGGTTAATTTCATCGAGGATATTCAGATCAATAATCAATCTACCTTGGAAGAAGCCATGCGCATTGCCCTTAAAAGGGTCGTGGGGGCCTATGTGATCATCGTTTTGGAAGAAGGTTTCCCTGACCGATTAATTGCGGCTCGAAAAGGAAGTCCTTTGGTCATAGGTGTGGGTGAAGGAGAACATTTTTTAGCTTCAGATGCCTCCCCTATTATAGAGTATACCAAGCGAGTTATCTACGTCAATGATTATGAACTGGCCATTATTTCCAAAGATGATATCATCTTAAAAAATTTAGGAAATGAGCCTGTAACGCCTTATATCCAGCAATTGGATATGGAATTGGCACAAATTGAAAAAGGTGGTTTCGATCATTTCATGTTGAAAGAAATTTTTGATCAACCAGCCAGTTTAACGGATTGTTTACGCGGTCGATTAGACATTTCTAGTTTGAGTTTGACATTAGCAGGAGTTGATCAACATTTATCGGTTTTCACCCAAGCCAAACGCATCATCATTATCGCTTGCGGAACGAGTTGGCATGCAGGTCTTATTGCAGAATACATGATTGAAACGATTTGTCGGATTCCAGTTGAGGTAGAATATGCCTCTGAATTTCGATATCGCAATCCAATTATACATACGGGAGATGTCATTATTGCTATATCTCAAAGTGGAGAAACAGCTGATACTTTAGTTGCCATAGAAAGAGCCAAGGAACAAGGTGCCTTTATTTTTGGGGTGGTTAATGCGGTTGGATCGTCCATTGCTAGGTTATCACATGCAGGTGCCTATACCCATGCAGGTCCTGAGATTGGGGTGGCTAGTACTAAAGCCTTCACAGCTCAATTAACCGTGTTGGCCATGATGGCTTTGAAAATTGGAAAAGCAAAACAAACTATCACGGATGCTGAATACAAGCATTATTTGGTCGAGTTATCTCAAATCCCAGAAAAGGTGCAGGTGATTTTATCCGGCCATGAATCCATCAAAGAAGTGGCTAAGGTATATGCGGAGGCCAATAACTTTTTGTTTTTAGGAAGAGGATATAACTTCCCTGTGGCATTAGAGGCCGCCTTAAAATTGAAAGAGGTGAGTTATATTCCATGCTCTGGATATCCGTCGGGTGAGGTTAAACATGGTCCAATAGCCTTGGTGGATGAGACCTTACCGACTTTATTCATTGCGACCAAAGACAAATATTACGATAAGATTGTGAGCAATATTCAGGAAATTAAAGCCAGAAAGGGTAAAGTAATAGCCATAATCAACCCAGATGATACGGCCATACGAGGAGTATCTGACCATGTGTTGGAAGTGCCCGAAACGGATGAATTGTTGGCACCCTTATTAACGGTGATACCTACCCAATTAATGTCCTATTACATTGGCGTTTTCCGCGGTTTGGATGTAGATAAACCAAGGAATTTGGCGAAGAGTGTGACCGTGGAATGAATTGTTTGATTTAGAGGTTTTCTAATGGAGATTTTCTTTTTTCCTCCAACGCTGTCAAGGTTTAAAACCTTGCCAGCGTTAGGTGCAAACCTAACATTTTTCAACCAAAAACACGGTCTTCTCCCAGCAGATTATTAATAACTTGATTATTTGAGTAGCACGATAAGTCATTAAATTGGTCTTGTACAGATCAATAGTGCTTTCCGAATGCGTAGATTAAACAACAATAAAAGGGATTTGAGAAAACCTCAAAAAGGATGGAAAAACTATTTTAAATTAAAATCTAATTTTAATTCCAATACCTTGTAGTTCATTAATCATATTCGGGATTTTGAACTTATTATCATGTAGGTCCAAATATTTCAAATTCTTCAATCCCTTTATTTCTAATGGGACATTTTTAAATTGGTTATTATTGAGGTACAGGGACTCCAATTTATTAAGCCTGAAAATATTTTTAGGCAATTTTTCTAAACCGTCATTTTCTATATGTAGCGATTTCAGATTCGGTAATTTGCTTAAAACAGTGATATTCTTTTCAAATTGAAAATATTTATCATCATTTAGATATAGCTCTTGTAGATTAGATAATTTGTTAAATGATTTTGGTAGTACTTTAAAATCATTACCACTTAAATCAAGGACCCTAAGATTCTTAAGTTCACTTATTCCTTCAGGTATATTTTTTAAATGATCATTTTTTAAACTCAGGTACCTAAGATTGGTGAATTTTGCCCAAATCGAACTATTTAAATGTAAGTTTTGGTTACTTAGGTTCAGTCTAAACACATTTTGAGGATTTTTTAGGGCTTCATCTAAACTTCGGAATTCTTTGTTGATTACTGTTGAATCTGTTGATATTTACGACTTTACACTTTGTATTGAAATAATCAATAGTAATAAAATTACACCGAAATATTTTTTTATTATTTTGTTTTTAGATGGATTAAAAACTTGCTATTTAACCTGTTTAGGTTCCTAGACTTCGGTATAAACTGAAAGGTCGCGTCAAACGAAATTCAATTGGGTTTTTGTAAGCACAAGTTAAAAATAAAAACTTACAATACGTGTTTCATACAAATCTTGCATATCAACATGCACCTCTAATTTTACCGAACCCTTGTGATATGAACAAAGAAGAGATTAGGATTATTTGTTAATATAATATGCCAATGAATTTAACAAAGAGAATGAGGCTAAAATAGAGTTAGGCCAACTGTGGATTATCGTTTTTCTTAAGTAAGAATAAGGTGTGCCCAATATCATTTTCAGGAATAAACTCCATTTCAAGTTGAATAAACCCGATTTTCTCAAACCATTCAGCATAGGTCTTTGAATCAACATGACTCCAATACATGGCAACATCTTTCATAATCCAATCCTTTTCTACACCCGTCCAATGACTTGCCCCAACAATACATAAAAAAATACCATTGGGAGTAAGCCACTGATAAATATTTTTCAAAAGTTCATATTGTTCGCTCGACGGGATATGAATGATCGAGTATAAGGCAATAATGCCATTAAAAGAATTTGAGGGGTAACTGATGGCTGTCATGTCTTTAGCCATAAATGCTGTATTAGGAACATTCTTTTTTGCATTTTCAATTTGAACCGTAGAAATGTCAATTCCCCAATATTTACAGGTAGGGCTTAAAATTTGAGCAAGGGGTATACCATCTCCACAACCTAATTCTAAGATACTCGGGGTGTTTGGCAACAAACCTAAAAGGGTCTGCGTCCATTTTTTATAAAGTTCATTATGAGATTTAGTAAAGTGTTCTCGATAATGAACAGAAAGTTTATCATAACCTTGCCGTACAATTTCTTTGGGATTATTCATGACTTAAAGGACGACAAGGGGCCTATGACGTGGTGATTATTTGACCTACAATTCGACATATAATATTCAACTCGCCTATGGTTCTGCGAAAACCGAAGGGGCGTTTAGAACAACAAATTTTTGCTTCAAATTGAATCCCTTCAAACTTTATCAAAACTTGGCTGGAACCCCTTGTTTGGGAATACTATGCTTGATAAACGCTCTCAGGTGGTCGTTACTTGTAGCTAAATCTTCTTTACGCAGGTACATCATATGGCCGCTGCGGTAACCTTCCCAAAACATTCTATCTTGAATTTTACCTGCTGGATCCATTTGCCACATATTGTACTTTGCATTAAAATAATCACATGCTCCATCATAATATCCGGATTGGACTAGAATATTCAGGTAGGGATTCTCCATCATAGCCATACGTAAATCCTCTCCTGTATTATTATTGCTATTATCCCAAGGTTGCACTAGTCCAAAAATATAATAATTCAAATCGGTTTTATATCCCAACTCATCTCGGAGATACATGTTAATTGCCGGGGTAAAGGAATGTTCCCAGGATAAAAGTTCCGCATTATAATCTGGTCTTTGACCTGCATCTTTTTTATCCATTCCAATATACCTTGAATCCAATCTTCCCACAGTTTTACCCTCGCTTCGAAGCAATTCCTTCCAGAAATAATCAAAGGGTATTTCCATATTTTGCTCAGCTACCACGGTTTCATTTAAACCGATATAATTGGCAATTTTTTTCACCATGGCTTTGCGCTTATCTGCTGATAATGCACCGCCTTGCGCCAATGCAGGCATTAATTCATTTATCGCAAAAGTTTCAACTTCAGGGAGAAATTTCTCTAGTTCTTTGGACTGATATACTGGGGCCAATTTTTTATGGTGCCACGCCGTAGCTGCCATGTATGGAATGCGCAATGCAGTGCTTGATACTACATCACGTTTTAACCCAAGGTCAGTAGGTGAAACTAAAATCACTCCGTTCAAAAACATCCAATGTTTATTTTGTAATTCTAATGACAAACCTGAAACTCGGTTGGTGCCATAACTTTCACCAATTAAAAATTTGGGTGATGCCCATCTTTTTTGCCTTCCTACAAATGTATTAATCCAATCAGCTAAGTATTTAATATCTGCTGTCACCCCAAAAAAATTGGTCTTGGGGGTTGCTTTATCTAGAATTCTTGAAAATCCCGTATTCACAGGATCTACATAAACAATGTCCGCAACATCTAATAAAGACTGCGGGTTATCCTCAAAACCATAAGGTTGAATGGGATATCCTTCGTCATCTATTTTTAATTTTTTGGGCCCTGTATAACCTAAATGCATCCAAACACTAGCAGTACCAGGTCCCCCATTAAATGAAATGACTAAAGGTCTGGTTTCTTTATTGGCGACATTGATTCTTTCATAATAAACGTAGAATAATCCTGCTATAACCTTTCCATCCTCATCCCAGACAGGTTGGGTGCTAGCAGTAACTTTATAAGGCACCTTCTGCCCTTTGATGATCACCTCATCTATTTTTTCGACTTTCTGCTCTAAGCTCAATGCTCTATTCGATGCATTTGGCTTAGCTAAACCCTCTTCTGCTACTTTTTGTGCCAAGGTACTCCAAGAACACATCAGCAAAAAATAAATAAAAAATTGCTTTTGCATAAAAAACTATTGGTTGAATTATAGGAATTTTTCCCCTTTAAATATACAAGGTATTTACTACTTCTAATTGAATTTTTTGTGATGACAAACTCTTTTCAATTAAAGCTGATACTCTTTTTGTTAAAGGTATTCTAATAAATACGTAACGATTATATGAATACCCACCCTAATAAGACATAAAGTACCCTATTTAAAGAGAATTGATAGGAAATTGACACACAAACCCCCAAAAACAAGCGCTTAACTTCTATAAAGGATGCTTTAATTGCTTTTTGGAAGCCTACAACAAATCCGATGATCTTATCAAAATATAAGAACAAAAATTGAACCATTTTCTTTTGGAAAATGACTCCCCCCTCCGCCAACGCTGTCAAGGTTTAAAACCTTGCCAGCGTTAGGTGCAAACCTAACATTTTTCAAGCAAAAAAAGGCTTGATTTCTGCAGATAATCAGTAGTTTGATATATGGAAGCTCCTTTGTAGATGGATGGATTATTCCTATCTTTAATTCCTTAAACCATGACTATGAAATCATTTTTTCCATTCGCTTTCTTGGCGATGATTGGCTTTTTTGCTCAGGCTCAAGTAAGTAAAGCTCCTGCCTATCCGCTCATTACACATGACCCATATTTCAGTGTATGGTCGTTTTCCGATCAATTGAATCAATCGGTGACTCGGCATTGGACAGGTTCAGAACAATCATTAGTAGGTTTAGTGGAAGTGGATGGTAAAACCTACCAATTTTTAGGTGCCTTGCAATACCCCTCTACCAATATCGTGGCTCATGCTGAAAACAATGATGCCATTGAGGTGCAATACATTGAGACTAAACCGGCGGAAGATTGGATGGTACCTCATTTTAATGACGTTTATTGGAATAAAGGTAAATTACCCTTTGGAAAAGGTTGGGGAAATAAATGGAATACGGCCTGGAATAGCAAACATATTTGGGTTCGTAGGGCCTTTGATCTACAAGATTTAGATATTGACCAATTAGTGCTTCAGTTACGCCACGATGATGACGTGGAAGTCTATTTAAATGGTTATCCCATCTATTCCTGTGAAAATTGCCACGTGAAGCAATTAAAAGAATATCCACTCCATGATTTGATAAAAAGTAAACTCAAAAAAGGGAAAAATATCTTGGCCATACATTGCATGAATCCCGCAGGGAATTCTTGGGTAGATGCCGGCTTTGCCAAACAAACCCGCGCCTCACAATCTAATTTAGCCATTCAAAACTCCGTTCAAATTACGGCCACGCAAACGACTTATCAATTTACTTGTGGACCCATCAAACTGCAGTTGAATTTCCTTTCTCCCCTTTTAGCTTCCAATTTAGACTTACTTTCAAGACCTGTTTCCTATATAAATTTTGACATACAATCACTTGATAATAAAGCACATAAGACAAAAATTACCTTTGGTGTATCTACTGATTTGGCCAAAAATGAAAAACAACAAATAGTGACCGTAAGTGCAGGAAAAAAAGGGAACATGCGCTATTTGAAAACTGGGCTAAGCCAACAAAAGGTGTTGAATAAAGTGGGTGATGATGTAAGAATCGATTGGGGGTATGCCTATTTGGCTACGAATCAGGCCAAACATCAATTAAAAACGATTTCTCAATCCCAATTGATGAGTTTGACCGAAGGCAAAAAGCCTTCCAATGAATCTGGAAATCCGGATTTTATGAGTGCATCGTGGGAAATGAATGCGACGAAAACGAATCAAAGTTCCACGCTTATGTTGGCTTACGATGATTTGTACTCCATCCAATATTTCCAGAAAAATTTACAAGCTTGGTGGAAAAAGAACTTTGCCAGCATGGATGATTTATTAGTTCGTTCAGCTCAAGAGTATCCGAGTATTTTCAGTCAATGTAAAAACTTTGACAAGCAATTATATCAAGAAGCACTTCAAGCCGGTGGTAAAGAATATGCTGAACTCTGTGTGGTAGCCTACCGACAGTCGCTGGCGGCACATAAATTAGTGAGGGGAGAAAAAAATGAAGTATTATTCCCGCAAAAAGAAAACTTTAGCAATGGTTCTATTTGGACGGTAGATGTGACCTATCCCTCCGCTCCATTAAGCCTCATGTATAATACCAAATTACTAAGAGGAATGGTCGAGCCGTTGATGTATTATAGTGAGAGTGGCCAATGGAAAAAACCTTTCCCAGCCCATGATATAGGCACCTATCCCTTGGCCAATGGCCAAACTTACCCAGAGGACATGCCGGTAGAAGAAGCTGGTAATATGATTCTGTTAACTGCCGCCATTTGCAAAGAAGAAAATAGCAATCAAATTGCCAAAGCACATTGGCCTACGCTCACCCGATGGGTGGATTTTCTGGTCAAAGATGGACTAGATCCTGCCAATCAATTGTGCACAGATGATTTTGCTGGACATTTAGACCGTAACGCGAACCTTTCTATCAAAGCTATTGCAGGAATTGGAGCTTATGCCCAAATGGCCCGCCAAATGGGTTTAAAAAGTACGGCTGATTCCATGCAAAGCATTGCCAAAAAATATGCTTTAAAATGGATGGAAATGGCTGATGAAGGCGATCATTATGCCTTGACTTTCAACAAAAATAATACCTGGAGTCAAAAATATAACTTGGTTTGGGACAAATTACTTGGATTAAATTTATTCCCAAGGTATGTATACGAAAAGGAAATGGCCTATTATTTAGGTAAACAAAACACCTATGGATTACCTTTAGATAGTCGAAAAACTTATACCAAGAGCGATTGGATAATTTGGACTGCTACCCTGTCGGATAAAGCCTCAGATTTCAAAGCTTTGGTACATCCTGTTTACCAATTTATGCAGGAAAGTCCTTCTCGTGTCCCTTTAAGCGACTGGCATGAAACAACTAACGGAAAGCAAGTAGGGTTTCAAGCAAGAAGTGTGGTGGGAGGGTATTTTATCAAAATGCTAGAAAAACGTTGGGCTAAATCCAAAATGAAATAAAATGATGCAAGAGCTTGTCTGCGTAACCCCTTTTGAATGGAAATACCAAGAATCCCCAAAGCCTATTTTACAGGAGGGCATGGCCATTCTTAAAATAAAGCAAGTAGGAATATGCGGTACCGATTTACATGCATTTGAAGGAACACAGCCATTTTTCTCCTATCCACGAATCTTGGGGCATGAATTTGTAGGAGAAATTGTAGAAATAAGCGCTGGTTCAAGCTATCCTTTAGGTGCCTTAGTTAGTGTGATTCCCTATTTTTCCTGTGGAAAA
The DNA here is from genome assembly GCF_054558475.1 of Aquirufa sp. Wall-65K1. Classification (NCBI taxonomy): domain Bacteria; kingdom Pseudomonadati; phylum Bacteroidota; class Cytophagia; order Cytophagales; family Flectobacillaceae; genus Aquirufa; species Aquirufa sp. Wall-65K1. The sequence goes on along the minus strand of NZ_JBPXKD010000002.1, from coordinate 185,256 downwards.
TGTGTGGCTTGCCGACAAGGTAAGACCAATTGTTGTCAGCAATTAAGTGTCTTAGGCGTTCATGAGGATGGTGCCATGCGTGATTATTTACAAGTTCCCATTGATTCCCTCATTTACGATAAAGATCTCAGCATAGACGAATATACCTTATTGGAACCTTTGTCGATCGGGGCGCATGGTGTTAGAAGGGCTGAAATAAAACAGCATGATTGGGTCTTGGTTGTAGGGGCTGGCCCTATTGGTTTGGGAGTCATGGAAATGGCTAGGATAGCGGGTGGACAAGTCATAGCATTGGATATGAATGCGGGGCGTTTGGCATTTAGTCAACAAATACTTGGTATACAGCATGTTATACAAGTTGGTCAAGAAGATGTTTTAGAACGATTGAAAGAAATTACTCAAGGTGACATGCCTCACGTTGTCATTGATGCCACCGGTAGTAAAAAAGCGATTGATCAAAGTTTTCAATACATGGCACATGGCGGCAAATACGTTTTAGTTGGATTACAATTAGACCATGTTCAGTTCTCTCATCCAGAATTCCATAAGCGAGAAGGGACTTTGATGAGTAGTAGAAATGCAACACGAGGTGATTTTGAATGGGTGATTGATTGCATGAAAAAGGGCCTTATTCATACCCAAGCCTTTATTACCCACCGAACCCATTTTAAGGATGTCGCTGCTCGCTTTGAATCTTTCCTTGATCCAACTCAAGCGGTCATCAAGGCGGTTGTTGAATTTGATTCTTAAAACAATATAAAGGGAATGCTGGTTAGAAAGGCATATACCAACATTCATGCCTAAGTCCATCATATCCATACAACACCTATCCAAAAGCTTTGGCTCCTTTCAAGCAGTCAAAGATGTGAGTTTTCAGGTTTTTCAGGGAGATGTATTTGGGTTTTTAGGCCCCAATGGTGCAGGAAAAAGTACCAGCATGCGTTGTATGCTTTCATTAATCAAAGCAGATGCGGGGGAAATCCGATTATTTGATTTACCAATTCAAAAACATCGTGAAGACATTTTGAGAAGAACTGGTAGCATCATTGAAAAACCTGATTTTTATAAATACCTATCTGCCTATCGAAATCTAGATATTTTTGCTCGAATTTCGGGAACCTATTCCAGCAAAAAAGAAATTTATGCCATGTTGGATTTTGTAGGATTAAATGGCCGGGAGCACGATAAAGTAGGGAGTTTTTCTCATGGAATGAAACAGCGTTTAGGTATAGCTCAAACGCTTTTACATAATCCTGATTTGATTGTTTTGGATGAACCTACCACGGGATTAGACCCTCAAGGTATCATTGATATTAGAAACTTGATTTTGAGACTAAAAGAAGAACATCAAAAAACCATCATTCTTTCCTCTCATGATTTAAGTGAAATCGAAATGATTGCCAACCGCATGGTAATTATCAACCAAGGAAAATCCATTGTAGAGGGTTCTGTGAAGGATTTAATGTCGTCAGAAAACCTCTTTATTCGCTTAGAAGCAGAACCAGTGGAAAAAGCCGTAGAAATTCTTAAAAATGCTTTTCCAGATATTAATATTCAACTGAATGCTGAAAATTTGCTGGAATTCCATTTGAGTAGAAACTTGGTTCCAAGTATAAGTCAACTATTAATTTCTCATGAAGTTGCCATTTATTCCTTAGAGTCTAAACGTAGTTTGGAAGATTACTTCATTAAAATTGTTCAACAAGATGCTATTTAAAAGCGTATATAATGAGTTCATTAAGATTGCAGCTAAACCCAGAAGTTATTTGGGTATTGGAGCCATCACGCTATTGGTGGGTGTCATTTTATTTGCCTTAAAATCAGATGGTTTATCCATTTTATCATTTGTAACCTCTTCTTTTGAGCAAACTTTAAGTTTTGAAGGAAACCTTTTAAATGGAAATCTGATAGCCTTCATCATTTTACAAATGCTTTTGGTTCAAATTCCATTATTGGTTGCCCTGGTCACAGGGGATTTAATTTCAGGAGAATTTGCCATGGGCACCATTCGAATGGTCATGACGAAGCCTATATCTAGGACAACACTTTTATTATCCAAATTTATTGCCGGAGCTGTCTATACCGCTTGCATTATATTATGGTTGGGAATAATGGCTTTGGTATTTGGACAATTATTTTTTGGAACAGGGGATTTGATCGTTTTAAACACGGACGGACTCGTTATTTTACAAGAACAAGATGTATTGTGGCGCTACCTCAGTGGTTTTGCTGTGGCTTTTTTAGCCCTTTTGACGGTCGCATCCTTGTCCATTTGTTTATCCTGCTTCTCGGAAAACTCCATTGGTCCCATAGTGGCTACCATGTCCATCATTATCCTATTTACCATCATAGGCACATTAGAAGTTTCGGTATTTGACTCCATTCGTCCTTATTTGTTCACCACACACATGGCCTCTTGGAGAAACTTTTTTGAAGTACCTTTACTACAAACTGAAATAGTAAAATCAGTTATTATTTTAATTGCCCACATCTTGATATTCTTGGGAATTTCCATTTATACATTCAACAAAAAAGACATCAGCGCTTAATGAGAATCAATTTAACACTCGGTCTTTTATTCTGCTCATTAGCTCAAATATTGGGTCAAGATGCACAAAAAACCATTCAGGCACTTCAACAAAAATGGAGCTTGGTCAAGGATTATTCGGTAGATTTAAATATAAAGTCAAATATCCCATTAATTAAAATCCTTCCGGTAAATGCTACTTTGTTTTTCAAGCAAAAAGATCAATTTCATTTAAAATCTAAGGGAATTGCCATTTTACCTAAAAAGGGCTTTGGTGATTTGGCACAATTATTGGCCCATCAAGATCAATTTAACGCTATTAGTACAGGAAAGGAGACGATAAAAAACAAGGAAACCGAAATTGTCACCTTATTGCCCAATGGAGATAATGGAGATGTTATTTTAGCCAAATTATGGGTAGATAAAACCAATAATTTAGTTTTGAAATCGCAGATTACATCGAGAAGCAATGGCACCGTAAGTACCGAATACAGTTATGGCCAAGATTCCAAATGGGGTTTGCCAGAGCAATTAATTTTCACGGTGGATGTTAAAAAATTCAAAGTGCCCAAAGGGGTAGTTGTAGACATCAATAAAACCCAAACGGTAGATAGCCAAAAACAAGTAGCCAAAACAGGAGATATCACTGTTAAATTTTCCAATTATAAAATCAATCAAGGAATAGCCTCCTCCATTTTCAAAAACTAACTGCATGATAGCTCAGACATTCGACATTGAATCGATGGAGAAATCGTTTCGTACGAATTTAATCAATCATTTATCTGGAGGAAAGGCGGTACATTTAATTGGAACTTTCAATGAACAAGGTCAATCTAATTTGGCCATTTTTAGCAATGTCATCCATGTGGGAGCTAATCCCGCGATGATGGGTATTTTGTTTAGGCCGGTGGGAGCTGATAGTCATACCTACAAAAACATTCAAGCAAATAAAAGATTTACCCTAAATCATATTCCTTTTTCCTTGGCCCAGCAGGCCCACCAGACCTCCGCTCGATACCCTTTGAGTACCTCTGAATTTGAAGCCTGTGGAATCGAAGAAGAGCGTATTCCTGAGTTTGACGCACCTTTTGTCAAGCAAAGTTTAGTTAAAATAGGTTTGATATGGGAAGAGGAACATCTGATTAAATCAAACCAAACCATTTTATTAGTCGGCAAAATCCAATATATTTCCGTCGAAGATTCCATACTTCTGCCAAATGGGAATATAGATTTGGACTTAGCTCAGAGTTTAAGTGCAGGAGGATTGGACAGCTATTACCAATTAAAGAAAGTAGCCCAATTCCCTTATGCCAAGGTTTCGGCAGACCCATCCCATGAACCTAGAAGAAATTCGTGATTTTGCTTTAAGTCTCCCAGAGACGGAAGAAAGTCTTCCTTTTGGTCCAGACAATTTAGTTTTCAAAGTACACCAAAAGATATTTTTGTTACTATCACTAGACGAAATACCCATTCGATTCAATGTCAAATGTGAACCCAATAGGGCCATCGAATTAAGAGAAGAATTTCCCGATAGTGTATTACCTGGATACCACATGAATAAGAAACATTGGAACACCATTGTGGTCAATGGGCAGCTACCTTTTCTGACAATCAAGCAGATGATTGAGGATTCTTATGCCTTAGTGGCTAAAAAATAATCATTCGCTCCGGCCTAACGCTGGCAAGGTTTGGAACCTTGACAGCGTTGCGCGTCACAGAGCGAACGATTTAAAAATTAATTTGTTGTCCAACAATCTGGTAATTATCCCAGTGCTTTTCTAATCAATTCAACACTTTTTCTAACTCCTGAATACGCATTTTCCTTCCCTTCAAATTCAATGGAAATATAGCCTTGGTAATTGACCTTTTTCAAGATATTGATAATCCGCTTATAATCTAAATCCAAAGAATACCATTCTCCTCCACCGTAATAGGTTTTCGCTTGAACAAAACTAGCTTTGGGGGCTATCTTCTCTAATTTATCATAAGGATCTTCTAAGAAATTTCCTGTATCCATTAGTAATCCCAACCAAGGTGAGTTCACCGTATCATGAATACGCAGCATTCCCTCCGGGGTTGAACCCAGTCCCCAGTGATTTTCAAGGGCCAATAAAACGCCACATTCCTCTGCCTTAGCCAAGCACCTTTGTATACCCTCAACGCACCATTTATATCCATCATCTTCGGTATAACCTGGAAGGATGGGCTCTATACCCCTATTTTTCATCAAATCATCAAATGATTTAATGGTGTTCCATCTTCCTGTGTTTAAACGCAAACATGGAATTCCCATTTTATAGGCCAATTCAATACAATGTAAGGTATGATCCACATGCTTTTTCAACTCTTCTTTGTCTGGAGTAACAAAACCCTGATGAATGGATAAGCAAGTCAAGGCAATGCCATTCAAAAAGGCATGTTTCTTGATTTTTTGTAAATAAGCATTATCCTCACTTTCCATTTGTCGATGCAATACATCAATCCCTTCTAATCCTAATGCTGCAGCATCATCTATTACCTTTTCTATAGGAAATTTATCGCCCTTAAAGTGCCAATAAGAATAACTGGAAACACTTAATTTAATTTTCGGCTGTAATTTAGGCGCAGCTATTGTCTCTTGAATTTGGGGAATTCCCCCTACTAAGCCCGTCATTAAGGAGGATTGTAAAAAGTCTCTTCTTTCCATTTATCTTTTAAGGTATGTTTCCCCAATTTAAAATTTTCCTTTGATCAAATGATTGATTTTGTAGGAAATTTATAACAATGGTTATTTGATAGGTCTGCTTAGACACGACCATTCGGTAATAATTTGCCGAAAATTACCTTTTAATATACGTTTCAACTGGCATTTTAGTAAATTTAAATTCTCACAAGTCTACATGAATCTACTCCATAAAATCCCTGCTTTCCTTTTTGCAAGCTCATTTCTTCTTTGCTCACTCATTTCATTGGGGCAAAACAAAAATGTTGAGACCTGGCAAATAAAAAATTTCAGAAAGCTAGATGCCCATAATCCTATCTTAATTCCAGATCTAAGCCAGAAGTTTTTATGCCCCATTCAAGGGAAAAATATTGGTTGGGAAAATAAAAATGTGCTCAATCCTACTGCTTTAATAAAAAATGGTAAAGTCCATTTACTTTATCGTGCCCAAGATTCATTAGGCACTTCTCGCATCGGCTTGGCAATCAGCGAGGATGGAATTCATTTCAAAAAAATGCCGCAGCCCATTCTTTTTCCAGATCAAGATGAATATAAAAAATACGAATGGCCTGGGGGAATAGAAGATCCGCGCATTGTTCAAACTGAAGATGGTAGCTATTTCATTACTTATACCTCCTATAATGGAAAAACAGCCAGATTATGCTCTGCTACCTCCACCGATTTAATACATTGGAATAAAATGGGACCTATGTTGAAAGATCCTAAATACATCAATCTTTGGTCAAAATCCGGCGCTTTGGTTGTTCAACAAGTTGGCACCCAAATGATTGCCAAAAAAATAAAAGGATATTACTGGATGTATTTTGGGGATACTGATTTATTTATGGCTCAATCCCAAGATCTGATTCATTGGACTGTATTGGAAGATGCTGAAAATAAACAAAAGATTTCTGTTTTACAGCCTAGAAAAGGCTATTTTGATAGTAGGTTGGTAGAACCTGGTCCATTTGCTTTGATTCGTAAATCTGGAATTTTACTACTATACAACAGTAGTAATGCCGCCAATTTCAATGATACAAATTATCCCAAATTCACCTACAGCGCAGCGCAGGCTTTATTTAACATCGATAAGCCATTTCAAGTTTTACAGCGTTCCAAGCAACCATTCATTTGGCCCAATAAAGAATATGAAAAAATTGGGGAGGTGAATGAAGTTTGCTTTGTAGAAGGATTAGTACCTTTTAAATCTCGATGGTATTTGTATTACGGTACCGCTGATTCCAAAATTGCTGTAGCAACAAGCCCCCAATAAAAATGCTGAACAAAATTCCACTCATAGGCATTCACCATGTGGCCATCATCTGTTCGGACTATGCTAAGTCCAAACAATTTTATACCGAAATTCTCGGATTTGAAATTATCAGAGAAGTATATCGTCAAGAACGAGATTCCTATAAATTAGATTTAAGCTTTCAAGGAATATATTTTATTGAGTTGTTTTCTTTCCCTGAAACCCCAGCTCGAGTATCAAGACCGGAAGCATGCGGACTGAGGCATATAGCATTTGAAGTATCTAATTTAGATGAAACAGTTCAAATTTTACAGCAAAAAGGACTTACTTGTGAAGCTATCCGTATCGATGAATTTACGGATAAGCGATTTACTTTCACGAGCGACCCTGATTATTTACCCATTGAATTTTACGAGAGATGAATCGAATAGAAAAGAAACCCATTGCGCAGTTAGGCTTCGAATTTGTCCATAAAACCTATTTAAAAGAGGGTGAAAGTGAATTCGACTTACGTAACAAAAATATCCGACTGTCGGATTATAGGCCTTTGGCTACAAGGGAAATTGAAATTTTAGAAGCCAATTTCAATGAAGCTGAAAACTGGAAAGACATTCAGGTAAAGCCAGGCTTTAACCCTTATCTCATTAAAAATTGCCGATTTTTTGGCATCATTCGAATCGGAATTCTAGAGCATGTCTACCTAGAATTTAAGAACTTACGAATGCCCGTTGGAATATACAATAGTACCATCATCAGTAGTGATATTGGTGACAATGTCAGTATTGACCGGGTAAATCTATTATCCAATTATCAAATTGGAAATGAGGTCATGATATTGCAGGTAAATGAATTAGCCACTACACCTACCGCCAAATTTGGAAATGGTATGGTGAAGGAAGGTGAAGAGGAACGAATTCGAATCTGGCTAGAACTAGGAAATGAAAATGGGGGCAGAAAAGTCATTCCTTTTGTTGGCATGCGTCCAGCAGATGCCTATTTATGGACTCAAGATCGAGACGATGAAGTACTTCAAGCCCAATATAAAGCGCTGACTCAAGCAGAATTTTCCACTAAAAGAGGTTATTACGGTCAAATTGGGGACCGAACGGTGATTAAAAACACAGGGATCATTAAAGATGTCAATATGGGTTCAGATACCTATATCAAAGGCGCCAATAAATTAAAAAACTTAACTATAATCTCTTTCCCAGAAGCCAACACCCAAATTGGCGAAGGTTGTGAACTCGTCAATGGAATTATCCACGAAGGCTGTCGTATATTTTATGGTGTTAAAGCTGTACGTTTTATATTGGCCTCCCATTCTCAATTGAAATACGGTGCTCGATTAATCAACTCCTTTCTTGGAAGTAATTCAACCATTTCTTGCTGTGAGGTATTGAATGCCCTTATATTTCCTGCGCATGAACAGCACCACAATAATTCTTTCCTATGTGCCGCGATCATTAAAGGCCAAAGTAACATGGCAGCTGGTGCAACTTTAGGTTCCAATCATAATAGTAGAGGTGCCGATGGAGAATTACAAGCGGGTAGAGGATTTTGGCCTGGACTTTCCATTAGCTTAAAGCATAATTCTAAATTTGCCAGTTTCAACCTGATTTCAAAGGGAAATTATCCAGCAGAAATTCACAATCCCCTACCTTTTTCATTGATTGGGAACGATGATGCTTCAGGTGGATTATTAATCATTGCTGCCTATTGGTTTCAATACAATCTGTATGCTTTAGCAAGAAATGCCTGGAAATTTGCCAATCGCGACCAGAGAATAAATAAAAACATGCTCTTGGAATACGATTTTTTAGCGCCAGACACCATAGATGAAATATTAAAAGCCTTAAGCTTATTAGAAACTTGGGTTGGGGATTCGCTTCCAGAAAAGACGCAAGAAGCAGGTAAAAAATGGCTTGAAAATGCAGACAATGAGCATAGCACTTTGGATGTTTGGGCCAGTGGAATAGAGAATTCTAAACGCAAAAGTAAAATCGCTAAGAGTTATAAAGCATACCACATATTTAAAGATTTAATTTATTACCATGCTTTCCAAGAATGGGTTTTAGCCTATGAAAGAAACCAAAAAATTTTAGCCATAGATTTATTAAAAAACAGTTCTAACCATGGAATTGCGTCTTGGGAAAATTTGGGTGGACAATTAGTTCCTACTGAAGCAGTGGAAGGGCTAAAAAAGAATATTAGAAGTGGTAAGATTACCTCTTGGCATCAAGTACATCAGTTTTATCAGGACCAAGCAGATGTATACCCAGAACTTAAATTTCAACATGCTTTGGCCGCTTTGCAAAATATTCAACAAGTGGATTTACAAGATGAAACATTCATCCGTCTTTGGAAAAATAAAGCCATCTATGTATCGGAATTTATCGCCAAAGGAATAGAACGTTCTAGGGCTAAAGATTTCCAAGATCCATTCCGACAAGCCATGTACCACAATCAAAAGGAAATGGAAACGGTAATTGGTGATTGGAAAGAAAATGATTTCATTCTTCAAGCACAAAAAAACCATGAAGTGTTTGTCCAAAGAATTGAAAATTTGAAAATTTAGATCTTGGTATTTTTTCATACAACAAACAAAAAGAGCCTCGAAATTTCGAGGCTCTTTTTGTAGGTACTGAAATAAAAGCAATTAAGGCTTGTTGGAATCAACCAGTAATCGTTGCTCTCTATTGGAGATTTCCCATGCCATGTAGAATACCAAACGACCTACTTTTTGGATTTGGTCAAACTCAATTTTTTCTACATCATCGCCAGGTTGGTGATAATCTTCATGAACGCCATTGAAGAAAAATGCTACTGGGATTTTATGCTTAGCAAAGTTGTAGTGATCTGAACGATAATAGAAACGATTAGGATCATTAGGATCATTGTATTTATAATCCAATTCTAAACCAATATGCTTCTTATTTTGCTCTTCCAACACAGCGCGTAATTGAGACGACAATTTATCCGATCCAATTTCATAGATATAATCTGGCTTACCAATGTGATCATCGTCATAGCGACCCACCATATCAATATTCAAATCACATACCGTATTTTCCAATGGAAATAAGGGGTGATTCGAATAATACTCAGAACCCAATAATCCCTTTTCCTCGCCGGTCACCGTCATAAATAAAATACTTCTACGCGGACGATTTCCTGCGGCTGCCGCTTTACCAAAAGCCTCTGCTAATTCCATCACAGTTACTGTTCCTGAACCATCATCATTAGCTCCATTATTGATGCGACCATCAGCAGATACTCCGATGTGATCGTAGTGGGCGGTGATAACTACAACTTCAGATTTCTTGTCTGTACCTTCCAAATATCCTACTACATTATAGGTATCAACTGGGGATTCTGTATTTTCTATTTTCAGTTCAATGGTACCTGCTTTAAATTTACTTGAGACAGATTTTTTATCTGATGAAACTTTGGCTTTAAAGGCTTCCAAAGCAGCAAGATCCGTTCCAAGTAATTGAGCGGCCATAGCTGACGAGATCAATAAGACAGGAAATTCAGCTTCTTTGTTTTGAGTATCCTCCTTGAAAACCATACGCTCATTTCCGAAACGCTTCATCATTACTTGACGTTGGTTTAATTGAGAACTAAACGTTTTCTCATCTTTGTCGGTAATTACGATCAAACCAGTCGCACCAGCGGCCTTGGCTAATTTCATTTTTTCTCTCCAGCCAGTAGCTTTACCAAATGCGGAAGGATCTTTCGAGCCAGAAAGCACATAATTTCCTGAGGCATCTTTGGCCTCTCCATCAATAACCACCACCATGGATCCTTTGGCTTTCAATTTATCGAAATCCGTAAAGGCTCCTTGTTGTACACCATATCCAGCAAAAACGGTGGAAGCTTTTGTTCCAGCAGCTACCGGAGCTAATGCATAAGCCATAAAATCGGTTAAATACCCATAGGATTTACCTTTGATTTGAACAGCTACATTGGTCCAAGCCCGATTAACCAGATCTACTTTTTGAAAGTAACTTCCTTGAACAGGAGCTAAGCCAACGGCCTTAAAATGGTTAGCTATGTAGTTGGCAGCCACTTTTTGTTCTGGCGAACCCGTGTTTCTACCTTTCAAACTATCAGATGCAATAAAAGTCAAATGTTTTTTCAAATCTTCGGCCTTAATCGTATAGGCATAAGGGACCGGATTTGATTGAGCTAAAAGGCTCAAGGGAAGAAGTTTTGCGACTAAAAAAAGTGCTAAAACCGAATAGTAAGTCTTTTTCATTTTGTTGAGGAAAAAATTGAGTTCGCAAGATAAGAATTGAAAAATAAATCCCATAAAAAGATTAATTTTACAACGTTTTTTCACACTAATTTCGCCTTCATCCTATGATCCCCAATTTCAAATACAGGGAAGATTTTTCATTGCGTCACAACAATTCTAATCCAACTGATATCGCGGCCATGTTAAAATCCATTGGCGTGGATAGTCTGTCTACTTTAATTCAACAAACTGTTCCTCAACCTATACGATTAGCACAAGGTTTACGACTGCCAAATCCCAAAACAGAGTTTGAATTCTTACGTGATTTCAAACAAATAATGGGGCAAAATAAAATATTTAAAAGCCATATAGGTTTAGGATATTACGATACAATTGTGCCTTCGGTTATCTTAAGAAATATTCTAGAAAACCCATCTTGGTATACCGCTTACACTCCCTATCAAGCAGAAATTGCTCAAGGTCGTTTGGAAATGTTATTGAATTACCAAACTATGATCATTGATTTGACAGGAATGGAATTAGCCAACGCCTCCCTTCTAGATGAAGGAACGGCAGCAGCAGAGGCCATGACTATGTTGCATGGACAAAGACCTGCAGAAAGAAATCAAGCAGAGGCCATCTTTGTATCCGAACTTTGTTTACCTCAAACCATTGATGTACTCAAAACTAGAGCAGAACCTTTAGGCATTGAAGTGGTAGTAGGTAATCATCAAAATTTTGATGTTACTGATGATCAATATTATGCGATTGTTTTACAATATCCAGCTAGCAATGGTGAGGTTTTTGATTATTCAGCACTGATTGAATCAGCCAAAGAAAACGGACTTCAAGTTGTGGTAGCTGCTGATTTATTGGCACTTACCATCTTAACCCCTCCGGGTGAAATGGGTGCAGATGTAGTTGTGGGATGTTCACAACGATTTGGTGTACCGATGGGATTTGGTGGACCACATGCTGCCTTTTTTGCTACGAAAGAAAAATACAAAAGAAATATCCCTGGACGTATCATTGGTGTTTCCATCGATGCAGAAGGAAATAGAGCCTTGCGCATGGCGCTTCAAACCCGCGAACAACACATTCGTAGAGAAAAGGCAACTTCCAATATTTGTACCGCTCAAGTTCTTTTGTCTATCATGGCAGCAGCGTATGCCATTTATCACGGACCAGAAGAGCTAAAAAATAAAGCAACCAAGATTTATGGTTTAACGGAGCTGTTGGCTGCGGGACTTCAAAAATTAGGATTCAGCTTAGAAAATACACACCACTTTGATACCCTAACGGTTATTACGGGTGAGTATACCGAAGAAATTAGGGAATTGGCAGAAGCTTCTGAGCGTAATTTCCGCTATTTCAGAAATGATACTAGCAAACTAAGCATTGCCTTGGATGAAACAACGCAAGAGGAAGATGTTATTGAAATACTAGGTTTCTTCCAACGAGTTAAAATGGAAGGAATTGGAGGAGAAGAGATGAGTATTACGTGGAGAATACCTGCCAAATTAACACGTCAATCTACTTTTTTAAGTCATGATGTTTTTAATCGCTATCATTCCGAACATGGTATGTTGCGTTATTTAAAATCATTGGAATCCAAAGATTTATCCATGGTGCATTCCATGATTTCTTTGGGCTCTTGTACCATGAAATTAAATGCCACGACTGAAATGATCCCTGTAACTTGGCCGGAGCTTGGAAAAATGCATCCATTTGCACCAGCTAGTCAAACACGTGGTTACCAGCGATTAATCATGGAATTAAATGATTGGTTATGTGAAATCACGGGATTTGCAGCTATGTCCATGCAACCCAATTCTGGAGCGCAAGGCGAATATGCAGGTTTAATGGTGATTCGTGCTTACCACGCTTCTCGTGGAGATTCCCATCGTAATGTGGCCTTAATTCCTTCCTCAGCACATGGTACGAATCCTGCCTCAGCAGTCATGGCAGGTATGAAAGTGATTGTGACGGGTTGTGATGCCAATGGAAATATTGATGTGGAAGAATTACGTGCTAAAGCCATTGAGCATAAAGATAATTTAGCTTGCTTAATGGTCACTTACCCAAGTACCCACGGAGTTTTCGAAGAGTCGATCAAGGAAATTTGTAGCATTATTCATGAAAATGGAGGACAAGTCTACATGGATGGTGCCAATATGAACGCTCAAGTGGGTCTAACTTCTCCTGCTACCATTGGTGCAGATGTTTGTCACTTGAATTTACATAAAACCTTCTGTATCCCTCACGGAGGTGGTGGCCCAGGCATGGGACCTATTGGTGTTGCTAAGCAATTAGTGCCATTTTTACCTGGTCACGTGATGACAGATTCTGTAGAGGCAAACAGCCATGGTGCTGTTTCTGCAGCTCCGGTTGGATCGGCTAGTATCTTGGCTATTTCCTATGCCTACATTGCTATGATGGGTGGAGAAGGATTAACTAGGGCAACGGAAACAGCCATTTTAAACGCCAATTACATCAAAGCTCGTTTAGAGACCAAATTCCCTATTCTTTATACGGGTTCACATGGCCGTTGTGCACACGAAATGATTGTGGATTGCCGACCTTTCAAAGCAAGCGTAGGAATAGAAGCTGAAGATATTGCTAAAAGATTAATGGATTACGGTTTTCACGCTCCTACCCTATCTTTCCCGGTTGCTGGAACATTGATGATTGAACCAACCGAATCTGAAAATAAGGAAGAGTTAGACCGTTTCTGTGATGCTTTGTTAAGTATTCGTGCTGAAATCCAAGAAATTGAAGATGGTTTAGCCGATAAGAGCAATAATGTTTTGAAAAATGCACCACATACCCAACATGTGGTTTTGATTGGCGAGTGGAATCGTCCTTACAGTAGAGAAAAGGCTGTTTTCCCATTAGCTTACGTTAAAGCAAATAAATTTTGGCCTAGCGTGTCACGCATTGATTCGGCCTATGGTGATCGCAACCTAGTCTGTGCTTGCGAGCCAATTAGCAGTTATATGGAGCAATAATTCTTATTTTTTTCGTTAACCTTGACAGCGTTTTAAACGCTGTCAAGGTTTAGCGGAGAAGTGGAATATTTTATCAAAAAAAATTAGTATGCTTGCATAACATTTCAAAATTTAATTAACTTTACGCGCTTACGTTTTTTAATTAAAAACATAATTCAAATGAATCGTTCGATCAAAAAAGTTGCCATTCTAGGTTCTGGCATCATGGGTTCAAGAATTGCATGTCACTTTGCCAATATCGGAGTGGATGTATTGCTTTTGGACATTGCCCCTAAGGAACTAACGGCTGAAGAAACAGCCAAAGGACTGAGCTTGACACATCCATTGGTAAAAAATAGGATTGTCAATCTAGCATTTCAACAAACGCTTAAGTCAAAGCCAGCTTCTTTATATGTTAGTGATTTTGCCAAACGTATTAAGCTAGGAAACTTTGATGATAACTTACAGGATATCGCTTCGGCAGATTGGATCATGGAGGTTATTGTGGAGAATCTGGACATTAAAAAATCCTTATTTGAAAAAGTAGATGCTATTCGAACTAAGGGTACTTTGATCAGCTCTAATACCTCAGGTATTCCAATTCATTTAATGGCTGAAGGAAGAAGTGAAGATTTTCAAAAACATTTCTGCGGAACACACTTTTTTAACCCGCCGCGGTATTTACGCTTGTTGGAAATCATTCCTACACCGCAAACTTCAGCAGATGTCATTCAATTCCTTTTAGGATTTGGTCAAACTAACTTAGGAAAAACCACTGTTCTTTGTAAAGATACACCTGCCTTCATCGCCAATCGTATCGGGGTTTATTCCATGATGCAAACCATGAAGGTTGTGGAAGAATTAGGTTTAACCGTGGAGCAAGTAGATAAACTAACTTCTAAAGTAGTTGGAAGACCCAAGTCCGGAACCTTCCGTTTGTCTGATGTAGTTGGATTGGATACTACTGTTCATGTAGCCAACAACTTATATAAAGCGGTATCGAACGATGAAAGTAAGGACATTTTCATCTTACCTAAGATGCTCCAAAAACTTATGGAAAATAAGTGGTTAGGAGATAAAACGGGACAAGGTTTTTACAAAAAGACAAAAAATGCACAAGGTAAAACCGAAATTCTAAGTCTTGATTTACAAACCTTTGAATATAGAGCGGCTCAAAAAGTTTCCTTCGAAACCTTAGACCGTTCTAAAGCAATTGATGCTTTACCGAAACGGTTTGAAGTATTATTGGCTGGTAAAGATTTAGCAGGAGAATTTTATCGCAGAACCATTTTGGATGGATTCCGTTATGCTTCTCACCGTATTCCTGAAATTGCCGATGATTTGGTAAAAATAGATCAAGCTATTTGTGCTGGATTTGGCTGGGAAATGGGAATATTTGAAACCTGGGATGCATTAGGTGTTCAGAAAGGGCTAGATTTAATGCATGAAAATGGCATGGAGGCAGCAAGTTGGGTATTAGAAATGCTTCAAAACGGTTTCACCAGTTTTTATAAAAATGAAGGCGGGAAACGACTTTATTATGATTTAACTTCTAAAAATTATCGGGCCATCGAAGGAATTGAAAATCAAATTTTCCTTTCCAGTTTGAAACCAGATAAAATAGTATACCAAAACGATGATGCTAGCATTGTCGATTTAGGGGATGATATCATTTGCTTGGAATTTCATTCGAAAATGAATACCATGGGCCAAGGCGTTCTAGAAGGAATTCAAAAGGCCATCGATTTAGCCGAAAAGAATTACCGTGGACTAGTGATTGGGAATGAGGGAGTAGAAGCTTTCTCAGCAGGTGCCAACTTGGGAATGCTTTTCATGTTTGCGGCCAATCAAGAGTTTGATGAAGTCAATAATATGATTGCGGTATTCCAAAATACCATGATGCGCGTTCGTTATTCATCTATACCGGTGGTTGTAGCCCCTCATACACTTGCTTTAGGTGGAGGCTGTGAAATCAGCTTACATGCAGACAAGTTAGTGGCACATGCAGAAACGTATATGGGCCTAGTAGAAGTTGGTGTTGGATTAATTCCAGCTGGAGGAGGAACGAAGGAAATGGCTATGCGCATGGGAGATGCTCGCCAATCGGGCGATGTGGAGTTAAATCGACTTCAACAAGCATTCATGAATATTGCTACAGCCAAGGTGAGTACTTCAGCATATGAGGCCAAAGAAATGAATTACATTCGTTCATTTGACCGAATCGTTTTGAACCGTAGCCAACTTATTGCTGAGGCAAAAAGAGAAGCTTTAGCTTTGGCGGATGCAGGATATGTTCAGAAACAGCAGCGTTCTGATGTTTGGGTAGAAGGAAAACAAGGATTAGCACTGTTTAAAGCCGGAATTTTCAGTATGAAAATGGGTAATTATATCTCAGAACACGATTCTTTGATTGCAAACAAACTGGCTTATGCTATTTGCGGAGGAGATTTAGACAGTCCTCAAATGGTAACCGAGCAATACCTATTGGACCTAGAAAGAGAAGCATTTTTATCTCTTTCTGGAGAGAAAAAAACATTGGAACGTATCAGTAGTCTATTAAATGGTGGCAAACCACCAAGAAATTAATCCATTCAAAATCAATTGATTATGAACGCATATATCATTGCTGGCTACAGAACTGCTGTAGCCAAGGCCAATAGAGGAGGTTTTCGTACGGTTCGCCCTGATACCTTAGCTGCCGAAGTTATTAAACATTTGGTCGCTCAAGTTCCTAACTTAGATCCAAGTCGAGTAGACGATTTAATCGTGGGAAATGCTATTCCTGAAGCAGAGCAAGGCATGCAAATGGCGAGATATATTTCACTACTTTCCTTGCCTAAAAACGTCCCAGGTTTTATTATTAACCGCTATTGTGGATCGGGTTTAGAAGCGATTGCACTAGCATCCGCTAAGGTGAGTTCGGGAATGGCAGATTGTGTCATAGCAGGAGGAACCGAATCCATGACCATGTTACCGATGTTAGGACACAAGACGGTCTTGAATTATGACCTAGCATCCGAACATCCAGACTATTATATTGGTATGGGATTAACAGCGGAGGCAGTGAGTAAAAAGTATGAAGTTACTCGTGAGGAACAAGACAACTTCGCTTATCAATCACATTTAAAGGCTCTAAGTGCCATTAAGGAAGGAAAATTTGCTTCTGAAATTGTACCTATATCGGTGACAGAAAATTATTTTGATGCCAAAGAAGGTAAGAAAAAAACTCGCACTTCAATCGTCAGTCAAGATGAAGGACCACGTGCAGATACTACACTTGAGGCTTTAGCCAAATTAAAGCCTGTATTTGCAATGGGCGGTACTGTAACAGCAGGTAATGCTTCTCAAACATCGGATGGGGCAGCTTTTGTCATGGTGGTATCAGAGAAATTTTTAAAAGAATTGAATGTTCAGCCAATTGCTCGAATGGTCAGTTATGCCACCGCTGGAGTAGAGCCAAGCCTAATGGGAATTGGGCCAGTGGAAGCTATTCCAATCGCTTTGAAAAAAGCTGGTTTAGTATTAAACAATATTGACCAAATAGAGCTAAATGAGGCTTTTGCTGCTCAATCACTAGCTGTCATTAAAACCTTAGGAATCGACCCTAGTGGGGTAAATGTCAATGGTGGAGCCATAGCATTAGGACATCCGCTAGGTTGTTCGGGCGCTAAATTATCCATTCAATTATTCAATGAAATGCGTCGTAGAAATCAAAAATACGGAATGGTAACTGCCTGTGTGGGCGGTGGTCAAGGCGTAGCTGGAATCTACGAGCTGCTATAATATCAAGGAATTGATTAAGATTATCAAGTATTAGGTTCCATTTTAGCAGATAAAATGGAACCTTTGTTTTTGAAGGGAAGAGATTAGTAGGAGGTTTGAAAGAGATTTGACAACTTTTGAAATAGATTTGACAACTTTTGAAAAGTTGTCAAATCTAAAAGTCCAAGGCCCAAAGCCTTAAGACCAAAGCCCAAAGTCAAAAGCTTAAAACCCAAAGCCTAAAGCCCAAAAACAAAAAAAGTCCAAATACAAACACCATCGTCCAATACCATTGTACATTATGACATCCCAAGAATACATCGACTTAGAATCAACACACGGGGCACATAATTATCATCCCTTGCCCGTAGTTTTAGAAAAAGGCAAAGGTTCTATCGTTTGGGATGTGGAAGGAAATGAATACCTGGATTTTTTATCTGCTTATAGTGCGGTTAATCAAGGCCACTGCCATCCAAGATTAATCAGCGCCATGATGAAACAAGCAGAAAAATTAACCTTGAGTTCAAGAGCTTTCCACAATAATCAATTAGGTTTGGCCGAAAAAAAACTTGCTGAAAAATTTGGTTACGACAAGGTTTTATTCATGAATACGGGCGTAGAGGCCGGAGAATCTGCTCTTAAATTGACTAGAAAATGGGGTTATGAAATAAAAGGTATTCCCATAAATCAAGCTCAAATAATAGTAGCAGAAGGAAATTTTTGGGGTAGAACAATAGCTGCCATCTCTTCCTCCAATGACCCTCAAAGCTATACCAACTTTGGCCCATTTTTACCTGGATTCATTAAAATCCCCTACAATGATATTAATGCATTAGAAAAAGCCCTAATAAATCCGAATGTTGCAGGGTTTATGATTGAACCTATCCAAGGTGAGGCAGGAGTAATTTTACCGGAAACTGGCTACTTAAAAAAGGCCAAAGAATTGTGTCAAGCAGCTCAAGTACTATTCATTGCTGATGAAATTCAAACCGGTTTAGGCAGAACAGGTGCTTGGTTAGCATGTGATCACGAAGGTGTAAAACCTGATTTATTATTACTAGGCAAAGCTCTTTCCGGCGGATTCATGCCTGTATCCGCTGTGCTATCTTCCAACGAAATCATGCTAACTCTGAGACCGGGTGAACATGGTTCAACCTTTGGCGGAAATCCACTCGCCTGTGCTATTGCTTCAGAAGCCATTGATATTTTAGAGGATGAAAATTTGATAGAAAACGCCCAAATCAGGGGGAATCAGTTAATGAATTTCTTACAATCCTTAAGCCAAAAAAGCCCACTTATTAGAGAAGTTAGGGGCAAAGGCCTCCTCTGTGCCATTGAAATAAATACTGACGAAGATAGCCCTATTGCCTGGGACATTTGTCTTTCCATGATGAAATCAGGTTTATTAGCCAAACCTACGCATGGCAATAAAATACGATTAGCACCTCCTTTATGTATTTCAGAAAATGACATAAAAAAAGCCTGCCAAATCATTGAGCAGACCATATTATCCCATCAATAAATTGATTATTTTATTTCAAAACAACGCATAGAAATACCACCATACACTAATTCATCATAAGTAAAATGAACTTCTTCTCCTTTTCTAGCCAAAGCTAACGAATACAACATAGGAATGTAGTGATCGGGAGTAGGAACTGATTCCATCCCGCCTGGTGCTCCGTCGTAATGAATCAAAGCGCTTAAATCTTTGTCTTGTATTTTTTGACTTGACCAAGCATCAAATTCTTGAGCCCAATCATAAGCAAATGCCTCTCGTCCATTTCCTAAATTAGCTACACTGGCACGCAGATTATGAACAATATTTCCACTTCCTAAAATCAATACCCCTCTTTCACGTAAAAATTGTAATTCTTGAGCTAAGCTTACATGGTATTCCAAAGCTTGTCCATAATCAATAGATACCTCAAAACAAGGAATATTAGCCTTAGGAAATAAATGGCATAAGACTGTCCATGCCCCATGATCTAAGCCCCACTCAGTGGTGGAATGTATCTTGGCACTATGACTGGCTAAAAAATTAGCCTCTGCAGCATCTCCCTTTACTGGGTATTGATATTGATGTAATGCTGGCGGAAATCCTCCAAAATCATAAATAATTTTAGGTTGCTCACTTGCCTGCACAAATGTTCCTCTAGTTAGCCAATGTGCAGATATAATTAAGACCGCTTTGGGCGTGTTTTGCTCCAAAGCGGTCTGTCCTAATACTTGTAAATGCTGCGTAAATGGATTATCGGCTAAGGCATTCATGGGACTCCCATGGCCCACAAACCAAACCGGTTGTAGGTTCGCTGTTTTTTCCAATGAAAATAGCTCCTTAGGAAGAATAGTCATCTATCGATTCATAGATACCAAGAACTCTTCATTCGTCCTTGTACCTTTCATTTGCTGTTGTAAAAACTCCATGGCCTCTACAGAGTTCATGTCGGACATGTGTTTACGTAATATCCAAACTCGCTGTAATACAGCCGGATCCATTAATAAATCCTCGCGACGAGTACCCGATGCCGTTACGTCAATAGAAGGATAAATACGACGGTTAGACAATTTACGATCTAACTGCAATTCCATATTACCCGTTCCTTTGAACTCTTCAAAAATAACCTCATCCATCTTAGAACCTGTCTCGATTAAGGCTGTGGCGATAATGGTCAAAGAACCTCCATTCTCCACATTACGAGCTGCTCCAAAGAAACGCTTAGGTTTATGCAATGCATTCGCATCCACACCACCAGATAAAATTTTACCAGATGAAGGAACTACCGTATTATATGCACGGGCTAGACGTGTGATGGAATCCAATAAAATAACGACGTCATGACCACATTCAACCATACGTTTTGCCTTTTCCAAGACAATACTTGCCACTTTTACATGACGCTCCGCTTGTTCATCAAAGGTCGAAGATATCACCTCTGCACGTACAGAACGTTGCATATCAGTTACTTCTTCCGGACGCTCATCAATCAACAAGATAATCAAATATACCTCTGGGTGATTACGCGAAATGGCATTGGCAATATCCTTTAATAAAACCGTCTTACCAGTTTTAGGTTGTGCCACAATCATTCCACGCTGGCCTTTACCTATAGGGGCAAAAAGATCCAAAATACGCGTAGAATAATTATCTGCCGATGTAGATAGATTCAACTTTTCCTCTGGAAATAAAGGAGTTAAATATTCAAAGTTGATTCGGTCACGAATCTCGTCGGTAGTTTTACCATTTACCGTCTCAATCTTCAACAGGGCAAAATACTTTTCGCCTTCTTTCGGAGGACGAATCGTACCCTTGATTGTATCCCCCGTTTTCAAACCAAACATTTTGATTTGTGATGGGGAAACATAAATATCATCAGGTGATGCTAAATAATTGTAATCCGAAGAACGCATGAATCCATATCCTCCCTCTTGCATGATTTCCAATACACCTTCATTTTCAATCAGGCCATCCAATTCCTTAATTACTTGATTGTAATTTGAACGTTTGAAATGCGGTTGAGGGGTAACAGTTGCTTCCTCTTTGGGTAATTTCTTCAAATCTTCCGGACTTCCTTGTGTGGAACGAGCTTCCGCACCATTCTCTTCACCAGTAACAAAAGAAGTATCAACCATAAAATCATCGGCAGGGATGATGGCATCATATTCAATTGGCTCTTCCGTAGTGGCGACAGTCTCCGCTGAAGATTGATTAGGCTGAGTATTCACAACAGGTGCCGCATCATCTAGTTGAAAACTAGGTGTTGAAGCATCTTGATCTTCGCCAGTTTTTTTAATTCTTTGCCTTTTGGGGCGCTCAGTAGCAGGTAAATCTTCTTGTACTTTTTTTACTCTCCTGATCGGTTTCTCTTCCATAAAATGGGAAATGATGAATCTTAAATGAATAACAGTCCCGATTCCTTTTCAAAAGGATTTTGTGATATGCAAAAAAGCAGATTATCTACAAAATTTTGAAACAAACAATAGATGGAATGGAATCTGGAATATTGAATAGAGCGCTTACGATATTGAAGCGCAGTGCAATACTACGTCACAACACTGAATTTGTCAAGCCTTTTCTAAGTTTTTTACACGTTTAATCAATATTTTGGATAAAATTGGGGGATAAGCATATTATTTACCCGCTACGGCTCATTATTTTTGTACTTTTATTGCCTGAATATCATGAGCAAGAACCTACCGTTTTTAGTCGATCAATTAGAAATCCGTCAAAAAAATGGCTTATTAAGAAGCCTTCAATTTGTAGATCAATTTGTAGATTTTTGCTCCAACGATTACTTGGGCCTAGCCAGAAATCAAGAATTAAATGCATTGATTCGCCAAGATTTTGAACGTTGGTTAGCTGAGAACAAGGGGCTAATTCCAATCAATGGAGCCACAGGTTCTCGATTAATTTCAGGAAATAATTCCTTGACGGAAAATTTTGAAATGGCTTGTGCCCTCATGCACCAAGCAGAATCTGCCTTACTTTTTGGATCAGGATTTGAAGCGAATCTTGGCTTGCTTTCTTCCCTTTGTCAGGAAGATCACGTTATTTTTTGTGATCAACTCCTCCATGCTAGCATCATTGATGGCCTACGCTTGAATAAAGGTAAAAAGGTGATTTTCAAGCACAACGACTGGCAAAACTTGGACATGGAGCTGGCCAAATACCCTAATCAAATAAAATGGGTCGTGGTAGAATCAGTCTATTCCATGGATGGGGACCTAGCTCCTCTTCAAAAAATAGTTGAACTTAAGCAGATCCACGATTTTGAATTAATTGTAGATGAGGCTCATGCTGGTGGTGTCTATGGACCTCACGGGGCTGGTTTAGTAGCTGAGTTGGACTTGATAGATCATGTATTTGCTCGTGTGATCACCTTTGGAAAAGCTTGGGGAAATGCAGGAGCCGTCGTATTAGGATCACAAACATTGAGACAATACTTAATTAATTTCGCGCGATCCTTTATTTATTCAACCGCCCCCTCCCCTGCCCACGTATCAGCATTATTGACTACCCTTCATTTCATAAAAGGTTGCGATAAGCTCCGAGAAAAATTAAAAGAAAACATCTCCTTCTTTCAAGAACATTCGCAACATGCCCATTGGGGAAAAAGCCAAAGTGCCATACAGACCTTACTGGTACCAGGAAATCAAGAAGTCAGACGAATCGCTCAGATAGCACAAGAAAAAGGTTTTGGACTAAAACCAATTGTTTATCCAACAGTTCCTAAAGGCGAAGAACGTATTCGAATCACCTTAAATGCCTTAACCAAACAGCAAGATATCCTTGATTTAATTCAATTATTAGAATCAAACATATGAGTCAGACTTACATAGTAGCAGGAATCGGAACTGAAATTGGGAAAACCGTTATTTCCGCTATTCTTACAAAAGCCTTAAAGGCCGATTATTGGAAACCCATTCAATCGGGTGATTTAGACCAAGGAGATGCCTATTGGATTCAGCAATGGGTCAAGCACCTCGAGCTGACTATTTGGCCTTCTACCTTTCGACTTACTCAACCCTTGTCGCCACATACTGCAGCTGAAATAGATGGGGTTAGCATAAGCTTACATCAATTTCAAAAACCAGCAAGCTCTAAAAACTTGGTGATTGAATTAGCTGGTGGTTTGATGGTTCCTATCAATGATCATGAAACAAATTTAGATCTAATAAAACAGCTTGATGCTCCAGTCATTCTTGTCAGTAAAAACTACTTGGGAAGTATCAACCATACCTTATTGAGCTTTGAAATACTTCAAAAAAGAGGAATCCCTGTTTTGGGTATCATTTTTAATGGGCCTGAAAATCCATCAGGAGAAAAATTCATTCTGAATTATACTCAATTGCCCCTACTTTTACGGGTGCATGAAGAGCAAAAAATAGATGAAAATGTGATAAATCATTATGCCGAACAAGTCCAATTATAATTCTTACGTTCAAAGGGATGCTGACGTTATATGGCATCCTTTCACTCAGCACCAAATTGAACCTTTCTCTATCCCAATCATAAGGGGGGAAGGTTGCTGGCTTTATGGTGAAAATGATGAGAAATACTTGGATGCCATCAGTTCTTGGTGGGTCAATATTCATGGTCATGGCCACCCCTATTTGGCACAAAAAATTTACGAACAAGCGCTTAAAATTGAGCAAGTGATTTTTGCTGGCTTTACCCATGAACCTGCCATCACATTATCAGAAAGACTATTAAGTCATTTACCTACACACTTTCAGAAAGTATTTTTCTCTGACAACGGTAGCACCGCGGTGGAGGTCGGCATAAAAATGGCTCTCCAATTTTTCCATAATCAAGGAAATACGAAAAAGAGAAAAATCCTGGCCTTGCAAGGTGCTTATCATGGAGACACCTTTGGTACCATGAGCTTGGGGGCACCTAGTTCATTCAATGCACCATTTCAAGATATGCTTTTTGAGGTGGAATTTATTGCACAGCCTACTAATTCAGAGGCCTGTTTGAATGATATGAAAACCAAATTAGCAACTGCTCCCGAAGAGTATGCTGCCTTTATTTTTGAACCCCTAGTTCAAGGTGCAGGTGGAATGCTTATGTATGAAGCTAGCACTTTGGATGCTTTAATTCAACTCGCACATGAACATGGTTTGTTATGTATTGCAGATGAAATCATGACTGGATTTGGTAGAACCGGAAAATGGTTTGCCATGGATTATCTACAGGAAAAGCCGGATATCGTTTGTTTATCTAAAGGACTTACAGGAGGTATGATGGCTATGGGAGTAACCTGCTGTTCCAATGAAATGTTTGAGCATTTTTTATCCAATGACCGTAAAAAAACCTTATTCCATTCCCATTCTTTTACAGCCAACCCCCTAGCCTGTGCAGCCGCCAATGCCAGTATGGATTTAATGGAAAAAGAGGAAACTTGGAGCAACATTGAACGAATTAAACAAGCTCATCAAGAATGGGCTGCATCACAACAAAATCATCCTATTTTACAGAATATCCGTCAACAAGGGACCATTTTAGCTTTGGATTTACAAGTAGGTGAAGCAACGGGCTACATGCATCCCTTACGAGATATCGCCTATCAATATTTCATAAAAAAAGGGATCTTGTTAAGACCCCTTGGAAATACCTTGTACATTTTAGCTCCCTATTGCATCAAAAATGAGGAACTAAAACTCATTTATGAGGCTCTAGAAGCATTTGCAGAAGAGTTACGGCTTACTTATTAATCTTTAAAGACTGCCAAGAAAGCATTTGCCAACGACCATTTTCGAAGATATAAATGTCCGTAAACTTTAAGCGATTAACAGGCATCAAAGCTCCATCCTTTTTGTTGGTGACATTGACAATACCGGTATTGATTCCAATATTACCATATACGCGCTGACTGAATTCTTCAGGCTCAATGATGGCATAAATGGTCTTCTGCGAAACGATAGATTCAATGTAGGAAGCCTTGGTATCTTGGGTACCCGATGAGTGAATGTAGACCAAATCTTTGTGCAAAACTTTGTCCAATCCTGCTCCGTCTTGAGCAACCATGATTTTAAATCGATTTAATTCCGCCTCTCTAAGCGTGTTCACATCAGCTTTCTGTGCCATAAGGTAAAATGTTGTGCACATGCACGCAATGGTTAATAATAGGTTTTTCATAATTCGTTTTTTAAACATAAAAACAATATACATCAAATTCTTACTCAAAATCGAAATCCAAAATTAAATCTGCGGCTTTTTCTGCGATTGCCATCACGGCCGCATTGGTATTTCCTGCCACTAAATCAGGCATAACAGATGCATCTGCAACTCGCAAACCCTCTAAACCACGGACTTTCATCGTGCTAGGATCCACCACTGCCTCTTGATCTACTCCCATCTTACAAGTCCCCACAGGATGATAAACACATTCCAAAGCCTCTTGAATATGCTGTAAAATAAATTCATCCGACCAATCCTTACCAGGTGGATAATTTACCTCATCTTGGAGACGTAAAGGTTCAAAAGCTGAGGATAACATGATTTCTTTGGCCAACTTTACTCCTCGAACCAATGTAGCCAAATCTTCTCCACCTTCATCCGTTAAAAATTGTGGATCAATCAAAGGCGCATCCCAAGGATTTGAAGAATGTAAGCCCACATATCCTCTACTTTTAGGTTTTAATAAGGTGGGTAATACCGTAAAACCATCTGATAAGGGCAAGTGATGCTTATCATATAAATCATATGCCCAAGCCGAAGAAAAATGAAATTGTAAGTCGGGGCGATCTGATTGTTGCAAGGAATCAAAAAATGCACATGCTTCTAGTGGACTCGATGACAATGGTCCTTGATGACTCAAAAGGTAGGTTCCAAAATTCTTCAAATTCAAGGCCATATTATAGGATTCTCCATCTGTATTGGCTCTAGTATTCATATTAATAAATACATGGTCGGATAGATTTTGACCCACCATAGGTAAATCATGCCGAGAGGCTATCCCAAAATTTTTCAAATACGAAGCATCTCCAATCCCGGATAAAAGCATAATTTGAGGACTTTGAAAAGAGCCTGCCGACAAAATAACATCTTTCTGTGCTCGATATTCCGTTAATTTTTTTGATCCTCGGTAGTACCCATTTATTCCCAATACCTTCTCTCCCTGCATGATCAAAGAAGCTACATGAAATTGACTGATTATTTTCAAATTACTCCGCTTCCATGCAGGCTCAATAAATCCTTTGGCAGCAGAACAGCGAACGCCATCTTGTATAGTAAATTGAAAATAGCCTGACCCCACCTGATTTTCTCCGTTAAAATCTTCGTTCGTAGGTATGCCAATCTCTTGACATGCTGCCACAAAAGCCTTTCCAAACGGACTAATATGTACCGCATTACTGACTGTAATAGGACCATCTTGTCCATGGTAAGCATCTGAGAAATAGGTATTTCTCTCCGATTTTTTAAAAAAGGGCAACAAGTCTTGATATCCCCAACCCTTACACCCCTTTGCTTCCCATTCATCGAAATCAGCGGAATTTCCTCGAATATATGCCATGCAATTGATTGCACTGCTACCTCCTATGGTTTTACCTCTAGGCTGGTAAATTTTACGGCCATTCAGCTTTGGCTGAGGCTCCGTATAAAAGTTCCAGTCCAAATGGCTCTTTTGCAATAAAGAATAAGCAGAGGGCATTTCCACTCGAGGGTCTTGATTATGGATTCCCGCCTCCACCAACAAAACAGAATTTTGAGGGTTAGCCGATAATCGGTTAGCTAAAACACAGCCAGCCGTACCCGCACCCACAATGATGTAGTCAAAACTAGACATAATTAAAAAGGTCGATTTGCATTATTTTCCTGAATTTCAATAATTTTACACAAAAACCACCTAATAATGACCTATTTTAATACCTATTTAACGCTAGGATTACAACATATTTTAAATATTCAGGCCTTAGATCATTTACTATTTATTTTATCTCTGACCTGCATTTACCGATTTTCTGATAGTAAGAACCTCTTCTTCTTAATTACAGCCTTTACCTTGGGGCATTCCATGACTTTAGCTTTAGCCACACTTGGATGGATTCAAGTATCCATGCATTGGATCGAATTTTTAATTCCTTGCACCATCCTACTTTCCGCAATCGGTAATTTCACCTTTATGGAAGCAGGCACAAAAAAACAAGAAAACTCGACCATCAAATATGCATTAGTAGGGGTATTTGGGTTGATTCATGGCCTGGGTTTTTCCAATTACCTTCAAAGTCTCTTAGGTAAAGAAAGTTCCATCATCGGTCCCTTGTTTGCCTTTAACATAGGTTTGGAATTAGGTCAAATCGTCGTGGTCATCAGCATTTTAATCATTTCCAGCCTTTTAATGCGATTAACCAAAATCAAAATGACATCTTGGGTTCTTGTGATTTCAGGTATCGTGATTGGCTTGGTCATCCCCATGATTTTGGAAAGATGGTAAAAAAAATGCCCCTCATTTCTGAGAGGCATTTGAATGAATATTTTTTATCTACTAAAAATCTTCGTCTAAGCTAAAGGACATGGTGTCTTTATCGGACATAACACCCGATTTTTGATACTCAGCCACCCGCTTTTCAAAGAAATTGGTTTTTCCCTGTAAAGAAATCATTTCCATGAAGTCGAAAGGATTTGTTGCGTTGTAATACTTTTTGCAACCTAGAGAAACCAATAAACGGTCAGCTACAAATTCAATATATTGACACATCAAATCAGCATTCATACCAATCAAAGAAACCGGTAGAGCTACTGTTACGAATTCCTTTTCAATCTCAACGGCATTGGTGATAATCTCATAAACACGCTCTTGAGATACTTTACCTTTAATGTGATCCATGTAAAGTAAACATGCAAAATCACAGTGTAATCCTTCATCGCGAGATATCAACTCATTGGAGAAAGATAAACCTGGCATTAAGCCACGTTTCTTTAACCAGAAAATAGAACAGAATGACCCGGAGAAAAAGATACCTTCTACTGCTGCAAATGAAATCAATCGCTCCACAAAGCTGTCGCTCTCAATCCATCTCAATGCCCAATCTGCTTTTTTCTTAACACAATCGATGGTCTCAATGGCTCTCAACAAACGATCTTTTTCTTTTGGATCTTGAATGTAAGTATCAATCAACAAGGAATATGTTTCAGAGTGAATATTTTCCATCATGATTTGAAAACCATAGAAACATTTAGCCTCCGCATATTGAACCTCTTTCAAAAAGTTATTGGCTAGATTTTCATTGACAATCCCATCTGAAGCGGCAAAAAATGCCAAAACATGAGAAATAAAATGACGTTCTCCGTCATTCATTTTCTTCCAATCAGCTAAATCTTGTTGTAAGTCAATTTCCTCTGCAGTCCAAAAAGAAGCTTCCGCTTGTTTATAAAACTTCCAAATATCGTTGTGTTTAATAGGGAAAAGTACGAATCGGTTGGGGTCTTCCACCAAAAGAGGTTCAGTCATTGTTAGGTTAGATAATTAGGGTAAAACATTAATTCGAAATTAAGCATTTATGCGAGAAAAAAACTGAGATTGATCATTAAAAAAATGAAAAATCTTAGAATCTAAAAGCAATGCCTCTTTCTAGCATGTATACCCTAAAATCAATAAAATGTTTTGAAAATTAAAAGAAAAATCCTCCCACTTGTACAACCAAAGCTGAGCCATAAGGAGAAACCTTACCTGAAGAAGAACCATAATTTAGGTCATACATGACAGACAAGTTAATCCCAAGCTTTGAACCGATTCCTATTCCCACTAATACGGGATTTGAATAACCAAAATAATTACTCACATTGTTGTCAGACAAATTAGAATAATTTTCCACTTGACCCACTAAATAACTTTGTCCTAATAAGGCGGTCAGGGTTGGAATATATTGACGAATGAACAGTCGCTCTCCTAATAAATTACTCGTCAGCTTTCCAATATTTCCACCATAATTAACCGAATAATATTGGTAAGTCAATCCCACTCCAACAATCGTATTATTAGCTAATTGATAGCCCAGCATGGGTGAAACACCAATACTCGTTGGATTTCCAAAGCTCAATCCGGACAATCCACCACCAAAATGTAGTCTTTGACGAAAGCTTAATTCACTAACATCTGGCTCTACATCCAAATCCCCTTTGGCTCCATCTTCTTTGATAACTACGGGTTCTTGCGCTTTGGAATCAAAAACCACACCGCAACTGAATAAAAAACAAAGTAAGAATAGGTGTTTCATAAATATTTTTTTGAGTAAAAACGAAAAAAATGCTGGATTATGATTTTGAAAATACGATTAACAAAATTAAAGGATAATTTTGTTATATGAATCATCCGAATTCGAGTTTGGTAAACACCGAGGGTATTGAAAATTTAGACCCTAGAACACACATCATCATTAAAGGTGCTCGTGTACACAATTTAAAAAATTTGGATGTCGCGATTCCTCGTAACCAACTTGTCGTCATTACAGGATTGTCTGGCTCCGGAAAATCTTCCCTTGCATTCGATACCCTTTTTGCTGAAGGCCAACGCATGTATGTTGAAAGCTTAAACAGTTATGCTAGGCAATTTTTGGGCCGTATGGAAAAACCCGCGGTGGATTATATTCGAGGTGTATCTCCTGCCATTGCCATTGAACAAAAAGTCAATACCAAAAACCCAAGATCTACAGTAGGGACAACTACCGAAATATACGATTACCTCAAATTGCTGTTTGCCCGAATTGGAAAAACATATTCTCCTGTTTCTGGACTGGAAGTAAAAAAAGATTCTGTTTCAGTCATCGTAGACTGGATTAT
Source organism: Aquirufa sp. Wall-65K1 (assembly GCF_054558475.1). NCBI lineage: Bacteria > Pseudomonadati > Bacteroidota > Cytophagia > Cytophagales > Flectobacillaceae > Aquirufa > Aquirufa sp. Wall-65K1. The sequence goes on along the minus strand of NZ_JBPXKD010000002.1, from coordinate 155,504 downwards.
GCAATTTCCTCAAAAGAAAGTCATTATCCTGGCACCTCTACTTCGCCATGAAGGACGAGGTCTTAAAAATGAATGCCAACTTTTAATCCAAAAAGGTTACACTCGTTTAAAACTTGGGGATGAAATTCTAAATTTGGAGGAATTGGTTGAAGACGATGACCAACTAAAAAAAATAGATAAAAATTCGGCCGACTTGGCCATATTGATAGATCGACTCATCAGTAAAGCAGATGATGAAGAAACGCAGTTTCGATTGGGTGATTCTGTCCAAACAGCCTATTTTGAAGGAGAAGGGATTTGCTGGGTTGAATTAGAGGGTCATCCAAGAAAAATATTCTCTGATAAATTTGAGTTAGATGGTATCTCATTTGAAGAACCTAGCCTCAATCTTTTTTCCTTCAATAATCCTTACGGTGCATGTAAAAATTGTGAAGGCTATGGTAAAGTATTGGGCTTAGACCCTGATTTGGTATTTCCTGATACTGAATTATCCATCTATGAAGGGGCCATTGCACCTTGGAGAAGTGAACGAATGAGCGAATGGCTATATCCACTCATTCGAAATGGCGTGAGTTTTGATTTCCCGATTCATCGACCTTATAAAGATCTGACAGATAAGGAAAAACAATTACTTTGGACGGGCAATAAATACTTTGCAGGATTAACCCAATTCTTTGACCATTTAGAAAAAGAAACCTATAAAATTCAATACCGGGTTTTACTTTCTCGCTACCGTGGTAAAACGAATTGCCCTGAATGCCTTGGTTCCAGACTACGAAAGGATGCCGCTTATGTCAAAATTCAAGGGTATTCCATCATTGATATGGTACTTTGGCCTATTTCCAAAGTCAAAAACTTTTTTGATGAATTGGAATTGGAGGATGCAGACCAACAAGTTGCCCGTCGTATTTTAATAGAAATCAAAAATAGATTGGATTATATGAATCGAGTAGGTTTGGGCTATTTGACCTTAAACCGACTTAGTTCTACCTTATCAGGAGGAGAATTCCAACGCATAAAACTAGCTACTTCATTAGGAAGTGCATTGGTGGGATCTATGTACATTTTAGATGAACCCAGTATTGGCTTACACCCTAGGGATACGGAAAGACTAATTTCAGTCCTATTGATGCTCAAACAAATGGGCAATACCGTCATCGTGGTGGAACATGAAGAAGATATCATGCGAGCAGCTGATCAAATCATAGATATTGGCCCAGAGGCTGGTAGGCATGGAGGTGAGCTCATGTTTCAAGGAAACTTGGAGGAAGCGCTGACAAGACATGATTTAAGTAGTCACACCATGCAATTTTTGCAAGGAAAGGACCGTATCGAGATTCCAAGCTTTCGAAGAAAGAGTTTGGCCCACATTGAAATCATTGGAGCCAGTGAAAACAATTTACGCAATGTCTCCGTGAAAATCCCACTGGGTATATTGACTGTGGTAACGGGTGTTAGTGGTTCTGGTAAATCAACTTTAATACGGAAAATTTTATATCCTGCATTGCTTCGGCAATTGCAATTAGGCACGGAAGAAACAGGTAAATTTAAAGAGTTGAAGGGCAGTATTTCCCAAATTGCTGGTGTAGAAATGGTTGATCAGCAGCCCATTGGTAAATCTTCTAGGTCTAATCCTGTAACTTATATCAAAGCCTATGATGCCATACGTGCTTTATATTCAGAATTACCTTTAGCAAAAACCAGGGGGTATAAACCTTCCCATTTCTCTTTTAATGTCGAAGGCGGCCGATGTGAAACCTGTCAAGGAGAGGGTGAGATTACCATTGAAATGCAATTCATGGCAGATATTAAATTGGTATGTGAATCTTGTCAAGGTAGCCGATTCAAGCAAGAGATTTTGGATGTCAAATTTCAGGACAAAAATATCGCGGAAATTCTTGACATGACCGTAGAAGAAGGTGTGGAATTTTTCAAGAGTAAAACTCCGAAAATTGCTGAAAAAATAGATCCATTGTTTCAAGTAGGCTTAGGATATATCAAATTGGGACAATCTTCTAATTCACTATCAGGAGGTGAAGCCCAACGTGTGAAACTAGCGAGCTTTTTGGGTAAAGGGAATCCGAATAAAGGAAAAACCTTGTTTATATTTGATGAACCCACCACTGGCCTTCACTTTCATGATATCAAAAAATTATTGAAAGCATTAAATGATTTAGTGGAACAGGGTGACAGTGTCATCATCATTGAGCACAACATGGAGGTTATAAAATGTGCTGATCATATCATAGATTTAGGACCAGATGGAGGAGAAGCAGGAGGACAAATCTGTTTTGAAGGTAGTCCTGAAGAAATGGTCCAACTGGAGAATAATCCCACTGCCTATTATTTAAGTCAAAAAATACTTGGCAAAAAACTGTAAGTTTACACTATGTTTTCTCCTGAAATACTGCAATCCATACCACAGAAGCTCCATGGAATTAGTCAAGGACTTTCCTTGATGATACCTGAAATACTCTTGTGCATTTGGATTTTGGTGGGAATATTTGCCGAATTATTTTTACATGGTAGGTCTAGTAAATTCTCTAGCTCATGGCGATATTTCATCACTCAAATAGGTTTATTACTCGCATTTGTGTTAGCCATTCAGCGAATGACTACAGGAATGACAGGCTTCGCATCTTTTTCGATTTTTTGGATTAATGCGGGAAGCAATTCGATCAATGCATTGCTTCTTTTCTTAGCGATTATTCTAATTTTAGTCAATCAAGCCCAACAAAAAAGTTTTCAATTTGAAGAAAAAATGGGCTTTTTATCCGTACTAGGTGGAGCCATGTTGGTTTCTATCAGTAGCCATTGGCTAAGTATATTTTTAAGTATCGAATGGATGTCATTGGGTACTTATTTATTAGTGGGCATTCGTAAGGATACTGAGGGAGCAAGGGCTATTTTGCCCTATGTTTTATTTGGCTTGGCTAGTACAGCGCTATTATTGTATGGAATCTCCTTCGTATACGGTATTACGGGGAGCATGCATATTACCAGTCCTGAATTTAGTCGCGGACTGTCCAATGCAGATCCCTATTTGGTTGGACTTGCACTTACCTTAGTTTCAAGTTCATTGTTATTTAAATTAGCCTGGGCACCCTTTCATCCTTGGAGTCCAGATGTAATAGAAAGCTTACCTGCCTCTTGGATGACATGGATTTCAACCGCACCTAAAATAGCTATTACATTTTTAGGCATACGATTACTCCATTTTATTCCTTTGTCGCTGGAGGTGCCTATTGCATTTTTAGCCATCTTAACCTTATTAGTTGGGAATTTAGGTGCATTGGGACAACAAAATAGCAAAAGACTGCTTGCCTATTCAGGAATTGCCCATGGTGGATTCATGGCCATGGCTTGGTTATTTCCTAGTCAACAAGCCACGGAGGCATTATTATTTTATGCTTTAATCTATGGTCTAAGCACCCTTTTGGTCTTTTACTTGATTGATGAAGCGCCTGTAAGTTCATATAAATCAAATGATTTAGAAAAATGGAGTGGTTTGGCTAAAACACGCCCATTAGCCTCCTTATTTTTGTTGGTGGGAATGGTGGCTTTAGCTGGTTTACCTCCTGCTGGAAGCTTTATTGCCAAGGTTACTTATTTTTCATTTTTATGGGAAAAATATCAAAATAATTCCCAAATTTTGACCTTAATATTGCTGCTGACAGCAATTTTAACCACAGCCCTTGGAATTTTCTATTATTTGAAGATTCCATACCACTTATATTTCAAGAAAAAAACGCAGGAGCTTGGTCTTAGCGTTTGGAATGAAAATGGCAATATGTGGGTTTATGCGGTATTGGTGGGATTAATTTTAGGAAGTTTCTTAGCTCCATCGATGCTTTGGGAATTCTTAAAATAAGGAAATAATTAATGGACATTTCCGTTGAGCCATCATTTTTATTACTTAGTTTTGTATTCGATTTTGAGTAAAAACCTCTTCTGAAACGCATACCAAATGTCTGATTCAATAAAGCACGAATGTGGAATTGCCCTTATTCGATTGCGCAAGCCTTTTCAGTATTATCTGGATAAGTACAAGACGCCTACTTATGGCCTCAGTAAATTGTACTTGATGATGGAAAAACAAGTCAATCGAGGTCAAGATGGTGCCGGAGTCGCCAATATCAAAATCAACGTTAATCCAGGTAACCGATATATCAGTCGGTACCGCTCAGTAGAGCCTCAAGCAGTAGCCGATATCTTCGGAAAAATCAATAAGAAATTCAGGAAAGCACAAAAATTAGCCAAAGATGTCAAGCGTGAAACGGGCATTGATCCGAGTCATGATGCCACTTGGTGGCAAGAAAATGTAGCTTTTACTGGTGAGGTATTATTAGGTCACTTGCGTTATGGTACCCATGGCCAAAATGAAATTGAAAATTGTCATCCCATGTTACGGCAGAGCAATTGGAGAAGTCGGAATTTGGTGATGGCAGGAAATTTCAACATGACCAATGTGGATGATTTGTTTGACAAATTAGTATCCTTGGGACAGCATCCGAAGGAGAAAGTAGATACCGTTACCGTGATGGAGAAAATTGGTCACTTTTTAGATGAAGAAAACCAAAGACAATTTTTGAAATACCGTGACAAATATGAGAATCCAGAGCTTTCCGATATTTTGGCAGAACAGATTGATTTAGTTCGCGTATTGGAGCGTTCTTGTAAGGACTTTGATGGTGGTTATGCCATGGTGGGCCTAACAGGATATGGTGCTTCCTTTGTGGCTAGAGACCCTGCTGGTATTCGTCCGGCTTATTATTATATGGATGATGAAGTAGTGGTGGTGGCATCTGAAAAGCAGGCTATTAAAACTAGTTTTAATTGTGCCTATGACCAAATTCAGGAGATTACTCCTGGTTCTGCTTTAGTAATTGATATGGATGGCTCAGTCAAAGAAGCTCCTTTCATTGATCGCCTAGAACAAAAATCTTGTTCCTTTGAGCGTATTTATTTCTCCAGAGGTTCTGATCCAGATATTTATTCTGAACGTAAAAAATTAGGTAGGTTATTAATTCCTCAAATTTTGGAAGAAGTAAATAATGACCTAAAAAATACGGTATTCTCTTATATCCCAAATACTGCCGAAACGGCCTTTTTAGGGATGATTGATGGCTTAGAAGACCATTTAGCTAAAGAGAGAAAGCAGGCTATTATGGGCGGTATTCTTTTTGAAAAAGAATTGGAAGAAATGTTAACATTCCGCCCAAGAGTAGAAAAATTGATTTCGAAAGATGTGAAAGTCCGCACCTTCATCACTAGCGATGAGCAAAGAGATGACATGGTTTCTCATGTGTATGACACAACTTACGAAGTAATTAACAAAGGCGTTGATTCCGTGGTACTAATTGATGATTCCATTGTACGTGGAACAACCTTAGAAAAGAGTATTCTGAGTTTATTAGATAAATTAGCCCCTAAAAAAATTGTCATTGTTTCCTCAGCTCCTCAGATTCGATATCCTGATTGCTATGGTATTGACATGTCAAAAATGAAGGAGTTCGTTGCCTTTAGAGCCGCTTTAGCACTCTTAAAAGAAAGAGGATTAGAAGGTGTTTTAGACGAAGTAAACCTAAAATGTTTAGTGGCCTTAGAAAATGGGACAGCACATACAGAAAATTTTGTTAAGGCTATTTATGCCCCATTTACAGACCAAGAAATCTCTAACAAGGTAGCTGAAATTGTCCGTCCAAAACATATAAAAGCAGAGGTGTCTGTCATTTATCAGACAGTTGAAAATCTAAACGTGGCTTGTCCAAATCATTTAGGAGATTGGTATTTTACGGGCAACTTCCCTACTCCAGGAGGAAATCAAGTAGTTAATAAAGCGTTTGTGAATTTCATGAAAGGAATTGAAGTTCGGGCTTATTAATTTTTTAAAAAAATCCTTAACGCTGTCAAGGTTTAAAACCTTGACAGCGTTGTTTTTTTTGAGCATTTTTCAAAAGAAACGAATGAGATTCTTCTCTTATTGCTTAGCTACAATCTTTATCAATTTATTGATTTAATAAGCCACTACGACAGCCCCCCGCAATGTCATAATTCCTTTTTCAGGGAAATTTTCAGGAGTTGATTGATATTGAATAACCCAAGCATAGGTATCAGGAGGGACTAGGTGTCCATTGAATTTACCATCCCAGGATAATTCGGCGGAATTGGAACCTTGCTTAGAAAATAGCATTTCACCCCAACGATTAAATATTTGGACATTCACAATCTGAGTTCTGGCTGGATTCTTTGGAATTGGATTAAATGTGTCATTTTTGCCATCCCCATTGGGAGTAAAAATAGATGGAGCAAAAATTAAGGGTTCACATTTATCCGGTACGGTATAATTACTTGACGTCACACAACCATCTGCATCTTTTATTTCTACTTGATAGGATCCATTACGGTTAATCTTGGCATAATTCAAATTCAAGGCAGAAGTTATGGCTGAATTGGGAGTCCAAGAAAAGGTAAAGTCCCGACTATTTCCTGCTATTTGTAGGATAGTTTGAGGATTTACCTCATCCATACAAATAAAATAGTCCTTTTTAGGGAAGAAATACTCATTTGTCAAAAAGTTCACTTGAGTTTTCTTGGTAATTGAACAACCAGTAGCGGTGTCAGTTACAATTACTTCATAGGATCCTCCAGGCTTTGGTACTACAATTGCAGGTGTTTTATCTTGTGAGCTCCATTCAAAAGTCAATGTTTTTTGTGGAGGTAATTTGTCTAACTGAACTTTGGCATTATCCTTACAAATACTATTATACTCTTCCTTTAAACTTAAAGGTTCCATGATTTGAATATCAAATTCTTGGGCATCCAAAAGGTAGTCTTTAACACATACGTTAGAAATTGCGGCGGTAATGACATATTTGCCCGCCTGTTTAAACTTATGCTTCATAACATCACCTTCATAAGAATAATACAGGGTTCCAGCAGGGTCCAGTGGTACCGTTAAACCGGTACTGGTTGGAAAAGGATTTAAACTTGTTTTATAGATCTTCCACACAATTTTGTCATTGTTCATAGGGTCACATAATTTCTTATCGACCTTATAGCTAAAGGTAGTTCCCTCGCAAGTTTGCTTAATACTTGGTGGGCTACTTGGGTTTGGTGGAGAGGGTATAGATGGTGGAAGTCCTAATTGACTGGTCACATTAGAAGGAAAAGTAACAGCATTAGGTTCATATTTAGCGCGTTTGAGCGAGTCTGCATTACTTAACAAATCATTGGTTTGCGTAATTTTCCCTAAAGTTGAGCTCCCTTCAATGGCCACAAAGATGATGGTATTATAAACAGGATCTATTTGTAAAGCTCCAATTTTAGCTAAAGTATCTAATAAAACCCGCTTTGAAGCCAAAATCGTATCTGCATTATTCTTGGCTATATTGAACTGTAAGATTTGAGACCGAATGGTCTTCCCATCACCTTGCATAGAAACATACAATACTTTTTTATCTTGAGAGTATTCCACACCATATATGGTAGGTGGAGAAGCGCCTAAATCCAATGTGGTTAAGTAAGTTGGTTTCCCTTCACCCGTTGCATCATAATCGAATAAATCCAATTTATTGGTTGGAGGCCCTGGTACCACGACCGCCATTTTACTCCAATCCGTTGAAATTTTGGTATAACCCGCAGAACTGGTTAAGCTGGTAGAACCAGAAGGACTTGTAATAATTGGAGCTGAAATACCTGCATCAGAAACTTTAAAGGTCCTAATCGTATTACTATTGGCATCTTGAGAAATTAACCAATAAAATCCAGAACCTCCTTGAGATGCTACTAATCGTTCAGTACTAGGAACAGGACTTAATAATTGATTTATTACAGACAGGCCTCCTTTCCCTTTATTCAGCTTCATATCCACGATGCTGTAATAAATCTGATTCTCATTTGCAGCATTTTTCTTCAAGGTGAAGATATAATATTCCGATTGACAACCCTTACATGATGTTTTAGGCATGGTGGTTACCCCTTGCGAATTAGTAATATCCCCATTTATCAGAGCACTAGGATTTTTGCTAAAAGTGATAGGGTTATTGTCACGATCAAATACTTTTTGGCCATCCGTATAATAAATAATACTATTGGTTGGATCCGCCATTACAGCTACCCCATTGGGTACATTTAAACGACCTGTGGTTGGAGTTGGGTTATCTGGGTTTTCAAATTTCACACCAGCACTACTTCCAAAATACCATGCAGGAGGCGCTTTTAATAGCACTTGATTAGGATCAGTTTCTCCACAAATTTCAATTTGCATTTTAGCTTCTGCCGAACATCCAGAAAGAGGTTCTGTGATCTTTACAGAATAACAACCCGATTCCCGAACCTTGATCGTATCCGTCGTTTGGCCCTTGGGATACCATAAGACTTCAATAGGATAGGATGGTCGACCTACTTTTTGAAAGGCATTTAATACCAATTCCTGACCTAAGCAAATTGTTTTTTTAACTTCAGACGTGTCTTTCCCCAAATAGATTTCTGGCAATTTCCCTATGATAACTCGTTCTGTTAAAACGATTGGAGGAGTGCCGGCCAAGGGTCTTTGAATGGTAACTTTAACATTATAAGTACCTGGACTACAATACTGGTGTACGCCAGTAGCCGAATTTTTTTTATCATTGGGAGCAGCTGGCTCACCAAAATCCCACGAAAAAGTTGTACCGGTGGGAAAACTTTCAGTCAACTCAAAAACGGTAGCTAAATTAGGGTCAACTCCCTTTTCACAACTTGCGCACTGGGTTAGGCAATTATTACGAAAAACGATTTTGGGATCCGAAAAAGCACGGAAAGAAACAAGCCAAACCAGAAAAAGAAATAGAAACTTTTTAATCATTTAAAAGTTAGGCAAGTACATGATTTGAACACAAAATAAGGCAAAATATTGGTTTTTGAAAAGCTAAGTACTAAATTGCTGGGCTATGCGACGTAAACTCGGATCATACCGTATTGTTTTTATATTTTTAGGCGCATTCTTTATGTGCACTGGGAAAACATTGGCACAAGATCCGCAGCTTTCTCAGTTCTATTCGGCACCACTTTTGATATCTCCTGCATTTGCAGGTATAAATAATACATCCAAGGTCAATTTCAACCATAGAAATCAATGGCCAAATCTTAGTTCTAGTTATCAATTTTCTTCATTAACGGCTGATATTAATTTCTCCCACATAAATAGCGGTGTGGGAATAGTGATGACCACGGATAAACAATTTTCAAATTTACAAACGACATCATTTGGATTACAGTATGCTTATCACATCAATTTAGCTGAGGAAAGCTCGATTTCTTTAGGAATACAAAGTTCTTATGTAAATCGGGGATTAGACTTTTCTAATCTGATTTTCGGAGATCAATTTGTCAACGGTAGTATTAGTCAGAAAAGTGATGACCCCATTTTGAAAAATTGGGAAAAAAATGGTGCCTCTACAAATTACATGGACTTTTCTACTGGGGCTATGCTCAATCTTAGAAATTCATGGGTCGGCCTATCGGTACACCATTTAAATACCCCAAATCAGTCATTGTCTAGCAGAACATCAACCATTAATTCTCCTGTAGCAATGAAATTCAGCATACAATTAGGTACTAAAATCATGCTGGAAGATAGTTATTTTGAACAAAACTCGTATCGAGCACGAAACACCGAAAAAAGTATAAGTCCTGTTTTAAATTACAAACACCAAGGTACATTTGATCAATTAGATTTAGGGGCCTACCTAACCCTTTCTCCAATTGTTTTAGGAGCTTGGTATCGAGGAGTTCCTATTAAGAAAGATAATAATGGCATTATGAATAGCCGAGAATCCATTGTGGCATTAGTAGGATATCGTCAAGACAATTTCTCGGTAGGATATTCCTATGATTTAACCATTTCAAAGCTTGGTCTACCCTCTGGAGGCGCCCATGAAATTTCGGTAGCCTATTTATTTGATTGGGATATTTCATTAAAAAAACCTTACCTGAAGTTAAAAAGGACCTTGGCTTGTCCCAAATTTTAAAGATTTGCCCATTGGGTAAATTCTGATTAGAATATCCAAATGACAAGTAAAAAAGGTTTAAATTTGTAGATTGTTAATTATTCTTCCCGATTTATGATGAGATTTTTCCAGAAAATCCAGGTTTTCCCCATACTGACAACATTTGCATTCGTATTCTTTTTAAGTTTTTTATCAGTTGCCCAAACTGCTCAACAAGGGAAAAAAAATGTAGATGAATTAACGGAAGATCAAATTACCCAATTTTATCAAAAAGCTCAAGCTAGTGGCATGAGCGAGGCTCAAATAGAAAAAGCGGCCAAAGCACAGGGTTACAATGCCTCTGATATTGCTAAAATGAGGGAGAAGATTAGTAATCTTCCGGCCAGTGTAAACACCAAAACCACAACCAAATCAGAAACAGAAGGGAATAACCGGGTTACTAATGGGACACTTAGCAATCAAAAAAAGACAGAAATAAATCCAACAGGAGCCCAAGCTAACCCAAATCAAAAAAAGAGTATTGAAGAACAAATTTTCACATTGGAAGAACGTATTTTTCTTTCTCAACCGCTAAATGTTTATAGTGATAGTTTAGTAAAAGTTTATAAAGCACTTCAATTGAGAAGATCTTTGGCACTTGAAAAAGAAATTTTTGGATCTAGTTTGTTTGATATCGAAAAACTAAATTTTGAACCTGATTTAAAGATAGCTACTCCTCTGAATTATACCCTTGGGCCTGAGGACGAATTAAACATCGATATTTTTGGGGATGTCTTGGATAATTTCCGAGTTAAGGTTAGTCCAGAAGGAACTGTCAAAATACTGAACCTAAGTCCGATTTATGTCAATGGTTTAAGTGTAGATGCCGCAGCAAATAGAATTATCGGTAGACTTCGCCAATTATACCAAGGTTTAAATAAACCTGGAAGCGGGTCTTCAGCCCAAGTAACCCTAGGTAATGTTAAAAGCATTAAAGTAACCTTAACGGGTGAGGTTAAATTCCCTGGAACATATACCGTTTCTTCCCTAGCCACGGTATTTAACGCTTTGTATTTAGCTGGTGGACCTAGTTCCAATGGATCATTTAGAAATATCAAAGTAATAAGAGCTAATAAGGTCATTAGAACTTTAGATCTCTATGATTTTTTATTAAGAGCTGATCAGAAAGATAATATACACCTGCAAGATCAAGATGTTATTCGAATTTCAGATTATGAAACACGGGTAGAACTTATTGGAGAAGTAAAAAGAGCCATGATTTTTGAAACTATCAAGGGAGAAACCCTAAAAGATGTTTTAAAATTTGCCGGTGGATTTACCAACAAAGCATATACTTATTCTATTCCTGTAACTAGAAATACCTCCAGGGAATTAAAATTAATGAATATCACTCAAGATGAGGTGAATTCATTTATTCCTCAAAATGGCGATAAATTTGTCATTGGAGCTATTATTGAACGATTTGAAAATCGGGTAGAAATTGAAGGGGCTGTGTTTAGGCCTGGCATGTATGCTTTAGAAAACGGACTAAGCACCGTAAAAGAATTAGTAAAAAGAGCTGAAGGTACCCGAGAAGATGCCTTTTTAAGCAGAGCCACCATTACAAGAAAATTAGAAAATTTCGAACCTTCCATTATTTCGATTGATTTAGGAAAAATTTTAAGGGGAGAAATTGCGGATTTCCCATTACAAAGGGAAGATATCGTTAAAGTATTTACGGTTTCTGGATTAAAAGAAAAACGAACTGTAAGTGTTTTTGGTGAAGTCAACCAAGAAGGCACCTTTGAATATAAAGAAGGAATGAAAGTTGGTGATTTAATATTACTTGCCAAAGGATTTAAAGACGGAGCAAGTTTTTCAAAATTAGAATTAGCCAGAAGAGTTGTCACCCATGGCGCAGGTTCAATCTCAGAGGATAAAATCGAAATTAAAACCTTTAATATTGATGGAAATCTTCAGATTTCAAATGAAGGAAGTCAATTTACATTGACACCATTCGACATATTATCCATTCGTCGAGCTCCTGATTACGAAGATCAGCGCTACATCAATATCCAAGGGATGGTTAATTATCCAGGGGTTTATGCACTTAAAAATAATAGTAAAAGATTATCCGATTTCATCGAATTAGCAGGAGGATTAAAGGATGGAGCTTTTTTAGAAGGGGCTGAGTTCTATAGAAATTCAGAAATTATTGGAATAGATTTAAAAGAGGTTATTGATAATCCGAACTCCAAAAATAACCTGTATTTAATGGCCATGGATTCTTTGGTTATACCTAGAATTAATCAAACAGTAAAACTATCAGGTGCAGTACAAAATCCTATCTCAGTGACTTACAAGAATGGTTATAGCCTAGATGATTATATTTCAGAGGCAGGTGGATTTGCTTCAGATGCGATAAAAAAGCTGGTCTACGTTAAAAATCCAAACGGCGTATCTAGTAGAACAAAAAGGTTCTTATTTTTCAAGGTTTACCCTAAAGTTCTCCCTGGGTCTGAAATCATAGTAAATAGTATTCCTCCAGGTAGCAAAAAAGGTTTGACAACCGCTGAGGTAATTGGTTTAACATCAAGTTTAGCTTCTTTTACCTTTACGATTATCACATTGGTCAATCAATTATCAAAATAATTATCTAATGGAAAACGAGAATATCAAAAATTCATTTGATAATGAAGATGAAATCTCCATAAATCTTGGAGAAATTTTAAAGGCAATTAAAGCAAACATTCTATTAATTGGAATTACCACAACTTTATTCACCATTGTTGGAGTTTTATACTCGTTAAGTCAAGCCAATGAATATGTTTCAACCGTTAAATTATTACCCGAAATAGATTCCAAATCAGGGGGGAATAATTTAGGTGGCCTTAAATCATTAGCAGGTTTGGCAGGGGTAGACATTGGTGGAGGAGCTGGAGTGGATGTTATAAGACCTGAAATTTACCCAAGTGTGTTACAAAGTACACCGTTTCTCCAGGAAGCCTTGAAAAGTAAAGTTTTTGTTCAAAAAAGAAAAAAATGGCTTACTGTTTATGATTATATCATAACCTCGCCTGAACAAGCTCCACTACAAATTTTTCCTAATGATAAATCTACCATGGATGTAGAGGAATCAAATATCACAATCCCTAAAGAGGGTTTATCTTCTGAACTAATAAATTTAACCCGATCAGAATTAATAGGAATTACCAATTTGAAAAGTAGAATATCCGCAGAAACAGATAAAAAAAATGGGATGGTGACCATTTCTGTTAAATTAACAGACCCCGTAGCAGCTGCCATGCTAATTGAATTTACACAGGATTATCTAACTAAATATGTTTCAAATTATCGAACTGAAAAGGCGAGAAAAGAACTAAAATTCCTACAAGAACGACATGCTGAATCGCGAAAAACATATGATAATGCCTTAAGTAGATTATCCACCTATAAAGACCAGCATCGCAATACATTCTTACAGGTAGCTAAAGATCAAGAAAAGAAACTTCAATATGAGGTTGATTTAGCTTTCAATATTTATTCCAGCATTAGTACTCAAATGGCTGATGCAGCTGTAAAAATTCAACGGGAAACTCCAGTATTTAAAGTATTAGAACCCGCACAAATTGCTTTACAAAAATCAGAACCAAAGAGAAGTATAATAACCATTGGATTCTTATTCTTCGGATTATTTATTTCATTGGTCATTGTATTTTTCAAAACTGCAAATCTTAAACAGATATTTTCTTAAAAAAGGTGTTTTTAATTCAAAATAAAAGGCCAGTTCTCTCGAACTGGCCTTTTTGATATAAGCATACTTGAGTTATTATTTCAAGGTACGTTTTACTTCTTTCATTTCGTAACATTCAATCGTGTCTCCTACTTCTAGGTCATTGAAGTTCTTTACTGACAATCCACACTCATAGCCAAACTTGACTTCAGCTACATCATCTTTGAAACGCTTCAAAGCTGATATTTCTCCTTCATGAACAACCACAAAGTCGCGAATCACGCGGATTTTATTGGCACGCTTCACCGTTCCATCTAATACATAGCATCCAGCTACGGTACCAATTTTTGAAATTTTGAATACATCGCGCACTTCGATATTTGAAGTAATAACTTCTTCAAAAGTTGGTGCCAACATACCTTCCATAGCAGCTTTGATTTCATCAATTGCTTGGTAGATAATGGAGTAGTTTCTAATTTCTATTTGCTCAGCTTCAGCCAATTTACGGGCATTCACAGATGGTCGAACTTGGAATGCAATAATTACCGCATCGGATGTAGATGCTAAAGCCACATCTGATTCAGACACTTGACCTACACCTTTGTGAATAATTCTTACTTGAACTTCTTCAGTTGAAAGCTTCAACAAGGAATCTGAAAGAGCTTCTACTGAACCATCCACGTCACCTTTTACAATTACATTCAATTCACGGAAAGTACCAATAGCCTTACGACGACCAATTTCTTCCAATGTAATGTGTTTCCTAGTACGTAAAGACTGCTCACGTAAAATTTGCTCACGCTTGTTCGCAATTTCACGAGCTTCACGCTCATTCTCTAAGCAGAGCAATTTATCACCTGCTTGTGGAGCTCCATTTAATCCTAAAACCTGAACAGGTGTAGATGGCCCCGCTTTTTTAATTTTATTTCCGTGGTGATCAAACATGGCCTTTACACGACCATAATTATCTCCAGCCAACATCATGTCACCGATATTCAAAGTTCCTGCTTGGATTAATAGGGTCGTTACGTAACCACGTCCTTTATCCAATTCTGCTTCAATAACAGAACCTACAGCTTTCTTATTAGGATTTGCTTTTAGATCTAATAATTCAGCCTCTAACAACACTTTCTCCAATAAATCATCGATACCTAATCCTGATTTGGAAGAAATTTCTTGACATTGGTATTTACCACCCCAATCTTCCACTAACATATTCATGGCAGCTAGCTCCTCACGAACTTTATCTGGATTTGCTCCATCCTTATCCACTTTTGAGAAAGCAAATACGATGGGTACTCCCGCTACCATTGCATGGTTAATTGCTTCTTTTGTTTGTGGCATGACAGAATCATCTGCCGCAATCACAATAATAACCACGTCGGTGATTTTAGCACCCCTAGCACGCATCGCAGTAAAGGCTTCGTGACCGGGAGTATCTAAGAAAGTAACTTTTTTTCCTGATTCAGTTTGTACCGAATAAGCACCAATATGTTGTGTAATACCACCTGCTTCACCAGCAGCTACTTTGGCCCGACGAATATAATCCAATAAGGATGTTTTACCGTGGTCAACGTGACCCATGATGGTTACGATGGGAGCTCTTGGAACTAAATCAGCTGGATCATCTTCAATTTCTACCTCAACAGCATCAATTTCTTCTTCCGCTGAAATAAAACTCACTTCAAACCCAAACTCATCTGCTATAATGGTAATTGCTTCGGCGTCCAATCGTTGATTGATCGAAACGAACATACCCAAACTCATACAAGTAGAAATTACTTCATTGACGGAAACATCCATCAAAGAGGCTAAATCACTAGCTGAAATAAATTCTGTTACTTTTAAGATTTTTGATTCTTCATCTTCAGCTAATTGACGTGCTTCATCCGCTTCTGCCCGCTCTCTACGTTTAACACGGCGCTTATCAGCACCAAAGCTCTGCTTGTTCGTTGCACCTTGCAAACGAGCCATGGTTGCCTTAATCTGTTCTTGAATATCTTTATCGGAAAGCTCTTCTTTAGGCCCTCCTGGCTTTGCACCCGGAGCAGCTGGTTTCTTTCCAAAATCCTTTTTCTTGAAATCGCCTCCTCCTGCTGGTGCCGGACGATTGGCTGTTTCGTTAGAAACAGGCCGTTTTTCTTCTTTAATGATACGCTTTCTCTTGTGCTTTTTGTCACCCGAGCGATCACTAGGAGTAGGTAATTCAATTTTACCTAAAACAGTTAATCCTTTTAAAGTTTCACCCTTTGCTTCAATTAACTCAATATCAGGAATAGTTGACTCCACAACTGGAGTAACAACGGGTACTTCTGGTACAGCAGTTTTAGGTTCCTCCTTTAGGGGTTCAACCACTTCTTGTACTGGCTCTACCTTTGCTTCAGGCACCAATGGTGCCACTGGTTCCACCACTTTTTCCTCTACTTTTGGGGCCTCCACTGGTTTCTCAACGGGTTTTGGCGCAACAGGATGACCTTTTTTGTCTAAATCGATTCTACCCACCACTTTTAAACCCATAGGTCTTGGTTCCTCCTCTTTCACAGGTTCAGGTTTGGCAACCTCTACCACAGGAACTTCAACAACTTTTTCTGGTTCAGGAGCTGGGGCAACAACCTCTTCAACAGGGGCTGGCTCAGGTTTTTTCACCTCGACAACCACAGGTTCTGGCACAACTACTTCTTCAACAGCTTTTTTGGGAGCTTCTGATGCTTCCAAAATATGATTCGCATCATATTCTCTAGCCAATAAGCTAAGCTGCTCAAAATTTAATTTGGCATTTGGGTTATTATCAATTTTGTGACCCTTAGCAGAAAGAAACTGAAGGATCGTAGACGTCCCCACGTTTATTTGTTTTGCTACAAGGCTCAATCGCATTGTCTTTTCTTCTGCCATAAAAATTACAAAATACTATAAATCATTCAATGTGTTACAACTTACTCAAATTCAGCACGAAGAATCGATAAGATATCTTCGATCGTCTCCTCTTCCAACTCCGTTCTACGCTCTAATTCTTCTTTAGATAAAGCTAAAACCTGCTTGGCTGTATCCAAACCAATCTTGTGTAGCTCATCCAAAATCCAAGCGTCAATGTCGTCAGAGAATTCATTCAATTCTACATCTTCCTCGTCCAATTCATCTTTAGGCACATCACGGAAGACATCAATTTCATATCCGACTAACTTACCAGCTAATTTAATGTTTTGACCTCCACGACCAATGGCCATAGATACTTGATCTGAGTTTAAAAATACCGAAATACGTTTACGCTCTTTATCAATCGTCATCGAGTTTAACTTCGCAGGACTCAAGGTTCTAGCAACTAATAACTCTAAATTATCTGTGAAGTTAATCACGTCAATATTTTCATTCTGTAATTCACGAACAATACCATGAATACGGGATCCTTTCATACCTACGCAAGCCCCTACTGGATCAATACGATCATCATATGATTCTACAGCTACCTTAGCGCGCTCACCTGGTTCACGAACAATCTTACGGATAGTAATAGTGCCGTCATAAATTTCTGGAATCTCTTGTTCAAATAAGCGCTCCAAAAATACAGGTGAAATACGTGATAAAATGATACGTGGCGTACCATTAGCCATCTCAACCTTGTGAATGATTGCTTTAATTGTCTCTCCCTTTTTAAAACGATCCTTTGGAATCATTTCAGTTTTAGGTAGAATCAATTCATTGTCTTCACTGTCTAGCAAGATCAACTCTCTACCCAAAATTTGGTATACTTCGGAACTAACTAATTCACCCACTAAATCTTTATACTTATCATAAAGACTTTCTTTTTCAATGTCCTTTATTTTTTGAATCAAGGTTTGACGAGCTGTTTGAACTACGCGACGACCGAAATCCTCTAACTTGATCAATTCAGCTACCTCTTCACCAATTTCAAAATCGGGCTCGATTAATTTCGCCTCTGACAAAGGAATTTTATCAAAATCCCAAATATCTTCCGAATTATCGTCCACGATTTCACGTGTACGCCACATCTCTAAATCGCCACTCTCGGGATTGATAATCACATTGAAGTTTTCATCGGAACCAAATTTCTTACGAATCATGGTACGAAATACATCTTCTAAAACCGATATCATCGACGGCTTATCAATGTTCTTTTCCCGAGCAAACTCTGCAAATGACGAAATTAATTCAACACTGTTCATTGCTATCTCTCTTTTTTTATTGAAATGACACTTGTACTTTAATTTTATCTATTTCTGCTAAGGAAATCCAAGTAGACTCCTTAGCCACTATTACTCGATGTTTCAGCGTTTTTTCAGTTAAAACCTCGATCGAATCCTCATTGTAAGCGAGTAAAACTCCTTCAAATTGCCCCTCTTTCTTCATCCAAACTTTAACCTTTCGACCTATATTTTTTTGAAACTGCCATCCTTGCGTTAATGGAAAATCCAAACCAGGAGAAGAAACTTCTAAATTGTAAGCCTCCTCAATCCACAAATTTTCTTCAATATGATGTGCCAACTTACGGCTCAACAAAGCACATTCATCAATGGAAATCCCTTCTAATGTATCGACTAAAATCGTTACGAGACTGCGTTTAGCTCCTTGTGAAACCTGCAAATCCACTAAAAAAATAGGACCATCTCCCACATAAGCCAACAACCACTCCCTAATTTTTTCTGATAAATCACCCATGCTTTTCCAATTGAAAACAAAAAGAGGGATTAAAAACCCCTCTTCATTTCTTAAATTTCCTTCGCAATTTACGCATATTTTTCTAAATAACAACCTATTCAGCAAATAGAATGGTATTTGAGATAGATAAATCCATTCTATTCTGAGAAAAAATTCGTTACTTTGGAGGCAAAATCACAAAAATTCAATCGATCTAGATCGCTTCATATGGCATATCAATTACTTAAAGGAAAAAGAGGTATTATTTCTGGCGCATTAAACGAAGATTCCATCGCCTGGAAAATTGCAGAAAGAGCTCACGAGGAAGGAGCAACTTTCACCTTGACCAATGCTCCACTCGCTATGCGCATGGGAGAAATCAATCACCTAGCTGAAAAATGCGGAGCCAAAGTTATCGGTGCTGATGCCACTTCGATTGAAGATTTAGAAAAACTTTACGATGAGTCCATCGAATTTTTAGGCGGGCCAATCGACTTTGTATTGCATTCCATTGGAATGAGCACGAACATCCGCAAAGGACGTGAATATGGAGATTTAAATTATGAATGGTTTTTAAAATCATTGGATGTATCTGCTCTTTCCTTCCACAAAATGCTTCAGGTAGCTCAGAAAAAAGATGCTATCGCTCAAGGAGGGTCTGTTGTAGCTTTATCATACATCGCTGCTCAACGTTCTTTCCCTGATTATACGGACATGGCTCAAGCGAAAGCCATGTTGGAATCCATCGCGAGATCCTATGGTTATCACTATGGTAAAGCTAAAGGAGTACGTATTAATACAGTTTCTCAATCTCCAACCAAAACAACAGCTGGAACAGGGATAAGTGGTTTCAATGCATTCTATGAATATGCCAACCAAATGTCTCCATTAGGCAATGCTACTGCTGATGATTGTGCAGATTATGTTATTACCTTATTTTCTGATTTAACTCGTAAAGTAACTATGCAAAACTTATTCCATGATGGAGGTTTCTCTTGTGTAGGTATTTCAGAGGAAATTGTTGAAAAGATGGAAAAACAATAATCATTTTCGTATTTCAGCTAAGCTTTACCTTGAGATTACTTTCAACTTTTATTCGGATTTTTTTGTGGCTAATGGTAGGTACTTTCCCGGCATTGGCCACTTACGAAGTTTTTCCTAATCCCCCAGAAAGTGCTATTAGGTTATTCTACATTCAACGTAGTTCTAATTCGAATGTGGTGGTCTATGACGCTAATTTAACAAGTTCTAAAGCCTTAAATTCCAAAAATCCGGTACATACTTATTGGATTAGGTATGCAGAAAAAGGCCAACAAGAAGAATTGTCTTCCATTCAGAAAACCTTAGCATACGGCTTATATACCAACAAAATTCCAAGTGAAATTGAACCTGCTTATGAAGCCTATTTTTTGGCATACAGGAAAAGGAAATTTGTTGTCAAACTAGACCCCAAAGGTCTACCCATTGCCTTATTCCCAATCAACGGAAAGCTTCAAGTCCTAAAAAGAGTCTTTGTGAGCGTAGACGAAAGTAAATTTATGCCTTCGGTCAATTACATTGAATTATTTGGTAAAGACCCCATATCAGGCAAAGAAGTCTACGAGCGCTTTAAACCATGATTTCTTAACGCTGTCAAGGTTTAAAACCTTGACAGCGTTGGTAAAATTGGCATTTTTATTTTTAAAAACCCTCCAGTTTTTTGATAAATTAAATTAAAATCAATCTGTTGATTTTATGAGAAAAATATCAATTTTTAAAAACAGATGTAAGCAAAGAAAGAATAGCTTTGCCTAACGCTGTCAAGGTTTAAAACCTTGACAGCGTTGAAAAAAAATCCCAAAACTTACCACTGATACTTCAAGGCAAGCAATAGATTCCATGGCTGAGTTGAATATCCATATGATTCAACAAATGTTTGATTGTACAAATTTTTAATCAAAAGATTGAATTGCAACTGCTTACTTATCTGATAACTACTTTGTAACTCCGACCAGACGTAGGGTTTCAATTGCTTAGAAACCACGCTGAATGATGCCTCATCATAAACAAAATCAGTTCTTTTAGCTTGCCAATGATGCATCCATGACACTTGCCATTTCGCATTAATTTGGTAACTCAAATTTAATACCACAGAATGCGCAGGCCGCCTTATTAAGGAAGAATAAGTACTATCCTTCCCTGCGATTTTATTTGTCAGATTTCCATCAAGAAAAGTGTAGTTCAGGGACGAATTAAATCGCCCTGTTTTATAGTTACCCTCCAATTCAAGCCCTCGAGTATTTTGTTTGGAAACATTGACATATTCTCCATAAGGATCTACGCTTTTCGATTGAAAAACAATCCCATCTTTTACTGTGTTTTGAAAACCGACTATCCTAGCCGACCAAGCTGCCTGTGCGACTGACAATCCAAGTTCTAAAGTTGATCCTAATTCTGGCTTCAATGCACTATTTCCATAAGGAGAATATAATTGATACAAGGAAGGAACCTTGAATCCGGAATAAACATTAGAAAACAACTTCCAATCCTTCGTTAAAAATAAATAGGGATTAATGGTAAAGGTCGTGAAATCACCAAAATTGGAAGACTTATTCCATCGAGTGCCTAACTCAATTCCTCCCCTTTCCCCATGCTTCTGCACCGTAACATAACTTGCCCAAATGGATTGATTGGCTTTTTCAGGTGCTAAAGCAGGCGAGTCATATCTTCCAAAATTACTAATCGAGTAATCTGTTTGTAAGGTATTTTGAAAACGATATTCAGTACCGGCTAATAGTATCAATTCTTTACCTAAAACCCATTTACCATACCATTCCAATCCTTGACTTTTACCTTCATAATTGGATTGAGAAAAATTGGTCCAAGCATTCGCAGCAATAAAACTGGAGTCGTTGGTAAATTTACGGTGAATAAATTCATGAAAAGCCCGAAAATACCAGGTTGTAACCTTTCCCTTATATTGATATTGCAAACGTATAGAGCTAGAATTCGCTTTAGCTGTATAATCTTTTTCATCGACATACGGACCTGCATCTAAATGACTCTTGTTGGCATTCCATTGGTAATAAACATCCAACCAAGACTTTTCCCCAATGGGTCTAGACCAAGCCAAATGTACCTGCTGTTGACGAAATCCGTCCTTTTCAAAATTCCCCAATGTATCCTTTGCAGCTGAATATCCTTGACTTATAAAATCTCGAACTTGAATATTCCACAAATTTCTGGCTAAGGATCCGCGAACTTGAGCACTTGTGTTTAATTCACCGATACTTCCACCTTGTACTTGAACTTTCCCTTGTATTTGCTTGGAACTAGGTTTTTGCGTCACCAAATTAATTACCCCTGCCATGGCATCTGAACCATACAGGGTAGATTGACCTCCTTTTAATATTTCAATTCTCTCCAATGAACTGATATCCAATAAATTCCAATCCATTACTTGAGAAATATGCGAGGGGTCATTTACAGGAAATCCATCTATCAATAATAATACATGTCCCGTGTTAGCCCCACGGACGTAAATTTCTTGATTTGACCCGGGTGCACTTCTTGCTCCATTGATGGAAATTCCGACCTGACTTTGTAGTACTTCGGCCAAACTTTTACCTGCCATTTGATCTAATTGAGTTCGACTGATCAAACTTACCACCTTCCCCGTTTGGCTTAATTTTTGGGGATACTTTGGGGCAGAAACTTGTACTTCGGACAATAATTGAGATTCAGCTGATTGCTGAGCAAAAGCCAAAGCGCTAGGGAACAAAATCGCCCCCAATGCTAAGCATTGCGATTTTAAATGAAACATGATGTGTAGCCTCTCGGCTATAAAATTGAAAAAATACTCGAACGCTCGATCTCGTCTCATCCTCCGTAATGCGACATCAAGAATCGAAAAAGGCAGGTCTCCTGACTCGTTTTCATCATCTATCTACCTTCCCAGAAAATCCAGTGGCTTTGATTTGATAAATGCTTTACAAAAACTTACAGTTGCGGGGACAGTTTTGGCTTTGACCAAATTCCCTATTAAGTGACAATCTTTAGGAAAGATTTACACACCTTCATCTAAGGTCAAAGGTAGAAATTTTTTTGAAAGAATTCAGTTCTAATGGCAAGAGGAAAACTTCATTTATGAATTTATCAGTTTTTAACAAGGCTATTCCCCATAAATTCACTTGATTGCAGGCTAATTGAATGATATGACGAATCAAACTCGATGTGCCTGGGTTTCTTCCGACCCTCTCTACATAGACTACCATGATCAGGAATGGGGAATACCTCAACATGATGAACAAAAACTGTTTGAACTTTTAATCTTAGAAGGATTTCAATCAGGATTGAGCTGGATTACCATTCTTAGAAAACGTGAAGACTTCAGAGAGGCCTTTGATCAATTTAATTATCAAAAAATTGCTCAATGGGAGGACCATAAGTTTGAAGAATGCCTTTCAAACCCAAAAATTATCCGAAATCGATTAAAAATCAATGCCCTAAAAATGAATGCTCAAGCATTTATCAAAATTCAGGAAAAATTTGGTAGCTTTGACCGCTACATTTGGGAATTTGTAGGGTTTACGCCCATAAAAAGCCACTTCTTCAGTCATCAAGAATTACCTAGCAGTACGGAAATCTCATTAGCCATGAGCAAATCCCTGAAGAAACACGGTTTTAAATTCGTCGGTCCAACTATTTGCTATTCATTTATGCAAGCTGCGGGCCTGGTTAATGACCATATTACCGAATGTTTTTGCTATCAAAAAATATAAATTTATGAATTCGAGGATTGTCATCATCCCGACCTACAATGAAATTGAAAATATCCAAGCCATTATCGAAAAGGTAATGAGCCTAGATCCTTTATTTGATGTGTTAATTGTAGATGATGGTTCTCCAGACGGTACGGCCCAAGCCGTAAAACAATTACAAGTCGATTTCCCAAAAAGAATTCATCTGATCGAACGCCAAGGAAAACTGGGATTAGGAACTGCCTATATTGCTGGTTTTAACTATTGTATCGAAAAGCAATACGATTTTATTTTTGAAATGGATGCGGACTTTTCTCACAATCCTGACGATTTAGTACGCTTATACCAGACCTGTGAACAAGATGCTGATATGGCTATTGGTTCTAGGTATATCAATGGCGTCAATGTAGTAAACTGGCCCATAGGACGCGTTTTAATGTCCTATTTTGCTGGCTTTTACGTACGCTTTATCACAGGGATGCCGATCCAAGATGCTACCGCCGGCTTTGTATGTTACCGCAGAAAAGTGCTAGAAACAATACCTCTTCACGAAATCAAATTTATTGGATACGCTTTCCAAGTAGAAATGAAATTTACTACCTGGAAATACGGATTTAAGATTGTTGAAGTGCCTATTATCTTTACCGACCGTACGAAAGGAGAAAGTAAAATGTCTGCCAATATTTTCAAAGAAGCTATCTTCGGGGTAATTCAACTAAAAGTAAATAGTTTTTTCAAACGGTACCAAAGATCATGATCTATCCAATATTAAAATCACTGCACATCATTTTTGTGGTAAGTTGGTTTGCTGGATTATTCTATTTACCTCGTTTATTGGTCTATCAGGCAGAATCTCAAGATAAAGCAGAACCTGAGCGCAGCATTCTTTCCTCGCAATTCGAAAAAATGCAAAAGTTATTATTCAATGCCATCATGATGCCAGCCATGTTTTTAACTTGGTTGACAGGGCTGAGTCTTATTTATCTTCAGTGGTGGGATGGTTTTGGGCAACATACATGGTTGCACCTAAAATTGGCCTTTGTGGTTGGTATTACCATTTACCACTTCTATTGTCGCCACATAATTTTAAAATTCCGACAACAAAAATTTATTTTCTCTGGTCCCCAGCTTCGACTGTTCAATGAGATTGCCACCATTTTATTGGTGTCAGTGGTGTTTCTAGTGGTAGGAAAAAATAGCCTGGATTGGCTTTATGGCTTACTTGGATTTACCTTGTTTGGAATACTGATCATGGCAGCAGTAAAGCTTGCTAAGCGCTTTAGAAATAAAGCTTAGGATAATTGCCTAGCCATTTCTCGCTTGACATCTTTTTCCTTAATATCCTCTCGCTTATCAAAACTTTTTTTACCCTTTGCCAAGGCAATATTCAGTTTGGCATAGCCTTTATCTGAAATAAATAATCGAGTAGGAATGATGGTTAAGCCTACATTTTTTAACTCTTTTTGAAGTTTTTTCAGCTCCCTTTTAGACAATAACAACTTTCGATCTCGAAGTGGCGTATGGTTGAAATGAGTACCCTCTTCATAGGTGGAAATATGCATATTTCTCACATATAATTCGTCCTGCATGAACAAACAATAGGCGTCTGTGAGGTTGGCTTTTCCTTGACGGATGGATTTAATCTCCGTGCCTGTCAATACCAATCCTGCGGTCCAGGTTTCCAAAAATGCATATTCAAAAGAAGCTCTTCTATTCTGTATTTCAACTTTCTTTTGAATTTTTTCTCTTGCCATGTTGGTACAAATAAAAAAGCCACACAGATGCACTGCGTGGCTTTTTAGCGTTTAAAAGATTACTTACCCGCTTTTTTTGCAGCGTATTCTTTGTTCAAACCTTCAATCATTTTTTGAGTTACATCCACAGAAGCATCAGCAAATAAAATACCGCCTCCTAGTTTAGAATAACCCAAAACGAATTCATACTTGTTCTCTTTGTTCACCTTGGTGATATACTCACGAATGTTATTATATAACTCTTCGTTTTTCTTAGCTTGTTCTTGACCTAACTCAGCTTGCTTTTGCTGGCTATATTGTTGCAATTCTGCACCCTTCTTTTTTAAAGTCATGTCAGCGGCTTGCAATTCTGCTTGAGTCATAGCAGAAGCACGTTGTTGGATAGCTTGCAATTCCCCTTGAAGTGCTCTTTCTTTTTGACCTAAATCAACCTGTAAACGGTATCCTTTATTTTCAAACTCTTTTTGAGCGTCTTTGTAGAATTGATAATTATTCAAAAGTGAATCTGAATTAACGAATACAATTCTCTTTCCGTCAGAAGTAGTGGCTCCAATTCCTGCTGAAGACCCTGATGGTTTAAAATACAAATAAGCAATTGCAAAAGTTAAAACTACTAACCAAGCATAATGAAGATTTTTCACGGGGTATAATGTTTAAAAATGACTAGGACGCAAAGATACAAGGTCTTATTCAGTTGTCCTAAAAAATTACAATTTTCAATGATTTCCTCTCAATTTTGAGCCTGCCCAGGACCATAATGCCCCAGTTAAACCTCCAAAAACACCTGTAAGCAAGTATAAAGCCAGCACACTTCCACCTAGAGGTAAAATTTGTGCCATGCGTGAAGGCAAAGTACTTGGGAATTGGCTATCCATCCAAATCGCAGAAACGCTCCAAAGGATAAATCCAGCCCCTAATCCAATTAAAAATGCCGATCTACTCGGTAAAGCCAAAAAGAAGGAAATTATTCCAAACACAATTCCCATGGCATACCAAGGCAAATATATTTGAACAATTGCGCCCAATATTACCAAAATGAGAATTGTAGTAAGGGCAAAAGATGTACTCACGTTACGCTGTGCCATAATTACTTAGTTAAAATCATTTTTTTACGAATTCGATTGGTTTTTTGATCAGGTTGATTCAAAAATAATAAGGGTCTTAACTCTCCTTTGGCCCAGGTATCAATTAAATCATCATAATGTGAACTACCCGGATTTCCTGACTGTCCGCCTGGATAAACGCCATAGGCATTCGGATTTCCTGATTTAGACAATTCAACCACCAATCTCCAAGAAGGTCCTGTTTTGGTAGTTGAAGCATTCACTATGGTACCACCTCCGCCAATGGGAATATTGAGTCGGCTCAAGGCATCCATGCCTGGAATTAAATGACGAACACCCGTCTGCTTATGTTTGTACCAAACCCAATCAGCACCTAATGGTCCATGTAGCTTAGTTAAACTATCTACGTTGGCTTGGAAAGAAGTTCGAATGATATCATCCATACTTTCCTTCTTATTCTTGGTTTTCACATTGTCCCACCAAATTGCTGTCGGTTCTTCGATGATCAATTTCAATGTTCTATCCACCGTTGGAATATTCATAGGCGCCTTTTCATCACTATTGAATTCATCATCCCAAAGGAAAGACTGCAATAAAATCACCCAATTTTCAAAAATAGTAGCACCAATGGATTCCTTCGAATTCTGCAAGTCCCATTTCTTCAATACATCGATGGCTGATGCCATGGCTGGACTAGGATTGGTAATATGAGGCAATAATAATGGCAATAATCTACGGGCCCTGATATTAAAATTATCATTTTGCAGCCCCCTCAATGAATCAACTGTGGCTTTATTCATGGCTGTTAAGCGCTCATTAATTCTTCTTCCACGCTCAGAGGGAGCAAACTGCCAGCCCAAATAATATGGATAACTTTTATCCACCGAAAATTGGTTTGCTGAGCTCACAAATCCTCTAGGCGGGTTTTTAACATGCGGATCATGATCATGAGGAATATAGCCCTTCCAATCAGCTGCTGGATCCGTTCCATCCAATAGATATTTACCTTGTAAAGGAGATTTTAAAGGGAATTTTCCATTGACCCAAAGAGCAATATCTCCTTGATTACTAGCAAAAACAAAGTTTTGCGCTGGTGCAGAAAAATGGGTAATTGCCGCTTTATATTCCTCATAATTGGCAGCACGATTTAACTGATAAAAAGCAGAAACTTCGCTCGATTTTTCCAAGGCAATCCACTTTAAAGCATGTCCAACCGGTATATTCGAACGGAATGGTTTTTCGTGACTCAAATAAACCACCGGACCATGGTGCGTGAAAAACACGGTATCAACAAAATCATCCTCCCCTCTTACTTTAAACCTCTCTATGCGCATGGTCGTTTTTTTCCATTTCCCATCATGCCAATACTCTCGCTTAGAAGCATCTTTGAATTTAATTTGGTACCAATCCAACACATCCGAACCCACATTGGTAACTCCCCAAGCGATGTTCTTATTAAATCCGGCAATCACATTGGGTGAACCTGGCATGGTAGATCCATAAACATTGATACCTGGTGCTACCAATTGCATTTGATACCAAATGGAAGGCAATGAAAGCGTCAAATGGGGATCATTGGCTAAAATTGGCATTCCCGATATCGTTTTATTCCCCGCTACTGCCCAGTTGTTCGATCCCGTATTCGGATCTTTTTCTGGAGTTTTCATGGTACTTCCTAAACCTATAAAATCTGCAGGAGCTGCCGGAATAGGCAAAGGCTTGAAATCTATGGGAGTCCCTTCGGGGATAATCGGACTTTCTTCGAAGGGATAATTTGGGAATAAATGCTCGGCTACTTCACGACCATACTTTCTCAAAATATTAGTCATCTTTAAATCATCCGTACCTGAAGCCAAAACAAATGACATATTTTTTAAAAATAAGGCACTTTTAATAGGTGCCCATTTTTCAGGACGATAATTCAATAATTTATATTCTAAGGGTAATGTTCGGTCATTTAAGCTTTCTATGTAAGCATTAACTCCATCTGTATAAGCTTCTAGCGAGGCTTTAGCCACTGGATCTTCCACCATACCTTTTAAGGATTGCTCCGCACCATACACAGCCCCCATTCTTCGTTGAAATTGATCCGAGGCCATTCCTTTAGATCCGACGATTTCCGAAATTCTTCCACCAGCAAAATGGGTTTGAAATTCCATTTGCCACAAACGATCTTTGGCTGTTAAATAACCCTGAGCCAAGTATAAATCGTGGTCATTTTTAGCAAAAACATGGGGAATAGCCATTTCATCGTACAAGACTTGAACAGGCTCAATTAAACCAGGAATTTGTAGGGTCTCCTCCGTTTGCTCCGAGGCATCTGCTTTCTCAGCATTGACCCAGAATCCGTGGAAAGGACTTAGTAATTTACCCATCGGAGGTAAGGTGCCCCAATTGGTATGCAAGGCATAAGTCCAAATTAAGGTTACGATTAAAGGGAAAAAGGATTTAAATTGTCTCATTGATGCGTTGGGCACTCATTTGAAGATGAAAATTCAAAGATTTTATTTTAATTTAGAAAGACAATTTTACACATTTGTTATTCAATCAACAAACAAAATTAATTCTTAAGTGGGCGAGGCCATAAATATTGAATGAAAAGAAGATCATTTTTAAAAACTACAGGAATTTTAGGACTTGCTAGTCCTGCTTTATTAGAACAGCAAAGCATCCCAGAACCCATTATCATAGCTACTTGGAAAAATGAAAAAGGTACCCAGGCGGGGTATCAAAAAATCATGGAAACAGGAAAAGCCTTGGATGGTGTAGAAGCGGGTGCTTGGGTACCGGAGGCAGACCCCAATGAAACGACGGTGGGGTATGGAGGATATCCAGACCGAGATGGACATGTGACCTTGGATGCTTGTATCATGGATCACCTGGGCAATGCCGGATCTGTTACCTTTCTTGAACACATCATGCATCCTATTTCGGTAGCTAGGGCTGTAATGGAAAAAACACCCCATGTCATGCTTTCTGGTGCTGGAGCTCTGGAATTCGCCCTGTCGCAAGGTTTCAAAAAGCAGAATTTATTGACAGAAAAATCTAAAAAAGCTTGGCTTGAGTGGAAGAAACAAGCTAAATATGAGCCAAAAGTCAACATCGAACGACATGATACCATCGGCTTGTTAGCCTTAGGAAAAGCCGGTGAAATAGCGGGGGCATGCTCCACAAGTGGCATGGCCTTTAAAATGCATGGTCGCGTGGGGGATTCTCCTATCATTGGTGGAGCTGTATTTTGTGATGATGAAGTGGGTGGAGCCTGTGCTACCGGCCTCGGAGAATTTGTGATGAAAACATTGGGCTCCTTCCTGATTGTCGAGTTTATGAGACAAGGTAAAAGTCCACAGCAGGCTTGTGAAGAAGCCATTATGCGGATAGTTAAACGATATAAATACCAAGAATTTCAAGTTGGCTATTTAGCCATGAATAAAAAAGGAGAATATGGTGCTTATGCTATTCAAAAAGGCTTTAATTTCACCATTACCAAAAATGGAAAAACGGAAGTCATTGAAAGTGCCTCTTACATGTCTTAAATCATTTCACTATGACGAACGAAATTAAAACAAGAAAGCCCGTAGTTAAAAAGAAATTCTTAGTCGAAGTAGCTTGGGAAACATGTAATCAAGTAGGTGGAATATATACGGTTATTCGTACCAAAGTTCCTTCTATGGTGGAAAAATGGGGAGATGACTATGCCTTGTTAGGCCCCTATTTTCCTCAAACGGCTGCAGCTGAATTTGAGGCTCTACCAGTGGGGGAAGACACCCCAATGGAAAGGGCTATTTTGTGGATGAGGGAGCAAGGATATCAAGTGCATTATGGTAATTGGTTAATAACCGGTAAACCAAAAATCATTCTCTTTGACATAGCTTCCATTTATGAACAAATAAATGCCATCAAAGGTAGAATTTGGGAAAACCATAAAATCTCCACCTTAGGAGTAGAAGAATTAGTAAACCAAACCATTGCTTTGGGGGAATTAATCCGACTATTCATCACGAAATGGGCACAAGAAAATCAGAATAAAAAAGACCTAATCGTTCATTTTCATGAATGGATGGCTTCCACTTGTTTACCTGATTTAAAGAAAGATAAAGTAAAAATTTCAACGGTATTCACGACACATGCTACCATGTTAGGGCGTTACCTCGCCGGCAATGTTCCCAATTTTTATGATGTCATAGATACATTTGACTGGTATAAAGAAGCCGTTAATTATGGCATTGAAGCTCAAGCTAGCTTTGAAAGACATGCCGCTCAAAAAGCAGACGTTTTGACTACCGTCAGTGATATCACGGCCAAAGAATGTCAATATTTTTTGGGTCGAATACCTGAATTGATCTTGCCAAATGGATTGAATATCCAACGCTTCGCAGCCTTGCATGAGCATCAAAATTTGCATTCCAAATACAAGCAGAATTTATCTGAATTTGTCATGGGGCATTTTTTCCAAAGTCAAGCATTTGACCTGGATCAAACCCTCTACTTATTTACCTCTGGTCGATTCGAATATAGCAATAAAGGATACGATTTAACGCTTGATGCACTCGCCTTGTTAAATCAAAAAATGAAGGACATTGGCTCCAAGAAAACGGTGGTAATGTTTTTTGTCACCAAGCAGCCATACCATTCCATTGATCCAGAAGTATTGCATTCACGTGCCGTATTAAATGAAATTCGAGAGAACTGCTCAGCCATTGAAAAAGAAGTAGGGGAAAAACTATTTTTAGCAGCTGCTTCTTCCAACAACCTACAATTACCTGATTTAAACAATTTTGTTGATGAATATTGGCGACTTCGTCTTAGAAGAACAGTTCAAACTTGGAAATCTGGTTCTCGTCCTAAAGTGGTTACTCACTTATTGAAACAAGAAGATGACATCATCCGCAATCTGCATCGCACCAATTTATTGAATAACCCAGATGATAAAGTCAAGATTGTTTATCACCCTGATTTTATTGTTTCTACGAATCCATTATTTGGTTTAGATTACAGTCAGTTTGTACGAGGCTGTCATTTAGGTGTATTCCCAAGTTATTATGAACCATGGGGTTATACTCCATTAGAATGTATGGCTAGAGGAGTGCCTACTGTTACTTCCGACTTATCTGGCTTTGGGGATTATATCATGCAAATCATGCGAGATTATGAGCAATGGGGCGTAAGCGTAGTGAATCGTAAAAGCCAAACTTACCAAGAGTCGGTGGAACAATTGGCCAACAATTTATTCAAATTTACCCAACAATCTCAAAGGGAAAGAATTACGCAAAGAAACCGCGTAGAGAGTATTGCGGATACCTTTGATTGGTCCAATTTACGTAGCTATTATGATACAGCCCACGAATTGGCCCTAATGAAAAAAAGGAATAAGGCATAATCACTGATGCCATTTCATTTTAAAAGCCTTGTCAGAATAGAATCATTCCGACAAGGCTTTTTCTATAAATGCTTTAAAGCTTCCCTCCTGCTCAAGGCGGCCAATTCATGGGATTTAACAAAATCTTTCACCCAAATACCATCCACTCGAGCATATTGTCTTAATGACCAACCGATAGCTTTTTGGATGAAAAATTCTTTCTCCCGAGAAAGTTCCAAAATGATGCTGGATAATAAGGCAATATCGGTCTTTTGCTTATACGTCAGCTGAAACAAAACACAAACCCGTTGAAGCCAAAAATTACCTGATGACATCCAACGACTAATCCAAAAATCTCGTTGAGCAGGATTTTTCAATAAATAATGCCCCATAACATGTGGTCCCAAAACATCTACAACATCCCACCAGGATTGATTTCCAATCCAATTTTCCACTAATTCGGGAATTCGATCATCCCATTGTTTTTTCTCCAATAAGAGGTAATCCAATGCGAGGTATTGAAATTCTCGTTCCCTCATTTGAAATAATTCATTGGCTACCACAAACCAATCTAAACCTTTACCTTCCTGCTTGTACCATGCCTGGAGAATTTGATGCCTCAGCGGTTTCTTAATCCCTAAAAATGGGAATTGATCCCGCATGTATTTCCTCATCCAGAACGAATTTTCTTCCTGGGCATGGGCATGCATTTGCTCAGATAAGTGGGCTAATGGAGCATTCATCGATTACTAAAATAGATGTTACCTTGCAGGCCACTGTCCGTTATGGGCCAATTAGAAGCATCAAAAGGATTATAGCGAATGTCCACAAAATTAATCTCATAGAAATTTTTCCATTTCCCTCCCTCTTTATCCAACTGGCGGATTCGATTAGCTGATACATTGGTTACTTCCAATTCGATGTGGTTTTCTTCTTTCAATATTCCTGCAGGAAGCTTTAATTGAAATGGAATTGACCAAACTATTCCTACATCTTTTCCATTTAATCGGACTTTTACCCAATCTCTAACCTGATCAAAATGAAGGATTTTAGCTGATTTTAGTTCTTCCGCAGTTAAAGAAAAATCAAAGGAGTATTTCGCAGAGCCACTAAATTGATGCGTAGATGAGTCCTTCGTCCAATAGCTTAATTCCTTCATTTTAAGGGAAGAAGGTAAAAAGGGCGAACCATGTAAAAAATCCACTTGTATGTTACCCTTAGGCTGGATGAAGACTTCTTGTTTTTCTAACAAAGCTTGTATTTCCCCTCCTTTGAAGGTATTTGACACCTTGATAATCCGGCTTTCACCTGGCGCCAAGACTAAGTTTAAAACTTTGGATTTCGGTAATTTAATTTTCTTCAACTCCTGTGTTAATGGATTCAAAAGTTCAAGGCTCGAACCAGATTTTGCTAGGGAAATATTTCCCTCTGAAAACTGATGGGATAAATTGCTAACAAAATAAGCAAAACCGTTTTCCGTCCTTTTACGGATAAAAGAAAGCCCTTGCTCGGCCATCGTTTCCTTACTGACAGCGTGACGAGTTAAGGCATCAGCAGGATCAGATAATACCTTTAATAGAAAACTTTCTCGGGCCTTATTCCAGCGCTCCTTTTGTTCATCTGAATAATTCCAAGTACTAGGCACTGAGGGAATATGTTCTAAAAAATAAACGGGCATACCCTGCTTAACCCATCCGGCTAATAATTCCATAGTTTCCAAAGACAAATGGGTACTAGGAGGAATTAATAACATCTTATAGGTATTACCCGAAGGGGCCTTCCATCTCTTTGGAGCTACTACCTGTAAAGTGCTAAGTAAATGATCAGATACATAATCGACCTGAAAACCACGGTTTTGTAAGGCATTGGACCATTTACCAAATGGGGTTTGAATCATCCAATCACGACTATTGGCATGCAAATCCAGCGCATGGGTTTTACCGGATGAATTTCTTTGATGCCAAATATCTTCCATGGGAAAATACAAGAGCAAGTCAGCGTCGGTCGGATACTTCTGTAACATGCTTTGACATGTTTCAATATACTTGTTCAATTCGGGCAATGCACCCCAAAAATGACTTTGTGGGTTAAAATTGGTACTAGCATAAAATAACCAACCTGGCCAGGCTACTTCGGGTGGTGAATAGGTAGCACCATGGTAGAAAACATGGTTGACTCCACCAATAAAAACTTCATCAATGATGGGTTTTACTTGAGCCAATGAAACTTTAAAATGGTTTCCTAACCAAGTAGCTGTTTCACAAGAAACTAGTTTTTTACCCATGATATCAGCTGCCGAAGAAGCCAATTTGATATTTCTTAGGTCAGGTATTCCAAATCGAACGCTATCATAATCAGGATCAATGCGATAACCTGGAATGGTATAGGGCTTACTTCCAAAAAACTCGGTTTCAGGAATGTCCACTGAGGCATATAAATCAATTAAATTTCCAGGGGATCCATGTGCTTGATCCCGACTTATAAATCCTTGACTTTTAATCCATTGTGCCCAAGGTTTGGTAAACTGATTTAACAATAAATGAGCTAAGGTACGGTGATAATCCGCCCAAACTTGGTTTTGGAATTCGCCTTCTGCTTTTGCTTCTGCCAAAACGGGTAAATAATGGCGTAAATCGTAGCCGTTTATGCGCTTAAATTCATCAAATAAACGAGGACTAAAGTTTGCTCCATAAACTTCATAAGAATCGGTATAAATGGCTCTTAAGGGGGCATGCGACTTTTTTAAGACAGCCGCGAATGGTTGTTTATAAACATCCCAAGCTTCTTGAGAAAAATGATCCATGACCAAACCTTCTCCACCCGGAGCGGCGCGTTTCACCTTTTGTTGGGTTAATGTCTGGTAAAACAAATAAACAACGGTATTAGAGACTTTGGCTTTCCAGTTGGCTAGTTGGCCCTGTTGATATAATGGCCATAAATCTTCTTGAAAATTCTTAGCTTGATAAGCGGTGATGGATACCAATTTAGCATTCGGAAATTTATCAAGCGCGGGGGAAATTGGGGCTAATTTTTCTCCTTCAGATAAAGTTATTTGTTGAATTTTATAAGATTTAGCCGCTTCGGCTGCTCCAATTTGGGGTCCTCCATACGGCCAGCCTGTTCCTAAGGTTAAATCAATTCCCAAGTGTAACCTTTTGGCCTCCTTCAAGACAAATGCCAATTTGCTATTCCACTCAGGACTTAGGTAATTCAAAAATTGCTTCTCATAACCTTTAGCTCCGTAAATGGGAATGATATGTAAACCCCCAAAACCTGCTTTAGAAAAAGCCTCCAAGTTATGCGTAATTCCTTTTTCAGAAACAGCATTTCCAGGCCACCACCAATATGCCCAGGGTTTGGCACTTGAAAAAAGAGCAGGGTCTTTCGGCCCTGCTGCTTTAACATTGCTGCCAATTAACAGCAATAAAAAGAGAATTTTCTTCATTTTCTTAGACAAATCTGCCCAATAAATTTTCTAAATATTCTTGCTTTCCTGATATCAAGGCTGGCTCACCAATTTCAGTGGCAATTTGATATAAGTCTTCCAATTTCAATTTTCCTTGCTCAAATTCCGCACCTTTACCTGAATCAAAGCTGGCATAACGAGCAGCTTTCAAACGATCCATTTCTCCGTGAGTTAAAATCTTATCAGCGATCAATAAAGCACGAGCAATGGTATCCATTCCACCTACGTGAGCATAGAATAAATCAGCCGCATCCGTTGAATTTCTACGACGCTTCGCATCAAAGTTAATTCCTCCTCCAGCTAAACCACCTTGACGTAATACGATGGCCATAGCTTCAGCCCATTCATAAATATCCGTTGGGAATTGGTCAGTATCCCAACCATTTTGATAATCTCCGCGGTTAGCATCCATCGAAGCTAGCATTCCATTATCAGAGGCTACTTGGCACTCATGTGCAAAAGTATGTCCAGCTAAAGTAGCATGGTTAACCTCTAAATTCAATCCAAATTCAGAAAGCAAATCAAACTCTCTCAAGAAACCAATCACCGTAGCTGAATCATAATCATATTGATGCTTAGTTGGCTCACAAGGTTTTGGTTCAATAAAGAATTTACCCTTAAATCCATTTCTACGAGCATATTCCACACAAGTATGCAACATTCGAGCAAAGTGCTCACGCTCGCGTTTCATGTCTGTGTTTAATAATGACATGTAACCTTCTCTACCTCCCCAGAAAACATAACCACGACCTCCTAATTTTATCGTTGCATCAATCGCTGATTTTAACTGAGCACCCGCATGGGCCACTACTTCAAAATTTGGATTGGTCGCTGCACCGTTCATATACCGCTCATTTGAGAACAAATTGGCCGTTCCCCAAAGTAATTGAACGCCACTTTCCGCTTGTTTCTTGGCAAAAATATCGGATATGTATTGCACGCGACTGCTGAATTCTTTCGGATCATTCGACTGGTCGATAGCATCCACGTCGTGGAAACAATAAAATGGTGCACCTATTTTGGTAATAAATTCAAATGCTGCATCAGCTTTATCTGCCGCGCGCTGACGAGGATCAGATGCTACATCCCATGGATAGTGATGCGTGCCTGGTCCAAATGGGTCTGAACCATCTCCACAAAAAGAGTGCCAATACGCAATAGCAAAACGAAGGTGCTCCTTCATGGTTTTACCCGCTACTATTCTATTTTCATCATAGTAACGAAATGCTAAAGGATTATCAGAATCAACTCCTTCAAATTTAATTTTTTCGATGCCTTTGAAATATTCTTTTTGGCCTATAATCACACTCATGGTTCAACAGTTTAAATTATATCTATAAGCTTCAAAACTACAAAATCTACCTAAGACTAAAATAGCAATCTATCCTTTTTTTTTAGTCTGTCCTGCCTGATAATCAACGAAGGCTTAAAAATAGATGAACAAAGAGTAAAATCTTTTTTCTATTTTTGAAAAAAAAGAGCTCATCAATGACAAAAAAACTATTTTTCTTCCTCCTTTTAGGACTTTTTTCCCATTCTGTTTTGGGTCAATCTTCCACAGGTACTTATAATGCAAACGGTCGATTCGAACAATTAGAATCAATTTTGCCCACACCCAATTCCTACCGTACAGCCAGTGGCTCACCCGGTAAAGATTATTGGCAGCAGCGTGCAGATTATGATATTAAAGTTGAACTAGATGATATCAATAGAAAAATCACCGGTTCTGAAACAATCACCTATTTCAATAATTCACCAGATGAATTGCCCTATTTGTGGTTACAATTAGACCAAAACTTATTTGAAAAAGGGGCAGCAGGTAATACCACTAAAACTGGCGACATTAAAAATGGTATTTCAGCAGCGGCGTTTAAAGAATTAACAGATCCTAAAAGTTACGGCTATAAAATCACTGCTGTAAAAGACATCAAAGGAAATGCTTTGCGCTATACCATCAATCAGACAATGATGCGGATCGACTTACCTACACCGGTTAAATCTGGGGCTAGCGTGAGTTTTGCAATTGATTGGAATTATTTAATCACTGAATATTATGGCCGTTCTGGCTATGAATTTTTTGCCAAAGATGGTAACGCCAATTATTTCATTGCTCACTGGTTCCCAAGAATGGCCGTTTACAATGATGTCTACGGATGGCAACACAAACAGTTTTTAGGTCAGGGAGAATTCACCCTGAACTTCGGAAACTATAAAGTAGCCATCACTGCGCCTAATGACATGGTAGTAGGTGCTGGAGGAGAATTATTGAATCCAAATCAAGTGATGAGCGCTACCCAATTAAAACGTTGGGAAAAGGCCAAAACAGCTACTCGTCCAGTAGAAATCGTGAATCAGGAAGAAGCAGAGTTAGCGGAAAAAGGTAAACCGACAGGTAAAAAAACTTGGATTTATAAGGCAGACAATGTGCGTGATTTTGCCTTTACAGCTTCCCGTAAATTCATTTGGGATGCCATGCAAGTGGATGTAGAAGGTAAAAAAGTTTGGGCCATGTCCTACTATTCCAAAGAAGGAAATCCACTTTGGGGGAAATACTCCACCATGGTCGTAGCCCACACCCTGCGTTCTTATTCCAAAAGAACCGTAGCCTATCCTTATCCTGTAGCCATTTCTTGTCATGCTACCTTGGGAGGCGGAATGGAATACCCTATGATTTCATTTAATGGCGGTCGTCCTGAAGCAGATGGTACCTATTCAGAAAATGTGAAGAATGGTATGATTGGGGTTATTATCCACGAAGTTGGCCATAATTTCTTCCCAATGATCATCAATTCAGATGAAAGACAATGGTCTTGGATGGATGAAGGATTAAATACTTTCTGCCAATATTTAGCAGAGCAAGAGTGGGATAGAAATTTCCCAGCTAGAAGAGGAGAAGCTCAAAGCATTGTTCCTTACATGCGTTTAGATTCTAAAAATCAAGTTCCGATCATGGCGAACTCAGAAAACATCATGGATTTTGGAAACAATGCCTATGCCAAACCTGCCGCGGCTTTGAACATTTTGCGTGAGACAGTTATGGGTCGAGAATTATTTGATTATGCCTTCAAAGAATACGCTCGTAGATGGGCATTCAAACAACCCTATCCAGCTGATTTTTTCCGTACTTTGGAAGATGCCTCTGGAGTTGATTTAGATTGGTTCTGGAGAGGTTGGTTCTATGGAACAGAGCCTGTTAACCAATCGATTGAAACCGTAGAATGGTATGGAATTGACAACCAAGATCCTATTGCCAAAAAGGCCAAGGATAAAGCTGATTTTACAGCTAAAAGAGAGACCATTTCTAATATCCGAAACAAAACAGATATCAAAGAAACGGTGGTGGAAAAAGAACCTGATATGAAGGACTTTTACAATAGCTATGACCGCTTTGCAACTTCAGATGCGGAAAAAAAGAAATACCAAGATTACCTGGCTTCCTTATCAGATGATGAAAGAAAATTAGTAGCAGAGGGTAAAAACTTCTATGTAGTCAATTTTAAAAATAAGGGAGGTTTACCTATGCCGGTCATTGTTAAATTGACTTTTGAGGATGGAACAGAAGAAGTACTTCGTTTTCCTGCAGAAATTTGGAGATTAAATGATGTTCAAGCGAAGAAAATCATTCCAACTAGCAAGAAAGTAGCTAAGTGGACTTTAGACCCTTACTATGAAATTGCGGATATCGATACGGATGATAACGCATTCCCAAGGGAGCCTGTACAACCTACTCGAGTTCAATTGTTTAAGGCTCAACCAAGAAGCTACGGAGCAGGTCAGGCTAACCCTATGCAAGAAGCTCAAAATGCTAAAAAAGCGGCAGGAGCAGTGACAGGTTCAAAAAATTAATTGACTGATTTGGTTAAAATGAAAAATGTCAACCCTAGTGGTTGACATTTTTTTTATGCTAATCTTACAAAATGGAATTAGGCTAAACCACATTTTAGTTTAACAAAAATCCATAACTTCTCTAGGTCTGGAACTCGAACACGTTCTTCTTTGATTAATTGAAGTGGTGCCTGTTTTATATGCTCAAATAAACGGGTGTAGTATAAATAGGCCAACAAAACTCCATTTTTGGCCTCTTGAGGAAGTCGATTGATACCACGCAATCCAGCGACAAAGTCCAGTTGAATATCAGCCTCAATGGCTTTTTTATCGTTCTCCGTCATGGTCAAATAATCGACTCCTGGGAAATAAACCCGACCTCGTTCATCAAAATCTGATT
Source organism: Aquirufa sp. Wall-65K1 (assembly GCF_054558475.1). Lineage (NCBI taxonomy): Bacteria > Pseudomonadati > Bacteroidota > Cytophagia > Cytophagales > Flectobacillaceae > Aquirufa > Aquirufa sp. Wall-65K1. The sequence goes on along the minus strand of NZ_JBPXKD010000002.1, from coordinate 116,543 downwards.
TGATATCACGTAAAAAATTGATTTTTTGAAATGCTGAACCCAAGGCACAAGCATCGTCCCTTAATGAGTGATATTGTACTTTATCCCCTTGACAAAAAACATGTAAACACATCAAGCCAACTACCTCTGCTGAGCCATAAATATATCTTTTATACCCAGCTTCATCGTAGTTAGTCTCAAATAAATCCAACTCCATGGAATATAAAAAAGCATCCACTAATTCTTGCTCCATGCCAAACTCATGATACACACTTTGAAAAGATTCTAGAATCGGATTCAAACTGATTTTTTCCTCAAGTGCCCAATAGGTATCCTTCTTAAAACGTTCAAAAAGCACTTTTTTATCGTGCTCATGAAAGGTATCTACAATTTCATCCGCCAAGCGTACGAATCCATAAATCGCATATACGGGATCGTGAAATCGACTAGACAGAGTCTTAATGCCGGATGAAAAAGAAGTTGAATAGGCATTCGTCAATAATTTAGAACATGCCAAAGAAACACGTTGATATAAATCTATCTGGGTCATGCTATTTTTTTAGGGATTTATCTACCTCATTAGCTACCACCAAACCTGAAATCAATGAAGGAGGAACGCCAGGGCCAGGCACTGTGAGCTGACCAGTGTAATATAAATTGTCCAGTTTTTTATTTTTCAGACTAGGTTTTAGAATAGCTGTTTGTAATAAAGTATTCGCTAAACCATAAGCATTGCCCTTGAATGCATGGTAGTCCGACATAAAATCCTGATGCGCATAGGAACGCTTGTAGACTATAAAATCCCGAATATTTTCTCCACAATATGCTTCTAAACGATCCATTAACTGGTGAAAATATTTTTCACGATGCGCCTCTGTATCTTCTAAATTAGGAGCTACAGGAATCAACAAAAACAGATTCTCGCATCCCTCAGGGGCTACACTTGGGTCAGTTACCGAAGGAGCACTGGCATAAAATAATGGATCCGAAGGCCAAGAAGGTTCAGTATAAATCTCGTGGGAATGCACTGAAAAATCACGGTCAAAAAATAAGTTATGATGTTTCAACTTCGGTAAACGTTTAGAAATACCTAAATAAAACAACAAAGACGAAGGAGCCATTACGCGTTTATCCCAATACTCTTCGTTATAATTCCTAAAATCATCACCTAATAACTGTTCCACCCAATGGTAATCAGCACTTGCTACCACCATGTCTGCCTCCATTAAGCCATTGGCTGTCTTTACACCTCGAACATGATTATTGACAATTTCAAAACCTGTCACTTCAGCATTATAGGTGAATTTTACCTGCTTTTCCTCAGCTAAAGCTACCATTCCTTTGACAATTTGATGCATACCACCCATGGGGTACCAGGTTCCCATGGTTATTTCTGCATAATTCATCAAACTATACATAGCAGGGGTATTTTGTGAAATTGCTCCTAAAAATAAAATGGGGAATTCCATCAATTTTAAGAGGGTACTCGACTTAAAAAATTTACGAATATGCTTGTAAAAAGAAGAAAACACATCCATTCGAATGGCATCAATAAGTATTTTGATGCTCAAAAATTCGGAAATCTTTAGGGAAGGACGCCACACGAAATCTTGAATACCTACGCGGTATTTATACGCTGCTTGATGCAAAAATTTATCCAATTGAGCCGAAGCCCCCTCTTCATAGGATTCAAACATGGACTTAATGCCTGCTAAATCCGCAGGTATATCAATAACTTCTGAGTCAGATAATATTACGGAATAAGAAGGATCCAATCGTTTTAAATGGTAATAATCCGAAGGCTTTTTACCAAATTTCCCAAAATAAGTCTCAAATATATCCGGCATCCAATACCAGCTTGGCCCCATATCAAATACAAATCCTTGCTCTCGAAAAACGCGAGCTCTACCCCCTGGCTCAGCATTTTTTTCTAAAACCTGAACCTCATATCCCTTGTCAGCCAAAGCCGTAGCTGCCGAAATTCCTGAAAAACCTGCACCAATGACAATTACCTTTTTCTTTTTCATTCTTTCCATTTAGTCGAACCTAAACAAATATAACCATCTTTTGAAAGAGCTAAACAGACTAAAAGAAAAAGTCAGATAAAATCTGACTTTTTGCTTGTTTCTTCTGTTAACCAAAAAACTAATCAATTGTGAAAAATCTATGCGTACATGTACAATTTTTTCTTTAATTCTTTACGAGCAATGTGGATACGATTCTTAACTGTACCGATAGGTAAATCCAATTCTTCTGAAATCTCGTGGTATTTAAATCCTCGGAAATACATCAAAAAAGGCAATCGGTACATCTCGTCTGTTTGTTGCAAGGCTTTTTCTAAATCTTCGCGAACAAAATCGCTTAATGCCCCATTATACTGTAAAGATTCTTGTGAGTTGATGAAATGTAAATTTTCTGTAGTATCTATAAAAGTATTTCTACGAACCATCCGCTGGTATTGCGTGATGAACGTGTTTTTCATGATGGTAAACAACCAAGCTTTTAAATTGGTCCCTTCTGCATACTTGTCTCTGTTGGAATATGCCTTGACCAAAGTATCTTGAACCAAGTCATTGGCATCATCCATATCTTTTGTTAAACGTAAAGCAAAGGGTTTCAAAAACTTAGAAAAGCTTCCAACCTGGTATGTAAATTCAAGAGCTGTCATATCTGAAGTGTTTGTTTTGTTTAACAAATTTATAAAAAGATTAAACAAAACAAATTATTATGAAAAAAAATTTATCGTTTTATTTTAAAGACTGGTCGCCCCATATGGCTTGATCATCGGTTATATCCTATCAAAATTGGGCTAAAAACGAAAATGAGTGTATATTTAAAGTCTCATCTTATATAGATGGCCTACCCATGAAATTAAAATCCCTGGTCATATTTTTTTTGTTTATACTTCCATTACACGATAGCTATTCGCAGAAAAATTGCTTTTGTACTTTACAAGGGAATGTATCTTCCAAAGAAAACAAGGAAAAAATCAAAGGGGCCTATGTTTATTTAAAGGGGACAAATATTGCTGTCCAAACCGATTCTCTTGGATTTTTCTCCCTCAAAAAAATCTGTCCTGGTTCATATACCTTAGTTTGTGAAATGAGTAGCTATGACCCGGTGGAAATTAAGGTTAATCTTAGCAACGAGCATGAAGAAAATATTGCCTTGCAAGTGCATGATGAGCACCTACAAGAAGTAATTGTAAGCGGCAAAAGGAATGAAACCAGTGCGCAAATGCGTGGTACGCTAAGTGCGGAGGAAAGAAAAGAAAGGGATGGTCTCAATTTAGGTGAAATGTTGAAGGGCATCTCGGGGGTACAAAGCTTACAAACAGGTAGTACTATTTCTAAGCCCGTGATTCATGGCATGCACTCCAGCAGGGTCATCATATTAAACCAAGGTATAAGACAAGAAGGGCAAAACTGGGGCAGTGAACACGCTCCTGAGGTAGATCCATTTGTGAGTAAGAATATCCAAGTCATCAAAGGACCTGCTGGCTTACGCTATGGCGGGGACGCCATTGGAGGAATTGTGATGTTAGAACCTAATGCCCTTCCAGATACAAGCGGCATCAAAGGTGAATTGCAAAGTATCTATTTTACCAATGGTCGACAATGGGTTGGTTCAGGTAGTCTAGAAGGTGGTTTCACAGGAGCCAAAGGCTGGGGCTGGCGTGTTCAAGGAACCATCAAAAACGGAGGAAATATTCAGGCGGCTGATTATTATTTAGCGAATACTGGAGTGCAAGAGCAAAATTTTTCTACCCAGTTAGGCTACAAATCTCGCCAATTCGGGGCGGATTTATTTTACAGTCGTTTTCATACTGTATTAGGTATCTTTCTGGGTTCTCATATTGGTAATGTCAATGATTTAGAACGATCTATTGCATTGGCTAGACCTTTAGCACAATTCACTCCAAAGGATTTTATCCGCAAAATTGACCGCCCAAATCAAGATGTCATTCACGATTTATTAAAGTTTAAAAGCTTTTACCAAGTTTCTAGCCAATATAACTTGCGCTTAACCTTAGCCCATCAAACCGATCAACGCTTGGAATTGGATGTGCTCCGTGCAGGAAAAAACATTAATACCTTAAGTTTTCAGTTAAGTACCTGGAATGGTGAGTTAATATTAGATGGGTCTAACGCTAGCCAATTATGGAAAGGCCAATTTGGCCTAACTTTTTCCTTACAGGATAATATCACGTCTGGAAACCGAGTTAACTCACCTACGCTCGTTACAAGCCTTTTACCCAATTATGAACAAAATAATTTGGGCTTATTTGCCATAGAAAGAATGGTTAAAGAAAAATGGGAATTGGAATTAGGCCTTCGCTTAGACCAAAAGCAAATTATCACCCACCGTCCTATCAAAAATTATTCTTTCATCGTGGACCGAGATGAAAAGCGATTTACAGGCCTATCAGGTAGCGTAGGAATTAAATACCACTGGACAGATCAGCTAGAAAGCCACTTGATTTTAGCCCGGGCATTCCGTGCACCAGGAGCCAATGAGCTTTTCTCCAATGGCGTTCACCATGGTACTGCTGCCTATGAAATTGGACAAATAAACTTAAAAGGTGAGACAGCTACCAATCTAAGCCTCAATACTCAATACAATTTAGATAAGTGGGATATTGAATTAGGCTTATATAGTAATCAGATTCGTGACTTCATTTATTTACGTCCCATGGTAAACGATGGTCAAGCTTTCTATGTCGTGACCCTGCGAGGCATTTTTCCTGGATTTACCTATGAACAAATCAATGCCAGATTCAATGGATTAGATGGTCAAATTACCTACCATGTTAATCCTAAAATTTCGTTCCAACATAAAACAAGTTTGGTCAGGGCTTACAATACCAAAAACAGGGAGTATATGGTCAACATTCCAGCTGACCGTTTTGAATATTTAATCCGTTATCAATTCAATAGCAACAAACAGTACCTCAGTGCTGGTGTTACCCAGGTTTCTCGGCAAAGTCGGGTGGAACCCGGCTCAGATTATACAGACCCACCTGCCGGCTACCAATTGGTGCAAGTTAATTGGGGCTATCAATTCAAAAGTGTAGATGTGGGAATCAGAGTCACCAATGCCTTGAATGAATCTTATCGAGATTATTTAAATAGATTTAGATATTACACGGATGACCAAGGGAGAAATATCCAGTTCAGGGTAGCCTACAAATTTAGCTGATTAGCGTCTTAACCATTGTTCAGGATTCTGTCGAATGGTATTTTTCCAAACCTGAAAATTTATTTCAGCAGTACCATCATCATCTGAGGCTACACTTCCTATGCGCTGACCTGTTCTAACTCGTTGACCTGTGGAAACAGACACATTATCCAATTTACTATATACGGTAAAATAATCTCCATGTTGGATAGCCACCACCATGTTAATACCTGGAATATTCACCACGGATTGTACTATACCTTCATATACAGAATGAACTGGAGAACCTGGAGCTGTTTGAATATCAATACCATTGTTATTGATCATTACCCCTTTTAGTATGGGATGCTTATGTACCCCAAAGTGATCTGAAATAAAACCGGAAGGTACTGGAAATGGCATTTTCCCACGTAAGGCTCCAAAGGAATTAGCCAATTTAGCTTCTTCCGCATTCATATAATATATATTCTTCTCTAGTGGAGCAGTTTTGGCTTCCTCAGCCTTTTCTGCTGCTTTTGCTCTGGCTACCTCTTTTTTATCTTCAGCAGCTTCCACCCTAGTTTCAGATTTAGTATCATCATCTTTGGTAGACCTATCACTCAATTTCGGTAAAGTGCCATCACCTTTCAAAGTAGGTAAAGCGGGTTTATTAACCTCCAATTTTCGAGCTTGCTGGGCTAAACGCAAACGGCGCTCTCTTTCCTGACTTTTCTGAATTTCACGCGCAACGATACCTGCAATTAAATTGTCCAATTTTCGAATAGCAAGTTTTTTGCGTTCTAGTTCGATCCGTAATTTCTTCTCCTGCTGGGTTAGTACCGTTACGACTTTGTCTTCTTTGGTTTTAAGCACTTCCAAGTTCTTCTTTTCTTTCTCTTTTTCAACCAACACTTTCTTCTCCTCTGTCTTCTTGAAAATAACCTGCTGTTCTTTAGACATTAAGTCTTGACGAGTCTGAAAAATTTTGTGGGCTTGTGCCTTACGGTTGCTAGTAAATTGACGTAAATAATCAAAACGTCGAGTAAATTCACCCAGATTAGAGGAAAGAAGTAAGAAACTGAGCTTATTGTATACGGTAGAAGTTTTCTGAGCTTCAAATAACATTTGCGCATACATACGCTTTAATTTTTTCAATTTAGCGGCTAATATGTCACTTTCTTGCCGCAATTTATTGGCTTCTTGTGCTAATAATTTTTGATTTTCACTTAAAATACCAATCTGCTTTTTCTGTACTCCAATCTGCTCTTTTAGCACATTCAGTTTTCCCAATGAGGCTTTTTTCTTTTTGGAAGTACGAGATATGATGCTGTTTAATTCTTTAATCTTAGCTAAATTCTCCTTCTTTTGACGCTCCAATTGCTCTCTTTTATCCACTTGGGCATCCAGGGAAAAAACGAATAGAAAACAGATTAAAAAAACAATGTATTTCAAGGTTGCAAGATTTATTTGTTGAGGTATTTTGCTGGCACTTTAAAAGGGAATTCTAAAGGGGTATCCAATAATTCTACTTTGGAATATTTTATACTAATGAGTGTTTTAACCAATTTATTGTCCTTGTCCTTCACATCTAAGGTAATTTGGCTCGAAAAAGGAAATAAAAATTGATTTATCGTAGCAAAATCTTCGTAATCCAAAGTCAATTTATTTTCGGTTGGTCCATCATTCACTAATAATTTTTTTAGTTTTCGATTGGGGCCCACATAATTATCAATTTGAATTCGACCTTCATCTTGCTTCAAAATGTAATTTTCATTCTCGCGAATCACCCTGGAATTCTTCTTTTTGAATGGCTGATTTCCCACAATGAGTGATTGAAGTATTTCGTAATTAATTTTAAAACCCATTTTGGTACTTAAACTATCATAGGTCAAATTAAAATATTCATTATTGATCTTATGAAAAAACTGAACGCGGTCTTTTGAAAATAAACCAGTGGCTCCTGTAATCATTGAAACCGAAATGTTCATCCAGATTAAACTATCCTTTTTCATTCGAATATCTACCGTGTAGGTATCAGCATTTGAATTTGTTTTCCAAAGCACCTTTGACTTAGCTTTTAAATAATTGAAATTCAAATCTTCTGAAACTACTTTATTGTCCTCTTTAGGCTCTTCTACGGGCGGCTGAACTTCCACTGGCACGGGTTTTATTTCTGCCTGTACCAGCGTGTCTTTAGGAATTAAGCTATCCAAAACAGCCACATTTTCTACCAGAGGGGCAGCTACCTTTTTTCCACAGGATTGGAAAAGTATAAACATAACAACTAGTAAAATAGTATTCCTGTGGCTTATATTCGGCATGCGATTATTTTTACAGCACAAAATTATCTCAATTTTCGATAATTTGCCTCTTCTCTATCTTTTTAAATAAATTAGGACTGGCACCTTCCAAGGTTTTGGCCTTTTGCCAGGCATTCATGGCCTCATCAGTCTTACCCAATCGAAAAAGGATATCACCATAATGTTCCCAGACTGTTGAACTGTTTTGCTTCTCATCTTTCAATGCGAGTTCCAAGTACTGTAAAGCTTTGCTGTAGTCTTTTTGCTGATATAAAACCCAAGCATAGGTATCTAAATAAGTACCATTTTTAGGGAATTTATCCGTTAACATTTTGGCCATTTTGGCGGCTTTGTCAAGCTTATCCTTACGGAGCGACAAATAGTAACTATAGTTATTTAATACATGTTCTTCATCGGGACTTTTCGCTAATACCTTTTCAAAACTCATATCGGAATCACGGTAATTACCCACAGCATGATAGGCATCCCCCATCAAGGCAAATAATTGAACGTACCATGAATCTTTTTCTTGCACATAAGGATTTGCTGACTCAAATGAGGCTAATGCCTCTTTACTTTTTCCTTGCATGTATTGAGCAAAACCCATTTGAAACCATAAAAACCCTTGATTCGGATAAGCCTCCAATGCTTCTTGAGCATGCACAATGACACTATCCAGCGTATTCATTTCAAAATCTAATTGGATGATTCTAGTCCAAACCTCAAACTTACCCCCTCCATTTCTGGCTGCCTTTAAATAGGATTTTTGACCTTCTTGAAATTTGGAAATACTCATCCACAAATCACCTTGCATCGCCACAAAACGAGGTTCTTTAGGGAAAGCCGCAACCGCTTTTTGAAGAAAGGCATAGGCTTTATCCCAATCCGTTTTCCCAGACATCAATTCAAAAGTTTGTAATGTTACTTGACTGAATAACTCGATGTGCATATCAGCATCTGCCAAACAACGCTCCAAAAAGTCGAGTGAACCAGCAAAATTCTTCTCATGAACGCGAACATTGGCATTCAATAAGGCAACCTGACCATCATTTGGGAAATCTATTGACAATTGCTCCAAGGCTGATTTTGCTCCTTTCCAAGTACTTAAATGCCACCAATATTCCATTTGTTCCCAAGCAAACAAAGGCTGTTCAGGATTATTGGCGACAAAAGCTACTCCTTCTTTAATAGCCTCCTCCCATTGTTCATTTTTTAAATAAATGTATTGCTTAGTCCGAATGATTTCCGGAAAATCACCAACCCATGGCTCCGCAGATTTTAATGCTTTCAAAGCCTCGTCACCTTGATTATTCCAAAGATAAGCTTGTGCCAATCGAAGATTTACATCAGGCTGCATGGAATCATATTGAATCAATTTCAAAAAACAGGCAATGGCCTCCTTCGACTTGCGCTCCTGTAAAAGCAAGTCTCCGTATAACAAACCGTAATCTAAAGAATAAGGTGAAAGTTCATTGGCCTTCTGAGCATATTTAAGGGCATTAACAGACTTCCCTTGAGCCAAATACGACTTAGCCAAATAAAAAGAAATAGAGGCTTCCTGAGGCATTTCTGGCAATAGCTGCTCCCAAACTAAAATGGCTTCATCATAATCCTCTTTTAAATAATGACGCATGCCCTCAGCCATCCATTCCTCTGCTCGTGCAGGAGAAAAAGCGGTGCTTTCTTTCTTAGCTTTTTTACCAGTATCCTGTGCCAAGAGTGGACTGGAAAGCAACAAAATATAAAGTATTAGATTGAGGTATTTCATAAAAGTTCGAATATACCGAAATACCCTGAATCCTTTTCAAAATTCTCTATGAAATGCGCTGTATTTGAACAGAATTGAATAGATTCGTTAAAATTATTAAAAAGATGAAATACCTATTGTTCTGCACATTACTAATAAGTAGCTCTATTTTCGCTCAAGAAAAAACCATGAGTTTCGAGGAATATGATCCAATTTCAACCTTGAAAGTTCCAGAGCATCAAATAAAACAAGCCAAATACCCCTTCATTGATATTCATAATCATCAATTTAATATGCCTAATCAAGATTTGGCCTACCTATTAAAACAGATGGATAGCCTCAACATGAAGGTCATGGTCAACCTAAGTGGAAAGGGCTCACAACGAGGAGCCGATATCGCTGCGGGAACCGAATATTTGACACAATCGGCGCGCGCTGGCCGTGAAAAAACCAATAATCGCGTGGTGGTATTTACCAATTTGAGTTTTGCCAATATTGATAGTCCCGATTGGACGGCCAAAACAGTTGCAGCCCTTGAGGCCGAAGTAAAAGCTGGGGCTATGGGATTAAAGATTTATAAAGACCTAGGCTTGGAAGTAAAAGACTCCAAAGGAAACAGACTACGTACCAATGACCCTAGATTAGATCCAGTATGGGCAAAATGTGGGGAATTGAATATACCTGTGTTAATCCACACGGGAGAACCAATCTCCTTCTTCGATGTGCACGATAAAACCAATGAGCGCTGGCTGGAATTAAAACAATTCCCAGGTAGAGCCCGTCCTGCCTCTAAATATCCTTCCTGGCAGGTGGTGATGGATGAACTTACTGACATCATTCGCAAGCATCCGAAAACAAAATTTATAGCCGCACATTTGGCTTGGAGAGGTAATGATTTAGCTGAATTAGGCCGTCTATTGGATACGTATCCTAATATGTACACAGAAATAGGGGCCGTAATTCACGAACTAGGAAGACAACCCAAAAATGCCCGCAAATTCATGATTCAATACCAAGATAGAGTTCTATTCGGTAAAGATATTTGGGCTACATCCGAGTATTACACGTATTTTAGGTTGTTAGAAACAGATGATGAATACTTTCCATATTACCGAAAAAGACACGCTTTTTGGCGAATTTATGGACTAGGTTTACCAGATGAAGTATTGAAAAAGGTCTATTATAAGAATGCTCTGAGTTTACTACCTAAATTAGATAAAAGCTGGTTTCCCAAATAATTAGGGTAATTTATCGAGCACTTGATTGAATTCCTTCAGCCATATTTGTGCCCCTCTGAGGGTCCAATGAGAGTCCGACTGATAAAAATTCATGCGAGCGTTTTGCTTCAAAGCTTTACTAGGGTCTAATAATTTGACGCCGAGTTTGGGATGTAGTTTAATCTTTTCCAATGCCAAATTAGGTGCATTCAGTTCCGTTCCTAATACAGCCACGGGATTAGGAATCAAAGAAAAGATAACCTCATCATAGCCATTTGATAAATAATAAGATTCTATTTCTTGAAGGTTTTTTACCATCAAATCTACCTGATTTGACTCCAAGGGTCTAAAGGAAGAAGTCTTTTTTTCAGGATTGACTGTCTCTTCCAAATATAGAAATTTTCCATCCTGAGCTACGCTGACGTCAGGATTTGTTCGTCCTAAAATCCTCCAAGTAAAATCCGCTTTTAGCTCTTTTATCCAGCCTAATATCCCAAGGTTAAATAAAATAAAATCCAAATTAGACTCTAAGGTAGGGTGGTAAATGGCTTTTTTAACCCCTGCATCAAATCGATCTAATTGATAGAAAATGGATTCTTTGACTGATCGATCTTGGACTAATTTCTCTGGCATTGGATGGTCCAAACGTAACCTAGTGTCTGCCAAATTCATTCGATCCCACATATTTCTTTCAACGCATTCAATCAACAACACCTGCTTATTTCCCTTTTTAGCAGGAATTAGATGTGTTTGAGTATCTGACCAGCGATAAAATTGAAGGGATTTGACCCGATTAAAATAGGCAGGATTAACTTGAAATGAACTGTACAAATAACTATCCCCTAAGATGGTTAGGTCATAATCCTTTAGGGCTGAATCAATTTTTTCAGGCAAGGGCAACAATTGCGTATCCTTTTCAATCCGAAAATCAGATAAATATGAAATCCCATATAAATCCCCAAAACGATATTTATCTGCACCCCAAACATCGTTTCTGGCATATCGCCCTTGGGTAATCCAATGCATTCCCTTTTCCGAACTACTGATAATCAGTATGGCCGAAGAGAGAAGAAATACAAAAAGGGCTATTATCCGACGCATCTTAAAATTGGAAGTAGATAAATTGTTTCAAACTAAATACTCCTAAAAAATAAATGGCAAGTACTAAAAAACTAAACTGCCAGGCAAATGAGCCTTGGTTAGCCTTATGCAATATGTTTTGTCTGTATTCCCACCAGCACAAAGAAATTATTAAGCATAAAGACAAGATGATTTCCTGTAGGCTCATGGCCAAAACCAAGCCTTTTTCTGTTCCATTAACTATAGTTGAAAAAAACTGTTTTACTTCCGTAAAGTGTTTTAACCTAAAAAAGACCCAAGCAAATGTCACCAAGGTGAAAGTCAAGATGCGATACAGCCATTGTACCCAAATCTGCTTTTGTGCCTCCGCAGCCAAACTAGGGAACACTCGGTTGATACTTAAACCTATCACCTGAAAAATACCATGCAAAGCCCCCCAAATCACAAAATTCCAACTTGCGCCATGCCAAATTCCCGATAAAATAAACACGACCATGATATTAAAATACCATTTGGGAACAGCCACTCGGTTCCCCCCTAAAGAGAAATAAACGTAATCTTTGAACCAAGTAGATAAGGATATATGCCAACGACGCCAAAATTCAGGCAAGGATTTAGCAAAATAAGGAGCGTTAAAATTATCCATTAATTTAAAACCCATAACCCTGGCAGCGCCAATGGCCACATCCGAATAACCTGAAAAATCACAATAAATCTGAAAGGAATAAAAAAACGCGGCTAAAACTAAAGCTCCACTAGATTGATCCTGAATATGTTCATAAGTTGGATCAACTAATAAAGCCAATCGATCCGCTATGACTACCTTTTTGAAAATACCGGCCGCCATTTGTAAAAGGCCTGATTTGACTCGATTCCAATCCCAAGCATGCACTTCGTAAAATTGGTGCAACAAATTTTGAGGTCTTTCAATGGGGCCTGCTACCAGCTGAGGGTAAAACATGACATAAAGACTATAAATCCCAAAATTCCTCTCAGCTTTTTGATGGCCACGATATACTTCTATGGTATAACTCATGGCTTGAAACGTATGGAAGGACAATCCAATGGGCAAAATCATTTCCAAAACCGGAAGCTGAACATGTGTCCCCAAACTTTCGGATAACCATTCGATGTTTTGATCAATGAAATGATAGTACTTAAATATGGCCAAAACACCAATATTGGCTAACAAACTTGCCGATAAAAATAACTTTTTTTGAAGGCCTTCAAAACGTTCTAGGTAAATGCCAGCAAAATAATCGATGACAATGGTGAAGCCTAAAATACCCAAATACATGGGCACAAAAGCCATATAAAAGTAGCATGAGGCCACTAAAAGTAAGAGCCAACGAAATTTGGGATGTAATAAAAAATAGGCACTGGTAATAATTCCAAAGAAGACTAAAAACTGCAAGGAATTGAATACCATAGCTTCTTATTTATGAACCGTCACCTTGACCGATAAAATGGTGTCATCGATGGAAATTTCAGACGCTTGGTCTAGCGACTCCTTCCAATCAATACGCAAAGCCTGCACTTCTTGACAAATATATGACTCAAATTCACGGATACTTTCTTCCCATGCCTCATCACCCTGGAGCACCTCGATGTTTATCTTATCCACCACATCAAATCCCGAATCTTTTCTTAGGTTTTGTATGCGGTTTACGAATTCACGTGCTCTACCTTCTCGAACCAATGATGGGCTCAATTGATTATCTAGCGCAATGGTTAAACCCGATTCACTGGCCGTTAAATAACCTGGCATATCCTCAGTCAAAATCTCCACATCCGCTAATTCAATAGAAAAACCAGCCTTTGAAATGGTCCCATGTGCTTCCAATGATTGTAAATCATCTGAACTCATTGAGCTAATTGCTTCCGCAACAGCCTTCATATCTTTACCAAATTTAGGACCTAGGGCCTTGAAATTAGGTTTCACTTTTTTGCTCAATACTCCCGCTGCATCGTCTAAATAATTGACTTGCTTTACATTAACCTCCGATTTAATCAAATCTTCTACTCGACGAATTTGATCCCGAACTTGTTCTTGTAAAACTGGCACTAAAACCTGTGCCAATGGCTGACGTACTTTCAATTTATGTACTTTACGAATAGAATGCACCAAAGAACAAATTCGTTGGGCTAGGTCCATGGAAGCTTCTAAATCTGGATTGACCCAAGACGGATTAACTTGAACAAAATCCGTTAAATGAACAGATTCCTTTTGGCTTAGATTCTTGTATAACCAATCTCCATAAAAAGGCGCTATGGGCGACATCAATTGAGCAACTGTCTCCAAACAAGTATATAAAGTTTGGTAAGCCGCTTGTTTATCCGGATTGATTCCTTTTTCCGTAGACTCTGGATTCCAGAATCTTCTTCGAGATAATCGTACATACCAGTTTGATAAATGATCACATACAAAATCTTGAATTGCTCGACCCGCTTTGGTTGGCTCATAGGTAGCATAAGACTCATCTACCTCTTGAATTAATTGCATTAATTTAGATAAAACCCAACGATCTAATTCGGTTAAATTAGCTTCTACTAATGGATTGGGCTTCGGGTCGAATCCGTCTAAATTAGCATATAAAGCAAAGAAATTATACGTATTGGTTAAGGTGCCAAAAAACTTATTTCTCACCTCGGTGATACCCGCTAAATCAAATTTTAAGTTATCCCAAGGCTGTGCATTGGTAATCATATACCAGCGCGTAGGATCAGCCCCATACTTTTTCAAGGTATCAAAAGGGTCAATGGCATTACCCAAACGTTTGGACATTTTATTGCCATTTTTATCTAATACTAAGCCAGTAGAAACGACATTTTTAAATGCAACAGAATCTTCTACCATGCTAAAGATCGCATGTAAGGTAAAGAACCATCCCCGAGTTTGATCCACACCTTCTGAAATAAAATCGGCTGGATATGATTCTTTAAATATGTCTTGATTTTCAAATGGGTAATGCCATTGAGCAAAAGGCATAGCACCAGAATCAAACCAAACGTCAATCAGATCTAATTCCCTAGATAATATTGCTCCTTGAGCACTAATCAAATAAACCTGATCAACAAAAGGACGATGAAGGTCAGCCGTACCAGCTTGTATGGCGGCTAAAAAATCTTGATTCCCTTGGGCTTGCTCTGCATTTAATTTACCTGAAGCTAAAGCCTTCTCCAATTCAAAAGTCAACTGCTCCAAGGACCCAATACAAATCTCCTCAGCACCATCTTCCGTTCTCCAAATGGGCAAAGGAGTTCCCCAATACCTCGAACGCGAAAGATTCCAATCCACTAAATTCTCCAACCAGTTTCCAAAACGACCCGTACCAGTAGATTCAGGTTTCCACTGGATGGTTTGATTCAAAGCAATCAATTTATCTTTTACTGCTGTGGTTTTAATAAACCAAGAATCTAATGGATAGTATAAAACAGGTTTATCTGTTCTCCAACAATGTGGATACGGGTGATCAAATTTCTGTACGTTGAATGCCTTGTTTTCCGTTTTCAATTGAATGGCTATTCGCTCGTCCACTGACAAATACTTATCACGGCCTTGTTTAATTCTGGCCTGCTCTTTTTCTTCTTCCGAAAGGTAAGCTTCTTTAACTGGCTCTAAAGCATAATCACTTACTTCTTGAACAAATTGACCTTGGCGATTCACCAAAGGCACTTCTTTGCCATTGGAATCCAATACCATGATAGCAGGAATACCGTTTTGTTGTGCAACTCGGAAGTCATCTGCCCCAAAAGTTGGAGCTGTATGAACCATTCCCGTTCCATCTTCAGTCGTCACGAAATCACCTAAAATCACACGGAATGCCGGTGTAGCAGGTTGCACATAGGGCATTAATTGTTCGTATTCAATTCCTTCTAAATCAGAGCCTTTACATTCCCCTACTACCTGATAAGGAATGGCTTGAGGTTTTTTCTCTGCAGCTAAAAAGGCATCAAAATCCCCATTTTCAGCCGAAGCGGTAAAATAGTTTTTAAGTAAATCCTTAGCAAGTACTACGTGTACAGGAAGAAAGGTATAGGGATTAAAAGTCTTTACCAGCACATAGGTAATCCCTTTCCCTGCGGTTAAGGCAGAGTTGGATGGCAAGGTCCATGGAGTTGTAGTCCATGCCAAAAGATATACAGGATTAGCTTGACTCCATTCAAATAAAAACTGAGATTTCGCATTCTGAATCGCTTTGAACTGAGCCGTTAAAGAAGTGTCTTTAACATCTCGATAGCAGCCAGGCTGGTTCAATTCATGTGAAGATAATCCCGTACCAGCAGCAGGAGAATAAGGCTGAATGGTATAACCTTTATACAGCAGGCCTTTGTCGTAAAGCCGTTTCAATAAATTCCAAACACTTTCTATGTAGGGCGTTTGATAGGTAACATAAGGGTTTTCCAAATCTACCCAGTAGCCCATTTTTTGAGTTAAATCATTCCATTGTCCCGTGAATTTCATGACAGTTTCACGGCACTTTTGGTTATACTCTTCTACGCTTATTTTCTTACCAATATCTTCTTTGGTAATACCCAATTCTTTCTCTACTTGCAACTCCACTGGTAAACCATGGGTATCCCAACCGCCCTTACGCTTTACTTGCTTTCCTTTAAGTGTTTGATAGCGACAAAAAATATCTTTGATAGCACGCGCCATCACATGGTGGATACCCGGAGTACCATTAGCGGAAGGGGGGCCTTCGTAAAAAGTAAAGCTTGGGTGACCTGCACGTGTGGAAATTGATTTCTCAAAAATCTGTTCTTGATTCCAGAAATTTAAAATCTCATCGGCAACTTGCGCGTAATCTAAATTTTTGTATTCCTTGAATTTCACGTATAAAGGGGATTTAATAGTATATGCTAGGCAAAATTGAGGCAAAAATAGTAAAATTTGGGCTGATTTCGTAATAAGATCATGTAGCTAAGCCAATAAATCGAATTTATATCTGGCTTAATTTACTTTGATTTTCCAGCATTAATATCCTAATTTGATTCTACTTTGAATTATGAAAAAGAGTGACATCAGAAATAGGCATGCTAGCCAAAGAAAATCCTGGTCTCAGGAGGAATGGTTGCTGCAAAATTTACGAATAAAAGAAATTCTCTTTGACTTTTTAAAACAAGTCCCACCGGGCTGCTTAATGCTTAGTTTTCAATCCATCGAAAGTAAGCGAGAAGTGGATACCAAGACCATCAACGAAAAATTGCTTCTTCCTCCTTTTGAATTTCAACTAGCTTTCCCTCGCGTGGAAGGAGATGGAATCATGTCTGCCTACCTCTCGGATGAAAAAACAATTTGGCATAAGTCCTCTTGGAATATTCTAGAACCCGATCCCACTACTTCCAAGAAAATCAAGCCAAGCACCCTTCAAGCTATTTTAGTTCCTCTAATAGGCTTTGATTTGCAAGGTCATCGCGTAGGATTTGGTAAAGGGTTTTACGACCGCTTTTTAGCACTTTGTGATCCTGCCTGTTTAAAAATTGGTTTAAGTTTAGAAGAACCTGTGGCTCAAATAGAAGATTTACATGCCCATGACATCCCATTGGATGTTGTGGTTACTCCCGAAAGACTTTATTCCATACATGGAATTAGTCCAAAAAATCCTTTCTTGTTCAAGATATAAGACCTAATTTTGCGTTCCTTTAAATATTTTTCTGTGAAAATCAGGCTATTATTGGCACTTTTCTTTTGTTTGTTGACTTGTAATTTATTAGGTCAAGAAGAAGTCAAGGGCAAATTATATCCTATTGAACAGATTGAAGGAGGTTGGAATAAAAAGTATTCCTACAAAAGGCAAATTATTGAAAGTCCCTTGGCCTTACAAATTCCATTATTGGAAGCAAAGGATCCAGAAGTGAGCTATGAGTTTTTGACCTATAAACGTCAAAAAAAGAGTGCAGAAATCATTTCAGCTTTCACGACGGGATTTTCGGTTTATACTTTTTTGAGTAAAGGAAAGGTATCTGATGGCTTTTATTGGACAGTAGTAGGAAGTGCCGCCGTTTTAAATTTGTATTTAGGTACGGTAAGTATCAAGCATTTCAAAAAAGCATTGAAACGCTACAATGAAATAGCACAAACTGACAGTAAAATCAGTTTACAAATTAATTCTCATGGGAGCTCAGGGGCTTCGATGGGTTTAGCATGGAATTATCAATTTTAACGATTATACAATGAAAGTTGCAGTAGTGGGCGCCACAGGCTTAGTTGGCGGTGAAATCTTGAAAGTTTTGGCGGAAAGAAATTTCCCGGTTAGCGAATTAATTCCGGTTGCATCGGAGCGCTCAATCGGTAAAAAGGTAAGTTTCAAAGGTAAGGAATTTGCTGTTGTCGGATTTGATACAGCTATTGCCATGAAACCTAACGTGGCTATTTTTTCAGCGGGAGGAAGCACATCCCTAGCTATTGCACCCAAATTTGCCGAAGCGGGAATTACGGTGGTGGATAACTCTTCTGCATGGCGCATGGATCCTAGCAAGAAATTGGTTGTTCCAGAAATCAATGCCTCCACTTTGACACCTGAAGATAAAATCATTGCAAATCCTAATTGCTCTACCATTCAAATGGTGGTTGTGATGAATCCATTGCATAAAAAATATAAAATCAAACGAGTGGTTGTTTCAACTTACCAGTCGGTTACAGGAACAGGTAAAGCAGCCGTAGATCAACTTTTCAATGAGCGTGCTGGTAAAACAGATTACGATAAGGTTTATCCTCATAAAATAGACTTGAATGTATTGCCGCACATTGATGTGTTTTTAGATAATGGTTATACCAAAGAAGAGATGAAAATGGTCAATGAGACCAAAAAAATCATGATGGATGACTCCATACAGGTTACAGCAACGACTGTTCGTATTCCTACGATTGGGGGTCACTCAGAATCGGTAAATATCGAATTTGAAAATGATTTTGATTTAGATGAAGTTAGACGCCTATTGGAACAAGAAGAAGGGGTTATTGTGCAAGATGATCCAAAAAATTTCTTGTACCCAATGCCTATCACCGCTCATGGAAAGGATGAGGTTTTTGTAGGACGTATTCGTCGCGATGAAACCCAAGCGAATACCTTGAATCTGTGGATTGTAGCAGATAATTTAAGAAAAGGGGCCGCTACCAACGCCGTTCAAATTGCGGAGTATTTGGCCAAGCATCAATTAATTTAAAAAATTGGCCGGTTTATCCGGCCTTTTTTATGATATGACTAGACTTAGTGTAAACATTAATAAAATTGCCACGCTTAGAAATTCTCGAGGTGGGAATAATCCTGATTTAATCCAGGTTGCATTAGATTGTGAGCGTTTTGGAGCAGAGGGAATAACCGTTCATCCTAGGCCAGATGAAAGACATATTCGATATGCTGATGTTTACGCATTAAAAAAAGTCATCCAAACAGAATTCAACATTGAGGGAAACCCTTTGGAAGAGAAATTCGTGGAGTTGGTTTTAGCGGTAAAACCTGAACAAGTAACCTTGGTACCAGATGCCTTGGGGCAGATTACGTCCAACCATGGCTGGGATACGGTAAAACATCAGGACTTACTTATTCGATTAATTGCCCCTTTCAAAGCGGCCGGGATTCGAACTTCCATATTTGTTGACCCAGTCCTAGAAATGGTTGAAGCGGCTAAAACCACTGGCGCAGACCGTATAGAATTATACACAGAGCCTTTTGCTGAGGAATTCCCGAATCATCCAGATCAGTCGGTGGCTGCTTACAGAAAAGCTGCATTTAGGGCACATTCTTTAGGCTTGGGCGTAAATGCGGGGCATGACTTAAGCCTAGAAAATTTAGCCTTTTTCAAGTCCCAAGTTCAACCTTTAGATGAGGTCTCGATAGGGCATGCCTTGATTTGCGATGCTTTATACTATGGTTTGGAGAATACAATTCAACTCTACAAACGTCAGTTGATCTAGGACATTTCTGTTATTTAAAGCGTCCTTTAAACAACAAAAACATCCTTTAAAAATGATTGAATTTAAAAAATTCATCATTCTACATTAACCGTGGTTAGGTATTCCAAAGAAAACCTTAATTGTTCAGCCTCAGCTGATTTCCTGTTCTGAGTGATACAAAAGTGAGGATAATTAAAATAATTCAACTTGCGAATAATCAATAAATAAAATTGCGGCCTATCAATTAAACTGTGAAAATCTATTTCAGATGAATCTAAAACAGTATTTTAGGTTGAAGGCATTTAGATTGATCGATTCAAAATATTGATAAAAAAAAGGGGGTAACCTTTCGATTACCCCCTAATTTATAAGTTCTAATGGCCTATTAATCTCTTTGACCCGTTAAAACTACGGCTCCACCTGCTACAGATAATTTGATAGCAGCTACTTTTCCATCTGTTCTTGAAAAAATAATATCGGCATCATATCCTTGAATCGTGGCTGTATATACATCAGCATCCTTGGATGGTTTTAATTCAGCTGGCTCACCACCACCTGCATCTGAGCTTAAGAAAAGTTTACCTTCTTTAGCTGCAATTAAGATTTTCTTTACATACTCATTCTCGGCCATTTTAAAAGAACCAGCATATTCGTCTGAAGCAGATTTTGCCGCTTCTTTTTGACCTGCTAATACTTGTCCTTGCGCATCAATTTTAATGACACTTACCTGACCATTCACACGTTCAAATGTGATGGTAGCACCCATACTTTCTAATACAAACTCATCCGCTTTTTTACCTGCGGCCAATTCAGTATCTGGGAAACCTTCTGCTGACATGACCAATTTTCCTTCTTTGGTGGTCAATTTTACTGACTTCACGTATGGATTATCTTGTAATTTATAATTACCAGCATAATCTGTCACGGCGGTTTGGGCATTGGCGGTAAATGCAAAAAATGCCAATGATAGTCCTATGGCAATATTTTTTAATTTTTTCATTGGGTGTTAATTTTGATTTGTTTGGCAAATCTAATAAAAAAATGATGCTTGCATCATACTTGTTAGCTTGAAATGATAAAAAAAAATATAAAAAATTTCATATCAATTTGATTAAGGA
Organism: Aquirufa sp. Wall-65K1; assembly: GCF_054558475.1. Taxonomy (NCBI): domain Bacteria; kingdom Pseudomonadati; phylum Bacteroidota; class Cytophagia; order Cytophagales; family Flectobacillaceae; genus Aquirufa; species Aquirufa sp. Wall-65K1. The sequence goes on along the minus strand of NZ_JBPXKD010000002.1, from coordinate 96,045 downwards.
TTTTGATTTATAAAAGTTTTATTTACTTTTGAAGCGAAATCAATTCGCCAACCAAACAATAGGAGACCCTGCATGAGATAAAACTCTACGTTAACAATTTTGAATTTTTATGATCAAAAATCAAGTTAACGATGCAGCGTTGGTGTCAGCGTACATCCAAGGCGACGACCAAGCGTTTGAAACGTTGGTTAAAAGAAGCAAATCAAAAGTCTACACAACCCTTTATTTAATTGTTAAAGATCGCTACATAGCAGAAGATCTGATGCAAGAAACCTACATTAAAGCCATCGACGTGTTGAAGTCGGGCCGCTATAATGAGGAGGGTAAGTTTCTGCCATGGGTAGTCCGAATTGCTCACAATTTGGCTATTGATTATTTCAGAAAAGACAAGCGTTATCCAACCATTGTATTGGAAGATGGCTCAAAAGTATTCAACAGTTTTGAATTTGCAGAAGATTCTGCAGAGGAGATACAATTAAAAGAGGATCAAATCGTTAATATCAGAGAATTAATTAAAAAACTGCCTGATGAACAACGAGAGGTCCTTGTCATGCGTCATTACGAAGAATTAAGTTTCCAAGAAATAGCGGCACAGACTCAAGTTAGCATCAATACGGCCTTAGGTAGAATGCGTTATGCGTTAATCAACCTAAGAAAAATGCTAGAAAAACAAGAGAATGCCTATGACGCAAAGCTTTACCACAAATGACCTAGTTAAAAACCTTTACGAACCCAAACCAGGGTTTTCACCCGTTTTAAGCTTGGAAGACCAATCGGAATTGGCTTCCCTGCAAAAGGTCAAATTGTCATTAGACAATGCCCTGCTAGAACCTCCTAGTAGAACGATTGAGGCTATTTTAGCCTATTCAAAGCATCAGATGCCCATTCAATCCTAATGGATGGGCATCCTAGCTTAAAATTTTTCTTACCTTTGTAGAAAGCCTTTTTCATGCAAAGAAAAGAACGATTTCAAGCGTTTGTTGATCATTTTTCCAGCTCTTTTCCAGAGGCCGAAACCGAGTTACACTACCGTAATCCATATGAATTATTAGTGGCCGTAGTGTTGTCGGCACAATGTACAGACAAGCGAATCAATCAAGTTACCCCTGCCCTTTTTAAACGCTTTCCTAGTCCTAAATTTTTAGCTGAATCCAATGTGGATGAAATATTCAGCTACATTCGATCTGTTTCCTATCCCAATAATAAAGCCAAGCATTTATTAGGCTTAGGTCAAAAACTGATGGACAACTTTCAGGGGGAAGTACCTGAATCTTTGGATAATTTACAAACACTTCCAGGAGTGGGCAGAAAAACCGCTAATGTCATTGCCTCGGTAATTTACCATCAACCAGCTATGGCGGTGGATACCCATGTATATCGAGTTTCCAGAAGATTGGGCTTAGTGCCTCAAACCGCCAATACACCTCTAAAAGTTGAACAAATTTTAGTCAAACATTTACCCAATGACGTGATAGCTAGGGCACACCACTGGCTCATCCTACATGGTCGATACATTTGTTTAGCCCGTAAACCTCAATGCTCAAGCTGTCAAATTAGTAGTTTTTGTGCTTTCTTTGAAAAAAATAAGCTCAAAGCATGATCTTCCAATGGCTGCGTGAAAACTTCTGGGAGTTTGGTGGTATCATTTGCTCCCTTTTGGGAGTTTATTTTTCTATTCAACAACATTTGTCGTCTTGGATTTGGAATATATTAGGCTCTTTCCTGTTTGGAATTTTATTCTATCAACATGGATTGTATTCCGACATGGAATTGCAAGGTTTTTTTATTGCGATGGCTGTATATGGATATTATCAATGGAATAAAGAGGAAAAAATTTGGAAGGCAGAGAAAAGCTCCAAGAGCTCCCTCCTATGGGGGGCAGTCTTATCCTTGGCTTATGGGATTTTCGTAGGATTTCTTCATACCCGATTTACCCATTGGGTTTCCTTTGCTTATGTAGATGCTACTTTAACAGGATTAAGTATCTGGGGAACATGGTTAGCCATCCATAAAAAAATAGAAAACTGGATATTATGGATGATTGTAGATATAGTGTATGTCATCATCTATATACAAAAGGGACTTTGGGGAACCAGTTTACTTTATGTGCTGTTTATCTTTCTGGCTATCAAGGGCCTATACCAGTGGAGAAAAAACCTCTAGGTTAAAAATTTAAATTCAATTTTATATAATAATTATCTATTTCGAATAGATAAATTTATATTTGTGCTACCATTATTAGAAACGAAACTAAATCACTGATTAACAAATACTTGCAAGAGCAAAATATTTATTCAACATTCAGATTAAGCATTATTTAGAACATGGGAAACGAAGAAAAGCAAAGGTATTCAGCCGAAGAATTAAAAGAGTTTGAAGACATCATTCTTAAAAAACTAGAAGAAACAAAAGCCGAATTAACTTATTTAAGAGAAACCTTAAGTAAAAAAAATGATCCTGGAACAGATGATACTGCGGGGAATTCCAAAGTAATGGAAGATGGCGCAGATACGGCCGAAAAAGAGAACATGAACCAATTGGCAGTACGTCAGCAAAAATTTGCTAGTAACTTGGAAAAAGCTTTGATGCGAATTAAAAATGGCACTTACGGGGTTTGTGTAGAAAGTGGTAAATTAATTTCTAAAGAAAGGTTACGTTTGGTTCCTCATACGCAGCATTCCATTGAAGCCAAACTTAAACAAAAGTAAATGGGCCTATTCGATAACAATAAGTTAATCGATCTCTTGAGCAATTACCTCAAGACACAATTCGAACTGGTGAAGTTAGACATCCAAGAGCAAATCGAAGAACTATTGACTCGAATTTTCACCTTTTTCTTAACGGCTTTTGCGGTATTGATTACCCTGTTTTTTGCCTTAATGGGTATGGCCAACTTTTTAAACGAATATGTAAAAAGTACTTATTTAGGTTATCTCATTGTGGCGGGGTTCACAGCTATAGTTAGTATAATTTTAGTGAGTAACCTTAAAAAACAAGGTAAAAAAGAAGACGCCGAGGAAATTGACAGCCCATCAACTGAAGACGATATTGAACCATGAGCCGAGAAAAAAGTAAAAAAGAAGTTTTGCTTGCCCAAGCGGAGATCTATGAAAAAGAACTTTCTGAAGAAGTGGGTGAAATAAAACAACAGATTAAAGAAAAGGGAAGCCAAGTATTACTGATTGGTGGCGTATTACTTGGTTCCTATTTGCTGTATTCCCTTTTATCGGGTTCAGAAAAAAAATCAAAAGTAGAAGATAAAGAAGGTGGTTCTTTCATCGGAGGAGCCATCAAATCATATGCCATTGCCTTGGCGCTTTCTCTAGCAAAAGATAAGTTAGTTGAATTTCTTAGCCAATTGGAGGAAAATAATCAACAAGCTCCAACTGAAAAGTAGGAGGAAGTGATCACTTAGGTTTAGATTTGTCAAGTTTAATATTTGTTAGCATTCAGATTTGGTAACATTGGGATTTGGTAGCATTTAGATTTGTCAACTTTTGAAAAGTTGACAAATCTCTAAGACAAATCTCTAAGACAAATCTCTAAGACAAATCTCTGAATGAAACCACTGATGCAAATCTCTAAGACAAATCCCAAAAAATTCCCTAGCTAATCCTACCCACCGCCATCAATTAATTTCCCATCAAATAAGCTTTGATAAACTCATTGATTTCACCATCCAAGACGGCATCCGTATTGGAGGTTTGATGATTTGTTCGATGATCCTTTACTCTTCGATCATCCAATACATAACTTCGAATCTGGGAACCCCACTCAATTTTTTTCTTTCCAGCCTCTACCTCAGCCCGTGCAGCATTTCGTTTATCTATTTCAATTTGGTATAGTTTCGACTTCAATAAACGCAAGGCTACTTCCTTATTTTGCAATTGTGATCTTTCCTGTTGACAAGCAATTATGATTCCTGAAGGCCTGTGGGTTAAGCGCACTGCTGTTTCTACCTTATTTACATTTTGCCCACCTGCTCCTCCTGATCGGAAGGTATCCCAGTCAATATCTGCTGGATTCACATCAATCTCAATGGAATCATCCGCTAAGGGATAGACGTAAACGGATGCGAAAGAGGTATGTCGACGAGCATTGGAATCAAATGGCGAAATACGTACTAAACGATGAACTCCATTTTCAGAACGTAAATTTCCATATGCAAATTCGCCTTCTATCTCAATCGTCACTGATTTTAAACCAGCAACATCACCATCATTGGAATCTACCAAACGAACTTTAAAGCCATTTTTATCTGCCCACATGGTATACATGCGAAGGAGCATACTTGCCCAATCTTGTGATTCTGTTCCTCCAGCTCCGGCATTGATTTCTAAAACAGCGCTCATTTGATCGCCCTCTTCTGACATCATTTTACGAAACTCGAGAGCCTCTAGTTTTTCTTCTAATTTAGCTCCCTCGATATCTACCTCTGCTTCAGTAGCATCACCAGACTCATAGAATTCCCAAATGGTTTCTAAATCTTCCATAGAAGCATTAAGTTTATCGAAACCCTCTGTCCAAAATTTCAAGCCACGCATCTCGCGCATGGTGCTTTCCGCTTTGTCAGGATTATTCCAAAACTCGGGATCCATGGTCACCGTTTCCAATTCGGAAATCAAATATTTTTTGTGATCGTAGTCAAAGATACCTCCTTAAAGCCTCTATTCTGGCTTTCAGGTCATTGAACCTGTCTTTTGTCATACCTAAATGTGTAATTAAGCTACAAATATACCCGCTTTTGTGCTAAATTGCGGACAAATTCATTTAATTCAAGCAATACAATGGCGCAACAATACGATTTAATCGTGGTAGGATCAGGCCCGGGAGGGTATGTAGCCGCGATACGAGCTTCTCAATTAGGCTTAAAATGTGCAGTCGTGGAAAAAGAATCTCTGGGCGGAATCTGCCTAAATTGGGGTTGTATTCCTACCAAAGCACTTTTAAAATCTGCTCAGGTTTTTGAATACATCAAACATGCTTCTGATTATGGAATTACGGTAAAAGGAGCAGAAGCAGACTTTAATGCTGTTATTCAACGCTCCCGTGGTGTAGCTGATAGCATGAGCAAAGGAGTTCAATTTTTGATGAAGAAAAACAAAATCGATGTGATCATGGGTTTTGGTAAAATCAAACCTGGCAAAAAAGTTGAAGTAACGGATGCGGAAGGTAAATCAACTACCTATGAAGCCAAAAATGTGATGATTGCAACTGGTGCGCGCGCAAGGGCATTACCTAATATTCCTATCGATGGAGAAAAAGTAATCGAATACCGTAAGGCAATGAGCTTAAGTAAAAAACCCGATTCAATGGTGATCATTGGATCAGGTGCCATCGGGGTTGAATTTGCTTATGTATATGCTGCTATGGGAACCAAAGTGACCATTGTGGAATTCCTTCCAAATATTGTACCCGTTGAAGATGAGGATGTGTCCAAAGAGTTGGCTAAACAATACAAAAAAATGGGTATTGATATTTTAACCAATTCTAGTGTTGAAAAAGTAGATACAAAAGGAAAAGGGTGTAAGGTTTCTATCAAAACTCCAACAGGCAATCAAGAAATTGAATGTGATATCGTTTTATCAGCTGCTGGAGTTATTTCAAATCTTGAAAACATCGGTTTAGAAGAGGTTGGTATCATTGTAGATAAAGGCAAAATTCCAGTGAATGCATGGTATGAAACTAATATGCCAGGCTATTTTGCAATTGGTGATGTTACCCCAGGCCCAGCTTTAGCCCACGTAGCATCTGCCGAGGGAATCATTTGTGTAGAAAAAATAGCTGGACATAAAACAGAAGCCTTAGATTATACCAACATTCCTGGATGTACTTATTGTACACCTGAAATTGCCTCTGTAGGTATGACGGAGAAAAAAGCTAAAGAAGCTGGCTACGATATTAAAGTGGGTAAATTCCCATTTGTCGCATCTGGAAAAGCCACCGCAGCTGGTGCTCGCGATGGCTTTGTCAAAGTAATCTATGATGCTAAATACGGAGAATTGCTTGGAGCACACATGATTGGTTATAACGTAACCGAAATGATTGCTGAAGCAGTTGTCGTACGTAAATTAGAGAGTACTGCTTATGAAATCATGAAGTCAGTACACCCTCACCCGACCATTTCTGAAGCATTTAAAGGTGCAACAGAAGCGGCCTATGGTGAAGCAGTTGATTTATAGAAGTCGAACTTTAATCGACTTATACATTACTTTAGATTTGGGATCATGTGCTTGTATAGCGATGGTCCCATTTTTTATTAGTCTTAATTCTTGACCTTTATTTCTCAAAGGACTAGCTGGTTGCGTATAATCCACCACGGTGATTCCATTGAGTTTAGTAACGATACGGTTACCCTTTACAGTAACCACCATATCATACCACTCATTATCTTTCACATACACTTCGGCACAATCTACCACATTGTACAAACTAGCTGACCTTCTCCAATCGGTATGGGAATTGTTAACCTGAATTTCATAGCCTTGTTTTGGCCAATCGCTAGGTAAAAAATCAGTATGCACATATAATCCAGAGTTCGCACCTGGGAATGTCATAATTCGAGCTTGCACCTCGAAATCTTTGAAATTATGGTTATTAAATGGACCATCATAGTATAGGTGAGCACGTTGCCCTTCTACTACTAAATTTCCATCTTCTACACGGAATGACTCCGGTCTTTCGCTGGCTTTCCAACCATCCAAGGTTTTACCATCAAATAATTCTACCCATTTCCCTTTTTGTGAGAATCCTACTGAGCTAGCCAATAAGCCTAGCATAACGGTCAATACAATCTTTTTCATTTTCATAGTTAAATTTTTATACCCCAAGTTTTGTTCAATTTTCTACCTAATAATGCATTGGCCTCGGCATCATTGAATTTTTCCGTTTTTGGATTCCATTCCAATGATTTGTTTAAGGCATAGGCTATATTTCCTATGTTACAAACCGAAGCTGTCCTATGGCCTATTTCCACATCGCAAATTGGCATAGTTCTGTTTCTAATGGCCTGAATAAAGTCAGTATAGTGATTTTCACTCTTATACACGTGCTTTTCATTTGGACCAATGATACGGTCTTTCAGTTCAGGCTTAGAGGTTTCTAGTTTTTTTCTAGCGCTACGCAATGTTCCTTCCGTACCCACAAATTCTATCCCATTATTCCATTCCCATGGTTGATGGGTCATGGTAATACCATTGGCATAGGTATAGGTTAAATAAGGCTGATCTTTTCCTTGAGGTGCACTAACCTTCACCGGACCTGATTGATCCATATCCAATGCCCATTGAACGATATCAAACATATGAGCACCCCAATCTGTCATACCGCCTCCACCGAACTCCTTGTATTTTCTCCAGTTAGGAAATACATCCTGAGTAATTGGAGGTGCTAATTCCGAATTAAAGGCCACTACCTCATTAGGTCCTAACCATTTTTCAAAATCCAAACCCTCTGGTACAGACTGTGCGGCCAAATGATAAGCTTCAGGCGGTGGGCCAACATTGACTTTAATGGACTTAATCTCACCAATATATCCATTACGAATTAATTCAACTGCTTGACGAAACTCGGGCCAAGAACGTTGCATACTTCCTGTTTGAAATACTCGCTTATGTTTACGAGCAGCATTCACCATAGCTCTACCTTCTTTAACAGTCAGAGATAATGGTTTCTCACAATAAATATCCTTACCTGCCTCTGCTGCTCTAACGGCCATGGCTGCATGCCAATGGTCCGGAGTAGCAATGACTACGGCATCCACATTTTTAGAAGCCAATAATTCTCGATAATCTTGGAAAACAGGAATGGGCGAATAGGCTCCCCAAGAAGGATTTTTGGTATAGTTTTCCTTAACACGGTCTAAGAATAAATTGGCCTTAGCTTGATAAACTTCGCTGATAGCACTGATTCTTACCTGACCAGTCGACAAAAAAGAGCCTGACAATCCTCTGCCTTGTTTACCTGTTCCAATAAATCCTAAATTAAGTACATCACTAGGGGCAAGGTAAGAACTTCCATCCGGACGCTTCCCTCCTAACACATGCCTGGGAACAATCATGATTGAACCAAAGGCTAAACTGGCTTTCGAAAGAAAATCCCTCCGATTTAAGCCATCGTTATGCTTATTTTTCATTTGCAAATAGGTTAATTAATTGGCATAAATGTAAACGAATTTCACCAAATAAAAAACCTTATCTGTCTGCCGATAAATTGATTAAGAATTTGACCTAGATGATTCTTAAAAAAATAATTCCAATCAAATAAAATTGGCCACATCCTCACCCAAAACCTGGTGATAACTGAAAAAATAAAATTTCCCTACAAAAATATTTTTGAAAAAATGGAAACCTAAGGTCAGGGAAAATCAAGTATGAAATTCAAATTATTCAAGTAATAGCTCCGTGTTTACTTTGATTTCCTTTCCAGATTTTTCGTCATGTAATCGGCGATGAGTTTTTCTGATGTATTGGAACTTTGAGACAAAGCTTTCGCAATTTGCCCCCGTTCTTTTTCTGATCTGTTTTGACTTATCTTTTTCTTCGCTTGTATGTTGGAAACAATTATTTCAAAAGCCACTACCCCTTGAATCATGTTGGATTTATAACTATCCGACAAGGTATCCCATTGTTTTCTATAAGCACTATCAAAGTATTCAATACTAGATTCCAAGAATTCCAAGGTTTCCTCGGGCTTTACAACTATTCTTGCACGACCATAAAGATGCACAGAAATATAATTCCAAGTAGGTACATTTTGTTCTTTCTCATAATGACTAGGAGAAATATAGGCGTGTGGCTCTTGGAAAATGATTAAGTTATCTTGCTCTTCCACATACTTCCATTGTTCATTCGCTTTCGCAAAGTGCGCTTGTAAAATGATTTGATTTTCTCTCTGAAAAGACACAAAGGGCAAATGAGTGGCTATGGGTTTTCCATCCTCGAAGGAAACAATGGTTCCGAAACTGAACCTTTGAATAAAGTCCATAATTTCGGTTAAATCTGTCAATTGATTGACCAAAGGAATATACATCGTTCTGCGGATTTACTTGAACAAATGTATTCAAATCTGCTGGAGAAGACTTGATCCTAAAATAAAAAAGACAAATCTACATTAGATTTGTCTTAGAGCAGAGGGGAAGGGATTCGAACCCTCGATAAGCTTGAGGCCTATACACACTTTCCAGGCGTGCTCCTTCAACCACTCGGACACCCCTCTGTTTGGGAGGGCAAAACTAATCAATTCTTTTGAAGAATGGAAACAGCATGTTACATCCTTCCTGCATTAAACCAAATTCTTTTATCCAATGGGACCAGACCTTGGTAGATTTTTTTCCTAAAAATCATTTTAAATCTGGTATTGGGAACTATGACCAACCGAATTCATCAGGGAATAATTATTGCTTTACATCCAAAATTCCCGCTTTTTTTGATATTCGAATTAAAAATCCTTTGTCGAATAAGGTCTAATGTGTAATTTTGCTTAAAATCTATATATTATATAGAGTATATAAGATTAAAACCATGCCATTATGCAAAGCTTCCGCTCAGAAATAGAAAATCCTATAGTAGAAAAAGACATCATCGATCTTGCCAAGAAAATTGCTCAATTTAGAGCGGGTGAGATTCATGAGGAGAAATTCAGAAGCCTTCGTTTGGCTCGTGGAGTATATGGCCAGAGGCAGCAAGGAGTTCAAATGGTTCGTATTAAACTTCCTTATGGTAAAATTAAATTTAACCAATGGAGACGAATAGCAGCCATATCTGATGAGTATTCTACGGGAAATTTGCATTTAACTACACGTCAAGATATACAAATTCACTTTGTTTCCTTAGACCGTACACCTGAGCTATGGGCAAAATTAGAGCAAGATGATATCACGCTCAGAGAAGCTTGTGGCAATACGGTAAGAAATATTACCGCCTCTCCTACTTCAGGAATAGATCCATTGGAGTTATTTGATGTTAGCGCACATGCTGATACTGCATTTCGCTATTTATTGAGAAATCCGATTTGTCAAGAAATGGGAAGAAAGGTAAAAATTTCTTTCTCCAACACCGATGAGGATACCTCTTTGGCTTATTTACACGACATGGGCTTTATCCCTAAAATGAAGGATGGGATCAAAGGATTTAAGGTGGTAGTAGGCGGAGGTTTAGGGGCCCAACCAATGTTGGCTTATACCGCTTATGAATTTTTAGCTGAGAATAAAATTATTCCATTCATGGAAGCGGTTTTACGTGTTTTTGACCGTCATGGCGAAAGAAATTCTCGTCATAAGGCACGTATGAAGTTTTTAATTCAAAAAATTGGATTCGAAGCTTTCATGGATTTAGTAAATGCTGAAACAAAAGCATTAAAAAATCAAGTAGTTGAAATTCCCGCGGATGGAGTTTGGGAGGTTTCTATTCCATCTAAATTAGCCGATGTAGCATCCGATGGTTCAGAAGCATACCAAACATGGTTAAGTTCCAATACCTTTGAACAAAAGCAAAAAGGTTATTTCGGAGTCTATGTACGTATATTAAATGGCAATATATCCAGTGATACTTCTCGTAGCCTCATGGAAGCCTTGGAAGGATACATTGGAGATGATGTGCGTATCACGATTAACCAAGGCCTACTATTTAAATTTGTTCCTCAACAAAACTTGGCATATGTATACCAAGTGCTTAAAGAACATAATTTAGCTTCACCAGGAGCTAATTCTGTGGCCAATATCACTGCTTGCCCTGGTACAGATACTTGTAATTTAGCTATTTCAGATTCAACCAACATTACGTCCAAATTAGAGGAGGTGATTTCTCAAGATTTCCCTGAGTTAATACATGACAGCCAAATGAAAATTAAAATTTCTGGTTGTATGAATGCTTGTGGGCAACATAGCATGGCAAGTATTGGTTTTCATGGTTCGTCCTTAAAGGCACCAGACAAACGAGTACTTCCTGCCTTACAAGTGTTATTAGGAGGAGCCACCTTAGGAAATGGAGAAGGAAAAATTGCCGACAAAGTCATTAAAGTTCCTTCCAAAAGAGGTCCAGAGGTGTTGCGTGTAGTATTAAATAATTATGAAGAAAATGCTTTGGAGGGGGAATATTTTCATCAATATTACGACCGTCAGGGGGAAAAATATTTTTATAGCCTTTTAAAACCGATCGCTGATTTACAATCATTGGTAGACGATGATTTCATTGACTGGGGGGCAGCAGAGGCATTTCATACGGAAATTGGTGTGGGTGAATGTGCTAGTGTTATTATAGATTTAGTAGCAACCTTGCTTTTTGAATCAGAAGAAAAATATGATTGGTGCAAAAGCGCACTTGAAGACAAGCGCTGGGCAGATGCCATTTACCATGCCTATAGTGTATTTGTTTCGGCCGCCAAGGCTTTACTATTAGATAAGAGTGTACAAGTTTCCACTCAGCATGCCGTTATTACCAAGTTCGACGAACAGTATGTGCAGACTGGAGATTTTGCTTTAGAAGCAGAAAGCTTTTCGGCAATGGTACTTCAAATCAACCAACATGAGCCAAGTGAGACATTTGCTAAAGCCTATGCTAAGCAAGCTTTGAGCTTTTTGGAAACTGCCAGTTTATTCCGCCAATCTATTGCTAGTAAATAAGATGATCCAACAATTAAGTCGATTTAAATCATTAGAACCTCAACCGAAACTTAGTGTGGTTGGTGCTGGACCTGGTGACCCTGAATTGATCACTTTAAAGGCCATTAAGGCTTTACAAAGTGCTCAAGCTGTTTTATTTGACGCCTTAGTAGATGTAAGTTTACTAGAACATTGTTCTGAGCAATGTGAAAAAATATTTGTTGGAAAAAAAGCAGGAGAAAGTCATTCACAAGAGGCAATCAATGAGCTTATTGTAAAAAAAGCCTATGAATTGGGTCATGTTGTTCGATTAAAAGGAGGGGATCCGTTTGTTTTTGGAAGAGGCCAGGAAGAAATTGAATATGCAAAGCAATTCGGCTTATTGACCGCCTATATCCCTGGCATAAGTTCATCATATGCAGCAGCCGGTGCAGCGGAAATCCCTTTAACTATCCGAGGGGTTAATGAAAGTTTTTGGGTAATGACTGGGACAAAATCGGATGGTAGTTTGAGTAATGATTTACAACTTGGCTTACAATCCACAGCCACCATCATCATTTTGATGGGTATGCATCGTTTAGCCGAGATCTCCAAGATTTGTCAGGAGGCTGGTAAAGCTCATATTTCGGCTGCTATAGTTCAAAATGGAACCATGGCACAGCAAAAAGTAGGATTAGGTATCGCCGGAGAACTTGAAAATTTGGCTAAAATTGAAGACCTTCGCAATCCCGCAGTTATTATCATCGGCGAAGTGGTTCGTCATGCCAAAAAGGATATCTGGGAAAAAGTATCTCACCTAATTAATAAAAATGAGCAATAGAATTTCAATATCAAGTGGCTCTCCATTTGAAGATGTATTTGGTTACTGCAGAGCAGTAAAAACAGGAAATTTACTAGAAATATCGGGCACTGTGGCTCTGGTAGATGGAGATAAAGTAAAAGAAGATGATTTATACGCCCAAACGTACAACATCATTGAGCGTATTGCAGTGGTGCTCGAAGAAGCTGGTTCTTCCTTGAATGACGTAGTTAGAACTCGAATATTCACTACGGACATTTCTAAAAACTTAGACATTGCTAAGGCGCATGCTCACTTCTTTGGAGCAATTAAACCTACCACGGGTATTTATGAAATTTCAGCGCTGATTGCACCTCAGTACAAGGTGGAGATAGAATTCACGGCTTGGGTCAAAGAATAAGTTATCAGTTTTTTGATACAATAAATTTTAATTCAGCCGTTAGACAAACGCTGTCAAGGTTTGGAACCTTGCCAGCGTTATAAAAATCTACTTACATCAAGTGGCTTTCTGCCTCTTTTTTCAACAAATCTTTGTCGATAGGTACTACACCTAATGATTCACAAACTAAGCCTCCTCCTAAATTGGCTAAGGAAGCAATATGTCGGGCAGGTAAACCCAAGGCTAGGGCGCAAGCAGCAATGGATATTACCGTATCTCCTGCTCCTGAAACATCTGCAATTTGCCTAATATGAGCAGGAATTCGAACTTGTTCATTTCCAAGATCCATCAATACACCCTTTTCAGACAAGGTTACAAATACTCCATCAAATCCTTGACTTTCCTTAAATTGATGAACTGTCTCCAATAATTTTTGACCTTCAAGGTCTTCAGGAAATAAACCTAATCCATCTCTAAGTTCATGTAAATTAGGTTTAAATAAGGTAGCTCCGCGATAATTAAAAAAGTTTCGCTTTTTAGGGTCTACCACCGTAGGAATCCCTTGCTTTCTAGCTAGAGTAATTACCTCTTGGATCAGTGGTTCGTTTAGTACCCCTTTGTCATAATCCTCAAAAATAATAACATCGACCTCCTTAATACAGGCCTTTACTTTTTCCAATAAGGCACGAGAACTTTCCTGATTCACTGTTTTGTCCGTTTCAGAATCAACACGCAGCAATTGCTGAGAACCCGCAATAACCCTTTCTTTTATGGAGGTAATTCTTCCTTTTTCCTCTACAATTCCATGTAAGGATATCCCCTCTTTCTCCAACAATCCTTTTAACTGGGTTCCAGCCTCATCATCCCCTACCACAGAAACGACCCATGGCTTGGCTCCTAAACTAGCTATATTCATAACTACATTACCTGCACCTCCCAACCTAGCTTCTTTTTTGATAACTTGAACCACAGGAACGGGTGCTTCAGGAGAAATCCGACTCACCTTTCCCCAAGTATAGGCATCAATCATTAAATCACCAATGACCAAGACCTGTAATTCATCAAAATCCTTAAATATTTCGTTCACTGTTTTCATAACTAACCCCCAATACTCGTCATTGACTCGTTAATAATTCCTTTTCTATTTTTTTCTGCTTCAAAACCGTCTTTGGGTCTACTACCAAATAAGGATATAAAGGTCTGTTTTATCTCTTCATCGCTTACGCCCTTCCGAATAAAAGATTTCAAATCAAAAACCCCATCATCGTATAAACATGTTTTTACCTCCCCCAAAGCGGTTAATCGAATTCGATTGCATGTTCCACAAAATGTCCGACTAAAAGCTGCAATCACCCCTACATCTCCAAGATATCCTGGGATTTGGTATCGCATTGCTGTCTCTCCATAACTTACATTCATGGGATGTAAATTCCCGAAATGATCTTTCAGATGGTCAACTATTTTAATGAAATCCCATTTCAAAATAGCAGGCCCTTTACCTGAGCCGTTAAATGGCATTTCTTCTATAAATCGTACCGAAATAGGATATTGCTCAGTTAATTGGGCTAAGGCTAAAATATCTTGCTCATTCTTTCCATCCATCACCACCGCATTAATTTTAACCTGAAAATTTGCCTCAATCAATCCTAATAAGGCTGAATAAACGACATCGAAATCATCTCGACGAGTAATTTGGCGAAAGCGTTCCTTGTCCAATGAATCCAGACTCAAATTGACAGACTTAACGCCATATTCCATCAGCTGTGGGATATGCTTTTCTAATAAAACGCCATTACTTGTCAAACAAATCTCTAAACCATCTAAGCGACTAAGTTCTTGGAGAAATTCCATGATGCCATGACGAAGCAATGGCTCCCCTCCCGTAATTCTAACTTTTTTTAAACCGAGTGCATACAATTGCTGCACAATCCGCAACATTTCTTCCCACGTTAGCAATTGCTTTTCAGGCAAATAGTGAATTCCCTCCGCCGGCATACAATAAAAACACCTTAAGTTACAGCGATCTGTAACTGCCAAACGCAAATATGTCATTTCTCTACCATGATTATCATAGAGAATAGGGCGAGAGGCTGGTAAGCTTTGAGAAATATCCAATATATTTGTATTATATACAAAGGTACAAAATCGCCCTCAAACGAATGCCAAACTATCGAATTCTACTTTTTGGATTAACCCGAGATTTACTTCAAAATAGGGAAATTGTATTGAGTTCGGAGGAAAATTTAACAGCAGCCCAACTTTTACAGGAGGTAAAATCTAAATATCCCGCATTATCTAATCTTCCCTCCCTTAGAATTGCGGCAGAACATCGTTTTCCAGAAGATGATTTTATGGTACAAGAAGGCATGGAAATTGCCCTAATTCCACCGGTAAGTGGCGGTTAAACAACAAAGAACTGTATATTTGTATAATAAACTCGTGTAACCCGATGGGCTTAACCCCCTTATTTATTGGCCTTCTCCTATTTCCTTGGATTTCGGCCATGCTCATCGCACTTTGTTTTCGAATTCCCAAAGGTATCTTAAGTAAACTTTCTAGCTTTTTTTCATTCCTACAATTAGTGGGCTTGGCTTATTTTATTTATCAAGTCAATTCCCAAGAAATAGCCATTCATATACAATGGTTTATGCTAGGAGAAACTGCATTTAGGGCTAGTTTTATAGCTTCCTCTTCCGCACAAATCATAAGCCTATTGGTAGCAATTGTTGCATTTTTTGTGCAAATTTTCTCCAGTTCATACCTTCATGATGAACCAAAATTAGCTACATACTATTTGTATTTAAATCTGTTTGCAGCGGCCATGTATGCTTTACTTTTTGCCGATCAAATTTGGATTTTCTATGCTTCTTGGGAATTGGTGGGTGCCTGTTCATACCTTTTAATAAGCTTTTGGCATCAAAAAGAAATAGCCATTAAAGCCGCCAAAAAAGCATTTTTATTAAACCGCTTGGGCGATATTGGCCTCCTTATTGGCCTAATTGGACTATCAGTTCATTTTAATACCATGGAATTTTCTTCGATGCAGATTGGTTCATTCGGGCCAGCTCCACTTGCCCTGGGTATCGCTTTATTAGCTGGAGCCATAGGAAAATCTGCTCAATTCCCTCTGATGTCTTGGCTTCCCGATGCTATGGAAGGACCAACTCCCGCCTCCGCGCTCATCCATGCCGCTACTATGGTGGCAGCTGGAGTCTATTTAGGAATTAAAATTTTTCCAATTACAGGTGAAGACACACATTTATTTATGGCTTTAATCGGTGCCATATCCTTAGTCTCTGGGGCTATTTTTGCCTTATTTCAAAATGATATCAAAAAGGCCTTGGCCTATTCGACCATATCTCAATTGGGCCTCATGTGGATGGGCATGGGATCTGATGCCTCCCTATTGCATTTAGTCGTACACGGTATTTTTAAAGCCGGGTTATTTCTTTCAGCTGGCTCAGTCATTCACTACCTTCACCATCAACAGGATAGTCAACACCTCGATGCCCAAAGTTTAGATCAAATGGGTGGGCTCAGGAAGGTTCTACCCTGGACCGCCATCAGCTATGGAATTTTTGCCGCAGGTTTAATGGGTCTACCGTTTACAAATGGATTTTTCAGTAAAGAAAACCTGGCAGGCCTTCTCTGGGAGAATACCCAAAATAGTCCTTACTTCCCCATTTACTGGACATTATTAGCGTGTTTGGGGCTAGGTATGCTATTGAGTAATTGGTATATAAGTCGACAATTCTACCTTATTTTTATGGGGAAAAATAGACAAAATTTAACCTTAGAAAAAGTAGGTTCTTGGGATGTATCTCAAAATATCCCCATCCTTTTACTAGCCTTTTTCAGTTTATTTTTCTGGACAAGCACTCAAATTTTTCATATCCATGACTCCATCCTTTTGGATAGGTTTCGAATTAAACAATGGGAAGTGCCCACTTTTTGGTTAGTGGTTACTGCTTTCAGTTGGATAGTCGGCATCAGTTTAACTTGGATTAGTCGAAATTGGGTTCCCCAAAATAATTACCGTTTTTGGCCTTCATTTTGGCCATCTATTTTTCAATTTATCACATGGAAAGCACGCTGGACTCAAATTCTTGATCATGTACTACTTGATCGTTTCTTGATATGGCTAGCCCAACTGCAGGTAGTTTCAGGGCATATAGTGGCCTGGTTAGATCATTCTTTGGTTGATGGTTTGCTTGTTGGAGCTAGTACAAAAATCAGTCGAATTTCAGGTCATTTTTTAAGTAGATGGCAATCAGGAAAAGTTCAACAATATTGGATATTGGTATTTTTAACATTTGGTCTATTTTTACTTTACGTTTGCTTGTAGATAGTCCTCTTAAAATGAAATAATGGGTTTACCGCTTTTATCATTTATTATTCTTTTACCCCTACTTGGCTCCATAGTTGCAGCCCTGCTGAAATGGGAAAATGGAATTAAACATTGGGCCACCGGCATATCTGTCATTCAATTGTTTGCCCTTTTGTATGCAGGCACGAATTTTGACCAATCAGCCACTTCATTTCAATGGACAGAGGAGCTTACATGGATTCAATTGCCACTAGGATCATTAGGTGAATTTGTCATCAAATATTCTTTAGGCTTAGATGGATTAAGCTTTTTATTAATTGCCTTAACTGGTTTTATATCGTTTTTGGCCATTATCAATTCCCACACGATTCAAGAGAAGAAAGGAGCCTATTTTTCTTTAGTATTATTGTTAAATGCCGCCTTAATGGGTTGCTTTTTATCGCGCGACCTCTTCCTATTTTATGTATTTTTTGAGTTTATGCTATTACCCATGTATTTTCTCATTGGTATTTGGGGTGGTCCTCGTAAAAATTATGCTTCCATTAAGTTCTTTCTATATACCTTAATCGGCTCTCTTTTTATTCTCATCGTCATGCTAGGCATCAGTTTGGCCTACATCGATCCGTATGAAACAGCTAGACACCTTAACTTGATTCAAGAAGGTCAAAATTTTGATTTGGAAGCATTAAAAAATATACAATCGGCCCTATCCAATAAAGAAATTAGTTCCTTTGATTTGGTTCATAGTTTTGATATGCAAGCCTTAAGTGATGTGAATAATTGTCAAACTAGTAGCATTTTACATCCAAATTCAGGTTGGTTACTGAATGGGCTTAGTGCCAGAACTTGGGGATTTTGGCTTTTATTCATTGGTTTTGCCATCAAACTACCCATGGTTCCTTTGCATACCTGGCTTCCAGATGCCCACGTTGAAGCACCAACACCCATTTCCGTTATATTAGCCGGGGTACTTTTAAAAATTGGAGCTTATGGTTGGTTGAGAACAGCAATCCCCTTCTTCCCTAAAGAAGCGCTGGAATCGGCCAATATCTTGGCTGCCTTAGGTGCCATTTCCATCATATATGGGGCATACAATGCCCTAGCTATGAGTGATTTAAAAAAACTCGTCGCCTACTCATCCGTATCTCACATGGGTTTTGTCCTGCTGGGATTAGCCTCCTTTCAAGCGGAAGGGTGGCAAGGAGCTATTTACCAATTAATATCTCATGGTATCCTTTCTTCTCTTTTGTTTCTAGTAGTTGGGGTTTTATATGAAAGAACTCATGATCGTCAAATAGATCATTACTCGGGAATTGCAAGCTTGATGCCCCAATTCACCATCATTTCAGGAATAGCCATTTTTGCTTCTTTAGGTTTACCTGGATTCTCCGGATTTATAGGAGAATTTTTCAGTCTTCTAGGAGCATTTACCAGCCCTTACATACATCCAGCTTGGGCTATTTTAGGGGCCTTTGGTATCTTATTGGGAGCGGGATATTTCCTTTGGACATTCCAAAAAATCTATTTAGGCAAGACTCATTTATTTAATTCTTCTTGGAATTTGACAGATTTAACTCGTTTAGAAATATTTAGTTTATTCAGCCTTGGTATATTAAGCATCCTTTTCGGTATATTTCCACAATTAATCTTGGATTGGTCCAAATACTTTGTTTCCAATTTCTTAACAACCCTACCTTAAAGCCAAGCTTATGAACCCTAAATTTTTGCCTTTAATTTCTCAATTTGAATTGGAGGAAATGATTGCTGTGAAACAAAAATTGCAAGATTTAAGTGATAGTCAACAAGAGCAATTTTTGGGTATTTACTTAGCCAGAAGAAGAGATACCTTATTGATTCTTTTGTGCACCCTAATGGGTTTTGTAGGCTTTGCGGGCATTCAACGATTTGTCACCAATCGAATTGGATTAGGACTCCTCTATTTTTTTACGGGAGGTTTGTTGCTGATTGGAACCATTGTGGATTTAGTCAAATACAAAAAAATTGCCTTGAATTATAATTTAAAAGTCTTAGAAGAAACAGGTTTATTAATTGGTACTTGGAGAGGCTAAACATATTTAAAAAGAAAAACCATTACAATGAAAACTACATTTACAAGAAGAGATGTCATCAAGAATTCCGCAGGATTGGCAGGTCTAGGTTTCTTGGGTAATTCCATGGAACACCGATTTAAAGAAGCTGATACCCAAGTAGGAGCGGAATTAAAAGGTAAAGTAAATCACTCGGCATGCCGTTGGTGTTATCAATCCATTCCTTTTGAGGAATTAGTGGTTAATGCGAAAAAAATCGGTTTGCAGTCCATCGAACTTACTGGCCCAGATGAATGGGACATTTTGAAAAAACACGATATGACAGCCGCTATTGGTTGGGGTAAATATCCGGATGGAATGGGATTGCCTAATTTTTTCAATAAGGTAAAAAACCATGACCAATTAGTAGCTTTTTATGAGGATTTAATCCCTCGAGCAGCTAAAGCTGGTGTTAAAAACCTAATTACCTTTTCTGGAAACAGAGACGGGATAAGTGATGAACAAGGATTGTTGAATTGCAAAAAAGGCCTTCAGCGCATCATGAAAACCGCAGAGCGTCACGATGTGACTATCTCGATGGAATTATTAAACTCCAAAGTAAATCACAAAGATTATCAGTGTGACCATACAGAATGGGGAGCTGTCCTTTGCGAAATGGTAGGGTCAGATAAATTTAAATTATTGTACGACATCTACCACATGCAAATCATGGAAGGAGATGTAATTGCAACCATTAAAAAGCATCATCAATATATTTCTCATTACCACACCGGTGGTGTGCCAGGAAGAAATGAAATAGATGAAAGCCAAGAATTAAATTATTCAGCTATCATTAAAGCCATTTATGATACGGGATATAAAGGCTTTATCGGTCAGGAGTTCATTCCTGCTCGTGCCGATAAAATGGCTTCATTGGAACAAGCAGTTAAAATCTGCGATATTTAATTACCAAACTTATGATATTTACGCAAGCTGCTGACATACAACAGCTTGCGTATTTTTTTTGCCAAGGATTTTATAATTCCATGGACTAAGGCCATCTAGGCTTTATCGCTTCAGATTAATTCAACTGTTTTGAACTCAACCATGATGAGTTCAAAATGAAAAGGTACTTTATTCTTATCCTATATTGGTTCATTGTTTGGGAAACATGTGGCCAATGTCCTATTATTCAAACCCAACCTTCTTCTCAAACAGATTGTGAAGGAAATAGTATCCGAATGATCGTAAAAAGCGATGGGGATACCTTTCAATGGGAAAAGAAAAGGCCCAATGACAGCCAATTCACCGCAATTTCTGGGGCTAGTAGTGCCAATTATCAAATCAATCCTAGTGGAGGTACTCTTCATCCTTCTGGTACCCTATATCGCGTAAAGGTAAGCAAGAAATCATGCCAGGTTTATTCTCAAGAAGCAAGCATAAGCTTACACAGCATAACATCTATCCTTAACCCAAGTATTTGCGAAAGAGGCAACGGGACCTTAAGTCCACAGATCCCTAGCTCCTCTTTAAGTCAGGTTCAACAATACCAATGGACGCGTTCAATTAATGGAGGTCCATTTGAAGATCTGGTGGATGACGCTAATTTCAGTGGAACCAAGACGAAAGACCTTGTGATTTCTAAGGCCCAAATGGCATGGAATAGTCAAAAAATTAAAGTTCGAATTCATTTTGCGATCAGTGCCAATAATGATAATGACGGCTCCATTAATAATGAAAATCAAACCCCTACTTGCCCTAGAACTTCATCAGAAGTAAGCTTACAAATAAAAAATGCACCTATTCCCTCGCATGCTTCCAATCTTTATAAAGGTTGTGTCGATAGCCCTGTAGCCGTTAATTCAACAGGTTGCTCCCCTTACAGTACCTTTTGGTACAATGAACAAGGACAAAAAATAGGAGAAGGTGCTCGAATTATCATACCAAGTGTGGATAAATCACCCCAGCTATTTAAAGCTACTTGTTTTAAAAATGGCTGTGAGAGTCTTGCATCTACGGGTACCTATGCTCAAGGATTCCCTATTCCTGAGGCTCCGCGAAATCTTGGGACACCATCTCAAGTATGTAGTGGCACTCCGATTACCTTCAAAGCTTCCGGCGGAAGTAATAATTTATGGTACCTCAATTCCTCAGACAAAAGTCCAATAAGCACAGCTACCACTATTCTTGTATCTCAAACAACAAATACTGGCCAAGAGAACCTAGAGATTACTCGATGGGTTTCTCAAAAAATCAATGAATGCGAAAGTCCCAAAACAGTAATTCGAGTGAATATTGCCCCAGCTCTGGTAGCAGATGCAGGTGAAAACAAACATATAAAAGGTGATGAATTATATGATACTAAACAATATTCTACGGCGATTCGAGGCAATCCTCCTTATATTTTTAGTTGGTCTACCAGCAATAATACACCGTCGAGTGGCTTACTTGAAAGTAATCCCATCTTTGGCCCATTTCGCTCTTCAGGTTTTGTTACCGTCCAAATCAAAGATCAATCGAATTGTATTGCCAAAGACTCCGTTTACATTCAATGGGAAAATCAAGTCATTAGTCTTCCAAAAGATAGCCTCATCACTCCTACTCTTCCCTCAGATAGTACAACGATAGTCCTCCCTGAACAAAATATAGACCCAAAGGATCCTAGCAATCCTATTTCAGAGGAGAAAATGGACGAAAATTTGGAGCCTCCAATCCCAGTTTGGCATGAGATTTCTTATACCATGGAGCCATTGTGCCAACAGGATGCTTACAAAATACAGGTCCAAGGCTGCCCGGGAAATGTCATGTATTTTAATCAATATGGGCCAGAACAAATGCGTGCACAGGGTGCCGAATGGATTGTAGATGCCCGTTATGAACTTTTTGTCCAAATCCGCTGCTCTGACCCCAATAGTAATACCATTAACGTAAGAATCCCCGTCTTAAAAAAACCTAGTATTCCGATTATCAAAAATTTTGATGCCTATGTTTGTCAAGGCCAAATAGCTCAGATTGAAATTGATCATTTGTACAAAAATCAATTCATTGGCTGGGAAAAGGAAGGCCATTTTTTTTCGGAAGCCTTTATTTTACATCAAGAATTAGAACAAGGACAATACCAGGCAATTATTCAGAAAGGAACTTGCTTTTACCGAAGTGAGCCAATAGATCTCATCGTCCGAATTGCCCCACCTGCTACCCAAATTATTGCTACTAAAATATCGCTTTGCCTTCAAGATACAAGTCTCTTGTCCATAAGTCAGGATTATCCTCATGTCCGATGGAAAAATGGCGAAAGAAATAAAAGTATTAGTTTTCTAGCCCAAAAACCTGGCCCATTTGAATTCCAAGTTCAAATTAGTCAAGACCAACAATGTTGGTCTGATTGGTCAGACCCTTTTCAAATTATGGTACATGAAAACCCCAAGCCACCAAGCATTTTAGCATCTCCATCCTTGGGATTTTGTCAAGGTGATTCCATTCAACTACAAGTACCTTCCCATTTCACTAACTATCAATGGAATACAGGTAATTCATTGCCAATAAACGAGGTACGTAAACCTGGATGGTATTGGCTGAAAGTACAAAATCAATTTGGGTGTTGGTCCATCCCAAGTGATTCTGTACATACCTATTTTTATCCAGAAGAACCTAGCCCTATTATACAGGCGATACCCTCTAGGCAATTTTGTTCTGGGGAAAGCATTGAATTAATAAGTAGTACAGCTCATGCCTATAAGTGGAAAAATGGTGATACAAGCGATCGAATTAAAATCACTGACTCTGGAAGTTATTGGCTAAAAACCCGCAATCAATATGGATGCTGGTCAAATAGAAGTGAAGAAATTCAAACTTACCGAAGAGAAAACCCATTAATACCCGCCATTAAAAAGAACGGGGTTTATTTCCTTGAGGCTATCAATATTGATCAGCCAGACCGCTATGAATGGAAAAAAGATCAACAACTTTTACACGATTTCGCTTCCATCATAAAAGCACGAGAAGCGGGGCTTTATGAGGTTAGGGCACTAAAACAATTTGACCTTTCAGCGACAAAAAGCATCATTTGCTATTCTCCCTTTCAAAAAATCAGTATGACCATACCCGAATTTTTTCAAGGATTTTCGGTATTTCCCAATCCTAATAAAAATGGATTATTACAATTAGAACTACTGGAAGATATCTCCGATGCCTCGGCTTATATTTTCGATTTCTTAGGAAATGAAATCATTGCTTACCAACTTCCAGCAAGCTCACAACCGATTACGGTACAACTACCTAAAATTCCTGCTGGAACCTATATATTAAGAATCATTGCCCCAAATTTCAGTAAAGATAAATTAATCATTATTAGTCCTTAATCATCCACCAACATGCCCATAAAATATGCGTGGCCCCTCAGGGGCCACGCATAATCTAATTCACTAGATGAATATGAACCTATTCATAAATTCCTTTAGCTACTTTCTCGCTTAAGGATTTAGGCATCAACCACGCTAAAGTGGCACCCAGTTTATTGATAAAACCTGTAATTACCTCAGGCTTATGGGCAAATAAGCCTTCCACAGCCAGACGAGCTACATCCTTGGGCGTCATGACAACCTTTTCTGCTGCCTTTCTAGCCTTAGCCTGTAAATTAGCTCGGTCATTGAAATTCGTAGAAGTGGCGCCTGGGCTAACCACAGTAACTTGAATTCCTTTAGATTTCCATTCATGGTATAAGCCACGAGAAAAATTTAACACAAATACCTTACTGGCGGCATACAAGCTCATCAAAGGAATAGCTTGGTAAGCCGTGGAGCTTGCAATATTTAATATATAGGCTTGGCCCTTACCTTGTAATAGTGGGAAAAATCGATAACATGCTTCCGTCAATGCATTCATATTAACCTGCATCATTTGTTGATTTTCTTCCCAAGAATAAGATTCAAAAGCACCCACTAAACCATAGCCTGCATTATTGACTAATATCCGTACATCAACTTGTTTTTCTAGTACCCATTCATAGAGCTGAGACAAAGCACCAGTCTGAGATAAATCCAATGGCAAATAATCAACATCGAGGGAAAATTTCGACTTGATTTCATCGCTAACTTGATGTAGCTCTTGGGCATTTCGGGCTATTAACAATAAATGATATCCTCTGGCAGCTAATTCCAAAGCTATTTCTTTTCCTATTCCCTTGCTAGCGCCGGTAACAATTGCGTATGACATAATGTGTTTAAATTAATTGTTGATCGTGTTAAAAATAAAAAGCTGCATGAAGCAGCTTTTTATTTCATTTATTTCTTCGGTGCGGCAGCTGGTGCAGCTGGAGCAGGATTGAAATAGGCTTTAATATCTGGATCATCTGGTTTGATCTCCTGAGCTTTTGTAAATAACTCTTTTACTTTAGCTTCATCTTTGGTAACCGATAAATGATAACCACCTAAGAATTTAAGTGCCTCAAATAATTGGTTTTTATCTTCTTTGTACTGAGTACTTTTTTCAGCTTTTTGTTGCTCTACTGAAGCTAAAAACTTCTCGTAGTAAGGAGCACCTAACCATTTAGTACCTGTGTAGTCGATGAAGTTATTGGCACGAGCACGATTAATATAGAATGGGGGCCATTTGTCATTAATCTCAATCGCTTTAGCAAACATTGAATCAGCTCTCATAGCCATAGCCGGACGACCTAATGTATCTGCACGATCCATGTAAGCAGAAGTCAAATAAAGATCCATAGCAACTTTAAAATAATCACCAGAACCTACAGTTTGATTTTTCTTCTTCTTCCAATCGATACTTCCTAATCCTGCCTTAGCAGCATCTGCATATCTTTTTTGCTTGTAACGAACATCGTGGATGATAGAATACACATTGTTATTAGTATCTAATGGAGCAGCTCTCTCAAGATAAATTAAGGCAATAGAATCTTTACCTAAACCTTGATATCCTTTTCCAAAATACAAATCATCCATAAAATAAGGCTTAACACCCTTTTTCACCATACCATCAAGGTTTTCAATACCTTGTTGGAAATTACCCATTTCCACGTTAGCATATCCACGCATACGGTAAATGTCATTGTCTTTTACCCCTTTCTTGTCAGCCTCATCAGTAAACTTCATAGCTCCTTCATAGTCCTTAGAAAGGAATAATAATTTGGCCGTTTCTAAGGTAACCTCAGGAGTAGCTTCTGCCTTTTCTAAATACTTTCTGAAATAACGAGATGCGTTTTTGTACTGGTTACCTACGATTAAATATTCACCATAACGACGGTGAGCTGGAGCAAAGTTAGAGTCTAAATCAATAGCCTCTTTGTAACGAGCTTGTGTTTCTTTGTAGTTTTTACCACGTAAATACACAGTACCAATCTTCACTTTTGCCTTAACATTTCTAGGATCTTGCAATAAAGCTTGCTCATAAGCGGTAACAGCATTACCACCATCATTCTTAATTAAGTAAGCATCTCCTTTAACAATGTATTGCGCCGGGCTAGGTACCTTTTTCGTTTTCTCTTGAATTAAATCAATCAGACGAATAGCCTCCGCTGGATCATTGTTATTAGCATTGAAGCTATCTTCTTTACCTAAGACATAAAACATCTCGTAAGCCTCAGCGATACGGTGCAATACATCTGGATTTTTTTCTTTGGTCTCTTTGATAATACGATCAAATTCAACCTTGGCTGCAGTCACATTATTTTGACCTACCAAAATAGATGCTAAACCTACTTGATTCAAATAGTTTTTAGGATCAGCTGCTTTACCTTTTTCAAAGGCGGCTTTCGCATTATCCCAATCACGAAGATTCAAGTAATAATAGCCTAGGAAATAGTAGTTCTCACCAGTAGGAGCTGAAGCCACTAAAGATTCAAATACCTGTTTGGCTCTACTTGGCTGATGACGATCTAAAAAATGCAAACCATCTTGGATTGTTTGCCCGAAGGCCACATTGGATACTAATAATCCCAAACCCAGTATCCACGATTTCATTTTCTTCATTGTTAATTTAAATTAATTGCGATTCTTAATAATTATCAGGCCTTAAATTGAAATAATTCAATAAAATATCGTAAAAGTTTAGTTTTTTACGAACTACAAAATTAATTATAATTCTTCAATATTTTATTAGACAATGTCAATTAAATATGTCCTATTGGCTAATTTGATACTGTCTAATCGTGATAGGTCGGGTCAGAGGGATTAATCCAGCCTTCAAAACAATCAGCTGGCCCATATCTCCACACACATAATTAACAAATCCAGTACCCAATCCCATGTGTGACTCTTTCAGAATAATTTTCACATCTCTACGTAACGGGTATTTTTTCAATGCCAAATTATAGCCAAAGGGTTGATAAAAATCCCCCGCATTATGACTATTTTTTTCGCCGACGGACATCACATTGACAGAACGAATAAAACCCAAAGATGTTGGATTATCTCCATCGCTAATCCAATTGGAGCCAATGATTCCAAGGGCATTTTTATGAGATTTAACGTATTCAATAACTGCTTTATTGGAACCTGCAGCAAATATGGGTAGTGGTTTATTGGTATCTAGGCCAAACTTGTCGACCAAAAATTTAATATTACTGGAATTAGCTTTATCTACTACGAGCGCAACTTCACCTCGGATGCCTTTAGCTCCTAAAGACTCCCAAGTTTTATTCTCTCCTGTCAACAATGATTTTAATGCAGGCAAGGCAATTAAGGTATCCACATTTTGAGGATGTACTAACAAAGCAAGCCCATCAGCCGCAAAATTATAACTGCGGTAAGTTACTTTTTCCCTAGTAAATATTTCCTTTTCCTTTTCTGTCAAATCACGGGTAACTACTACAGCACGCACTTTCTCATTCAGCAAATCGGCGATGGCCTCATTTTCTGCATGGAAATCAAAATTAATTTTAGCAAAGTGGTAATTATTTTCAAAGGCGGTTTTTTCAGCCAACAACAAAGGTTGAAATGATTCATCAACAGCTACTGAGATTTCCCCTTGAGCTGGGCCATCAGAAAATTTATTTTCCTTGGATTTGTTACAAGAAAAAATAGGGGCTAATAGTAACAAGCAAAGCCCAATTGATTTAATCTTCATAATTGCCATAATCTGGATCTTTTGTTTCACTAACATATAAAAAAGCACGCCAAATACGAAATAATCCGTACAGCATGAACAATATACCCAACCAAAATGTGGTTGGCATATCCATCAAAATACCTAAATGGAATTCAGACCAGAATCCAATGTAATAGCCTAATAAAAAATAAGCAATTGCGGCAAAAAAACGAAAAAAGACGTTAATCCAAACTGCAACAGGACGTGCCATGATTAAAACGGATAATGGTTAAACAATCAGACCTGCCAAATAAGAAATTTAGCAGGTCTGAAGTATGAATGGAAATTCGATTATTCGGAAAGTACGAATGTAATCGGTTGAGTGAATCGTGAACGTACCGCACGACCTGACTGTTTACCAGGGGTCCATTTAGGTACAGACTTAATTACACGTACCGCTTCTTCGTCGCAACCAAATCCTACAGATTTCAATACAGTAACATCTTGGATAGAACCATCCGTATTAACTACGAATTGAACATATACTTTACCGCCTACGTTAGCACGCTGAGCAGCAGATGGGTACTTTAAGTTTTTCTGCAAGAAACGTCCGAAAGCCGCAGGTCCACCAGGGAATTCTGCTTGTTGCTCTACCGCTGTAAAGATTTCATCTTCAGCAGGTTTTGGCGGCTCAACTGGCTCTTCTTTTCCTTTAGCATCTGGATCCACTGGAGGTTCGTAATTCTCCGTTTCACCTTTTACTGTTTCGTTAGCTGTATTACCACGTACCTCTTCTGGTGGTGGCTCCGGCTTAGTTACCTCTTCATCATGCTTGATTTCAGGAGGTAAGAATTTAGTTGTCGTCACCTTTGGAATTTCTTTTGGTGGTGGCGGCGGTGGTGGCGGTGGCAACTCTACCTTCTTTTGTGGAGGAGGAGTGTCCAATTTCATTACTTCGGCTGTCACCTCTGTTTTCTCAGTATTAGAGGCAGTTAACTGTTTCCAGAATGCTGCCAATAACAATGCACCAACAAAAAGTGCTGAGCCTAGTAATACAGACCGCTTGATGACCTTAGGATACGTCGTCCTTAAAAGAAAAGCACCATACTCACGGTTCTTATCTTTAAAGATAATGTCATCTAATGTAGCATCTTGGCTTATTACTTGTGACATAGTTTATGTTATTTAAAAATTAATTTAAAAGGCTTTCGACCTAATTACTTACCTGAACGTTTGATTAAGGCTTCAGTATCTGGATCAATTTCCAATAGCGCGTAACGCTTATTATTAGTAATTGCACATTCATCCAACATATCTACCATATTACGGTATTTTGCTTTTTTTGTTGGCTTAATTACCAGAGTAAAGTTGCTACCAACTTTAGCCTTCAAATCCGCGATAACTTTACGGATTCCCGTGTCAGAATAATCGGTCACCTCTAACTTGGTGCCTGCTTCAGTTGGGATACCTTGGTAGTAATACACCTTGTTCTCATCTGGACACACAGTAAGTGTTTCAGATAATTTTACAGGTGATGTTTCCTTTGTATCCGTTTTATCAGGCATGTTTAATTGCATGGTAACGGGCTTTGCCAACGTAGTCGTCAACATAAAGAAAGTGATAAGAAGGAAGCCTAAGTCCACCATAGGTGTCATGTCAATTTTGGTTGACATTTTTTTACTTCGCTTCTTCCCGCCTTTCTTACCCCCACCGGAGCTATCTATTTCTGCCATTTCTTTTTCGAATTAGAATGTAAATTATTTTGGTTTATTCTCAGGAGCTGTAATCAACTGGAAGATATTAATGTTCTGAGCTTGTAATGTACCGATAATATCAGCAAATACTTTGTAGCTAGAATTTTGATCTCCTTTGATAGCAACCTTCAACTCTGGATTTGATAATTTCGCGTATCCAACCCAATAGGATAATTCATTATTCGATGAATCAATAGGGATACCCTTAATAAATCCTTTATCCTTAGCTTCTGAAGGTTTCATATTCAACACCTGACGCATCGCACCAGCAGGGTATCCGACGATTTCAGAACTCATGTAGTTCTTCTTCATTTCGCCTGTCAAAGCAACTCCATAGCGATTAGCCATGCGCTCTAACATAAATTCCCTAGCCATTTGATCATCAGTTGCCAAATAAACCCCTCCCTCATTGGAAACACTGATGGTTAACATACCATCCTTCGTATTCAGAGCTTTCTCTGAAATAGATGATGGTGGTGTAATCGTAACTGCCTCTTCTGGACGGAACTTCGCGGTTAACATGAAGAACGTAAGCAGAAGAAAAGCCACGTCACACATCGCTGTCATATCGAGTGAAACACTATGTCGTTTGGCTTTAACTTTTGGCATAACAATTTTTATTTTGAACGGTGAAAAAAATGATAAATCGAAATGAATAACTCATTTCGCATTGGTTCAAATATTAATTGTGATGCGTAGCATAGTTTTGGTTAACGCTCAAACCAATCTCATCAATGCTATAAGTTAACTCATCAATTTTAGATGTGAAAACGTTGTAAGCAATGATACAGATAGCTGAAGTACCAATACCCAATGCAGTATTTACAAGAGCCTCAGAGATACCGTTTGCCAAAGCAGATGCATCTGTTGATCCTCCTGAGTTACCTAATGCAGAGAACGCCTTGATCATACCAACTACCGTTCCTAATAGACCCAATAAAGTTGATACAGACGCTAAAGTTGCAATGATAGTCAAGTTTTTCTCCAACATTGGTAATTCCAATGAAGTAGCTTCTTCTACCTCTTTGCTTAAAGCTGATAATTTTTGCTCTTTATCTAAAGAACCATCAGAAATCAATTGCTTGTACTTCTTAACAGCAGAAAGAGTTACGTTACCTACTGAACCTTTTTGTTTTTCGCAAGCTTTCAAAGCACCTTCAACATCATCTTTATCTAAAGATGCTTGGATACCACGAACGAATGCATTAACATCACCAGTTCCTTTTGCTTTACCAATTGTAACTAAACGCTCAATTGAGAATGTTAAAGCTGTCAAGAAACAAGTCATTAACACGGGCACAATCACACCACCTTTGTACACGATACCAAAGTAATCGCCTGGAATTGGGTGTCCTTCATTGGTTCCACCTTCGAAGTGAGAGCCATCACCCATAATGAATTGGAAAATCAATAATGCAATGACAAATAGGATGACAAGAATTAAACCTGCTGGAATTCCGCCAGATTTTTTTTGGGGTGCAGCTGGCTTAGCAGCTGGCTTTGGTTGTTGTGTACTCATTAGTTTGGTAATTTGGGGTTAAAGAATTATTTAAAAATAAAACTCGCGAAAATACAACGTAGCAGTTTTCATAGATTTCTAAGCGTCCGCTGTTTTTTTCAGTAAAGGCAAAAGTAATGCAATTCTTAATTAATTTTTACACGGGTTTATCTAAAAAGTTCTCATTTTTTTCATATCACCCAAGTGCCTATTGTACTATCCTGATATTTTAAACTAAATATGTCACTTTATTAGGTACTTTTTCGAGAATTAAAAAATTAAAAAAAAATGAAAAAAAATTAATTTAAACCCCAAATTCAATGAAAGTCCCCCATAAAAATTCTAACTTTAAACACTAAAACAACCTTTTATCACATGGATTCTCCCTTTTATCCAAAACGCCTCAAACCCTCTACACGCAAGGAATCTAGTCATTCTTTAAAAGAGGTAATTGAGTCCATGCTCAAGGTGTATCAAATACAGGGGAAATACCAAGAAACGTTCGTTAGTGCACACTGGGAGGAAATCATGGGGAAACCCATTGCTGCCCGTACCCAAAAAGTCTATGTTCACCAACAAAAATTATTTGTTCAAATCAATTCAGCACCTCTTAAAAAGGAGCTGATGATGGCCAAAGAAAAAATGATTGACCTCATCAATAAACACGCTAAATCTGATTTAATTAAGGATGTAGTGTTTCTTTAGGCTCTTGCCTGACTAAATCCCAGACAATTGAGAGCCAAACCATGAATAAAGGCAAAATCATTAAGCCCAAAGGATTTATCCATTCATTTCTCAACCAGGTAGGAAATAAATCCGTTGGTGAAAAACTCGAAATCAACAAAGTAAATACCAATAAGGTCCATCTGGCTTTGCTTTTTTCTCCCAAAACAAACCAAATACCGACCCCTGGAAAGGCCATAATCAGCGTCGGAGATTCTGTACCGGTACTCGCTAACATAAGATAAATGCTCACAAAGGCCACCATCCTCAGCTGAAATGCCAGATCCTTCCATTTGCTTATCTGAAAAAACACCAGCAGATTTACTAGCATAGAGGGTAGTAAAAACCATAAATTGGATAGGCTTCCGTCTCCCGTCCAGCGACGAATCATTCCCATCACGCATACATCTGTACGTAAGTTCTTGATGTCGACATTTAGGTCATTTTTATGTGCCAATACTTCTTTCCAACCCCAATAAGTAGACAAGCCATAATCCCAACCTCCCAAAATCAAGGGGATAATCAAAATCAGTAACATCCAAAAAATCAAATATCCTGCCAAACGAAGCGGATTTTTAGAAAAAAAGAAAAAAGCTAAGCCTACTATTCCGTACAGCTTGATGCAAATTCCCAACACAATCCACAAGGCAGCCCAAGAATCTTGCCCTCGATTGATGCAGATATAGCTCCAAAGAATCAGGGCTATACACAGGGGATGAAATTGCGTATTCAGCAGTGCCGTCATGGTGGAATTCAAGATAATCCAAGCAATAGCCACTCGTTTTTTTTCGTCCAAGGGCAAATTCCAAACTGCCAGAAAAAGCACCAATGCATTGACCATATTCCAAACACTCACACTTACTACCGTAGGTAAAAAGGCAAATGGTGCCATCAAAATGGCGAAAATGGGGCCATATAGATATAAATCGAAGTATTCCTTAGGGTATTCCAAGTACAAAGGTATTCTTTGCAAAAAGTGTCCATAGCTCGATTTGAAAATTATAAAATTGTTGATATGCGAATGAAGCTCTCCTTGGTAATACTGCTTGATGCCTGTAAAAAGACCTGCCAATAACCATAGACCCAATAAAAACTCGTAACGAGCATAAAAAGCTGGCTTATTTTCCATTTTCCAATTGCTTTACAAATTTTTGCATCGTCATGAACTCTCCCAATCCTTCCTTTTGGAGATATAAAATCAACGATTTCAATTTGGCTACTAATTCCCCTTGAGAACCTCGACTCACATGAGCGGGTAAAGGATATTTAGACAAATCCGCAAACTCCCAAGGATGAAAATATAAATTGAGAAAACCATGCTTCTTTAATGTATCCTTACAGAGTTGCTTAAAAACAAACAATGGGAAGTTTTTAAAAGCCAACCAAAACAGTGGTATTCTAAAATTAGGGCTTACTGAAGCAGGTATATTCCAAAGTCCCTTTTCAAAAAATGGTAGCTTCGAAGCTTTTAAATGATTATACCTTCCGGGAATCCAAGTTGGGTTTAACGAAGAATGATATTGGTAGCCCGCTTGTAAAATATCTGCCTCCTCCACATGTTGCATTCTGGCCATTCTAAAACCTATTACTTTTCTAGCACTTAATTCTTCCAAAAGTAAACGGGAAGCCAACAAATCTGTTTTTGGGTCAAACTTACTATGATAAAATCCATGGGACGCCAATTCATGTGAAGCATCAAGATCTTTTATCCACTCTGGATGATGCTGTGCATAAACTCCCGTGCAAAATATGGTGCAGGGCACATGGGTATCTGAAATAACCTGCATGAATTGTTCCAAACCTTTTCTGGATTGAGCCAATTGCTCTTCTAAGCCAATTTCGTAGCCATATTCTAGAGGAATATCACATTCTTCTACATCAATTGTCAAAAGTATGGCTGGGCTTGATTTCATTTAGAGAAGAATCCTCGGATTAAAATGGAGGCAAAATTGATTAATTCCGTAAGTATCGTTTTAGGCTTCATGGTTGAAAAATGAATTCCTTCTCGCACCTGGACATAAATCCACTCCATTTGTATATCTTTTTGTTTGGACACTAATACCAAAAATTCCATATCAAAGAGGAATGCGGCAATCTTAGTTTTCAAAAACAATTCTTTACCCTTGGTATTAAATCCTTTTAGCCCTGATTGTGTGTCCTTCACTTTTAATCCTGGGAAAAACAAATAGTTCATCAATTTTAGGGATAGGGAAAATATTTTTCTCCAAAAGGGTAATTGATCGTAATATTGCTCATCTCGAACACCAACTACAACATCTACCTTACCTTCTGCTAATCTTCGACACATTTCCCAAGCATTCTCCATTTTGTAGGGATAATCTGCATCTGTGTAAATGACTAAATCACCTTGACATTGTTTAATCGCGTGCCTTAAGGCTCCACCCTTTCCTAAATTTTGACTTAATTTAATAAATGTAAAATGAGGGATAGATTCCTGTAATTTCTTAATGTCTTCCTCATACACCCCATGCTTACTCCCATCATCCACCACATAAACAGCTACCATTAGCCCTTGAGGAATTTTTGACATAAAAAGGGCATAATGACCTATCAAATCCTCTGCCCATCCAGCATGAGGATTGTAACATGGATGTACCATGTCTAGGCTTATATTTGTGTTTAAAGTAGTCAAAAAAGGATTCTTTTTGCAATAATACGAAAATTAAACCTTGGGTTGAAAAGAAAAATAATTCATATTTGTCTACCATTCTAATAATTATGAAAACTCCACCTCTATTACATCCTGGCGATGAAGTGATTTTGGTATCCCCTGCGTCTCATCCAAAGAGTGACCAGTGGAAGCAAGGAGTGGAAGTTTTAGAGTCTTGGGGTTTAAAAGTCCGACTAGCGCCGCACGCCCTATCTCATTATTTTGGATTTGGTGGAAGCGACGAAGAAAGACGCAGTGATTTTCAATTGGCTTTGGATGACGCATCCATTAAAGCGATTTTCCCCATACGGGGAGGATATGGTTCTAGTCGCATTATAGATCAATTAAACTTTGATTTATTTGTAAAAAATCCAAAATGGATTGTTGGCTTTTCAGACATTACTGCCATCCTGAATCATGTGGCTAATTTACAAATAGCCAGCATTCATGGACCCATGCCACATAATTTCTGCCAAGTGGGTGGAGATGAGGCTTTGGAAAATCTCCGCACTTTACTTTTTGAAGGAAAAACCCATATCGAGATTGATGCCGAAGCCGATAATAGAATAGGCCAGGCAGAAGCTGTCATAATTGGTGGGAATTTATCACTCATCGTTCACCTCATTGGTAGCACCAGCTTAGCCGAATTCAGCAACAAGATATTATTACTAGAAGATGTCGGTGAAAATTTATACCATATTGACCGCATGGTATTGCAATTAAAAAGAGCTGGATTGTTACACCATTTAGCTGGTTTATTGGTAGGAGGATTTAGTGATTGTAAAGAAGCTGGCCTTAGTGTAGGTAAAAATCTCAATCAAATTATTTTAGACCATACCGCTGGGACTTCATATCCCATTGCATTTGAATTTCCTTCTGGACACATAGCCCAAAATTTTCCCTTGGTATTTGGCAAAAAAATCAAGCTCTTGGTAAATGAAAGCAAAGTCCAACTAACTGATTAAGTTGCATTACTTTTCCCATTAATTTTCCTAACAAAAAACGATGTTAGCTAAAACGTATGGGTGCGCTGTATTTGGGGTATCTGCCAACCTCATTACCATAGAAACACATGTAGGACAAGGAAGTAAATGCTATTTGGTAGGTCTTCCTGATTCAACCATCAAAGAATCGATTCAGCGGGTAGAATCTGCATTGAAAAACACAGGATTTTTTTTCCCAAGGAGAAAGGTCATCATTAATTTAGCCCCTGCTGATATCCGCAAGGAGGGCTCTGCCTATGATTTGCCTATCGCTCTCTCTATTTTAGTGGCATCAGAGCAAGTGGAATTAAAAGGATTGGAAGAATACGTCATCATGGGCGAATTAGCACTAGATGGAACCATTAGGCCAATCAAAGGTGCACTACCCATTGCCTTAGAAGCTAAAAGCAGAGGCATCACTAAACTTATTTTACCGGAGGAAAATGCCATTGAAGCCGCTATGGTTGAAGGCATTGAAGTATTTGGATTAAGCCACTTGAGGGAAACAGTTCAATTCCTTCGAAATAAAATTAAGCTCGCTCCTACCCAAGTAGACGTGCAAGCTTTATTTAGCCAATCGCCCGATTTATTTGATATTGATTTTTCTCAGGTTCAAGGTCAAGAGGGGGTAAAAAGGGCCTTTGAAATTGCAGCAGCTGGGGGCCATAACCTCATCATGATTGGTCCTCCTGGAGCTGGTAAAACCATGTTAGCCAAAAGACTTCCAACAATCCTCCCTCCTTTTTCATTACCTGAGGCCCTAGAAGTCACCAAAATACATTCAGTAGCAGGAAAATTAATGGGAAAGCATTCATTACTAACTCATCGACCTTTCAGAAGTCCACACCATACGATTTCCAATGCGGCCTTGGTGGGTGGGGGTTCATTTCCTCAACCAGGAGAAATTTCATTAGCCCATCATGGCGTGTTGTTTCTGGATGAACTTCCTGAATTTAATCGAAATGCTTTGGAGGTAATGCGCCAGCCCTTAGAAGATCGAAAAGTCTTTATCTCTCGAGCCAAATGGTCATTGGAATTCCCAGCCAATTTTATGCTGGTCGCTAGTATGAATCCTTGTCCATGTGGCTATTACAATCATCCAAATAAAGATTGTGTTTGCGGGCCAGGTCAAGTGCAACGCTATTTAAATCGAATTTCGGGTCCTTTACTCGATCGGATCGACATGCACATTGAAATAGTACCGGTGCAATTTGAAGAAATGAGTACAGGACGTGCCGCGGAGCCCAGTGAGCATGTTCGAAAAAGAGTTATAGAAGCTAGAAAAATTCAACAAAATCGATTTATCCCATTTCCGAAAATACATTCGAATGCCATGATGACAAGTTCGCAAGTCAATGAATATTGCCAACTGGATGAATCATCGCAGCAATTGCTGTCTGTAGCAATGGATAAATTACAACTTTCAGCTAGGGCCTTTGATAAAATAAGAAAAGTAGCTCGAACAATCGCTGATTTGGCTATGTCTGAGCAAATTAAAACGGAACACATCGCCGAGGCAATTACCTACCGAAATTTAGATAGAGAAAATTGGGCGGGATAATGTATTTTTGAAGAAAAATATTCCAATATGCGCCTGTCCTTTTTGATACTTTTCGCTTGTTTGAGCATTTCAGCCCCTACTTGGGCACAGAAAATTGATCAGAATAAGTCTTTCCGACCGATTATTCCTATGGAGGAAATTTTCAAAAAGGCAGAAAAGGAAAATAAACCCATCTTTTTTGAAGCTTTTTTACCTTCATGCTCGCATTGCATTGCCTACGATAAAACCTTAGGTCAGCCTGCCATCAAGACATATTTGGATTTGAATTTTCATGCCTATCAATTGGATTTAAGCAAACGAGAAAATAATGCCTTTTTACGTTCTCGAAAAATCTTTATTCCATCTACTCCTTCTTTTATTGTCTTTTCTCCCCAAGGAAAAGTATGGAACATTGAACCAGTTGGAGAAGCCACCAATTCGGTGAATGGTATTATTCAATTATTGGATGCTGCCAAAAATCCTTTAAAAAACCAATCTCAATTGTTGGAGCGCTACTTAGCAGGCGAAAGAAATAAAGAAAACATGATTTCCGCCGCCTATTTCACTCGCTTGAGTTTAGATACCATGAAAAATGTGGGATTAGTGAATGACTTGGTTAAAATGATAAAACCTGAGGAATTTGAAAGCCAAACTAGCTTTCTATTGATCCAAAAGGTCATGATGGATGAAGAAAATGCCTTGTTCCAACATTTCATTACCCACATTAAAAACTATGAAAGTAAATATGACAGTATGGAGGTCAAGCAGACGGCCGAAAATACCATCATGACAAGCTTATACAGTAGTAGGGCAAGGTCTTTTAGCCCCGAAAGACTACAAAAATTAAAGAGTGGTTTACAAGCTATTGGATTAAAACCGCAGCAAATTGCGGCACGTTTTATCTACCTCGAGGTTTTGATTGATTTGGATAAAAAATTAGTCGAGCAGGCAGTAACTAGAGTAAAAAACTTTTACGGAGGTAAGGCCATTCCTGAGAAAGAAAAAGAGTTTTGGTGTAAACTGTTAAAAAAGCCAGGAAGCACGGAATGCTTACTTCCTTAAATCCACTCAAAATACATAAAAACCTAAGGAGTTGAATTGTTATTTTGCTCAAAAAAAAGTAAATTTCTGAATCGTAAACTCTCATCCTATTTAAACTAATCCATGAAGAGAAGTATATTATCCATATTGGTCTTTATTTTCTTAATTACTTCATTTGGTTTCAGTCCATCATTGGGTGGAGAGGAAAGTTTAGAGTCGGTTTTTAAACGAATCAAAGATGAAGTAGATCAAAACTCTTTGGCATATTCCTCTTTGGGCACGGCATGTAAAACTGTGGGGCATCGACTTACAGGAAGTGAAAAAGGGAAAAAGGCTGAAGAATTCGCCTTTAATCTTTTTAAAAAATACGGATTTCGTGATACCAAATTTCAAGGATTTCAAGTGGAGGCCTGGGCTAGAGATACAGTAACTCTTTCCATTGCCCCTCCCAAATCCGATGATTTCAGAGAGGTCCCTGTTGTTTCATTGGCTATGACTCCTGTGGAAGCCAATATAACAGGGGCTATGGTGGATATGGGAAATGGACTTGACCTTGATTTTGAAGCAAAAAAAGAACAAATCAAAGGCAAAGTAGCAGTCATGAATATTGGTTTAGTAGACCCTAAGCCAGGACAAAAAAACCTTCATCGTTCAGAAAAAACAGCTTTGGCTATCCAATATGGGGCCATTGGGGTCATTTTTGTAAATACCGTTAAAGGTCAAATTTTATTAACAGGAACCGCCTCCGTTACTGGAAATTTAATATCCATTCCGGCAGTTTGTGTAAGTTGGGAAAGCGGTATGGAAATTCGTAAATGGATGCAAGAGCAACCTGGTTTATTGAGTTTAATTGAAATGCATAATGTAAGTAAACCTATCAAAGCGCGGAATGTAGTAGCTACTTTGAAAGGAGATAATAAAAAATTTCGTAAGGAAAAAATCATTATTGGAGGCCACTTAGATTCTTGGGATTTATCTACGGGGGCTATTGACAATGGAATTGGTTCCTTTTCAGTCATTGATATCGCTAGAACCTTTAAAGCCTTGGGCCTAAAGAGTAAAAGAACCATTGAATTTGTCGCCTTTATGGGGGAAGAAGAGGGTTTGCTAGGTTCAAAAGCCTACATTGAACGTGCAAAAAAATCAGGTGAAATCGATGAAATAGTTTACATGATCAATTTGGACATGACTAATAATGTCTCTGGTTTCAATGCAGGTGGAAGGGATGAATTACTTAGCTTGTTGAAAGATATTGGTAATAAAATCAAGTCGATTGACCCTGCATTTGGCAATGAGATTAGCAATAGTGCTGGACTACATTCAGACCATCAATCTTTTTTAATGGAAGGTATCCCTGCCAGCGCGCCTATAGGACGTTTGGAAAAACGAGTATTGGATTGTTACCATGCAAATTGCGATTCCTTTGATTTGGTCAACAAAAAAGAATTAGAAAATACCGTAAAATATACAGCGATGTTGTTGTACGGATTGGCAAATGCGAATACTATACCAGCCAAAAGGCTAGACTTTTACTCTACGCGAGATTTCTTCATCAAACAAAACCTAAGAAGAGATTTAGAATTGGGTAATGAGTGGCGCTGGGGTAAAGATTAAGCAAGCCATTTTTATTTCAATTATTAGATTATTCCCTAAAAGCAAAGTAACCTTATGAATAACCAGAACCCTTCCTTTTTCGACCATAAAATGGAAATTGTTCCTGAATCATCTTTCAAATCCATCATCAAAGTTATTGGTATTGGTGGCGGTGGCTCCAATGCGGTTCGCCACATGGACAACATGAAGATCAAAGGAGCGGATTTGATTATTTGCAATACAGATTCTCAAGCATTAGCTTCCAACCCAGTTAAGACCAAAATCAAATTGGGTGAACAAGGCTTAGGAGCAGGAACTGATCCTGAGGTTGGAAAATTAGCTGCCCTAGATAGTATTGAGAAGATCAATGCGGTATTAACCAATGGTACAGAAATGCTTTTCATTACTGCAGGTATGGGAGGAGGTACAGGAACTGGTGCAGCCCCAGTAGTAGCTGAAATTGCAAGAAAGCGAGGTTTATTGACGGTTGCTGTCGTAACTGCACCTTATGCTTGGGAAGGCCGAGAGAAAATTCAATATGCACTAACAGGAATTCAAGAATTAAAAACCTATTGCGATACCGTTCTGGTAGTTATGAACGACAAGCTGGCTCAAATATATGAGAAACTAGCTGTGAAGGATGCCTTTGCAAAAGCAGATGACGTATTAGCCAAAGCCGTTAAGAGTGTGGTTGATGTCATTGCAAAACCCGGCGATATTAATACGGACTTCATGGATGTGAAAAAAGTATTGAAAAATGCGGGACAAGCTATGATGAGCTCCGCTTTAGGAAAAGGTGAAGATCGTGCATTCCAGGCCATCGCTGAAGCTTTGGAATCTCCCTTATTAAATTCACAAGAAATTAAAGGGGCTAAACGTATTTTGGTTACGGTATCAACAAGTTCTGAGCATGCTTTAGTCATGAGTGAACAAAATATCATCATTGAATACCTCAATGCTCGCATCAATGATCAAGCCGACATGGTGAAATTTGGTTTTTCAACCGATGATGATTTAGGTGAAGATCTATATTTAACGGTAATTGCAGCAGGATTTGAACATGAGCAAAATGCCTTGGATGATTTCTTGTTCAGTGATACCAGACATTATGGAACTGCCAATAAACCTGCTTCTTTGACCTCCGGGGCAACTGTAGAATTTGATGAGTTTGGAACTACTAGTTCGGCTCCCACCGAAAGCGAAGAAGTCCGATTCCAAAAGATGGTTGACCATTATAAAAAGGGTGGACCAGATGAAAGTGATTTCGCCATCCCTACCTACCAGAGAAATCAAATTCCACTGTATGATTTAAGCCGTATTCCACAAGATGAGTGGATTGAAACTCTCCTTTATATGAGGATTAACAATTTCTGATTTTTTGAACGGCTTCTCGAATGATTTCTTCGCTGGAGTAGGCTACCTCAAATTCTGAAATTTCGGCCACACCACCCATGGAAATACCCGGTCTTCGATAAATCATATCGGATTCTCGGGTTGTACGGGCACTTAGGTGGATGGCATCTACCCCAGCATCTACCAATTGTAGGCAATTTTGTGGATTCACTCCGCTTCCTGCCATAATTTGAATGCGTCCTTGAGCCGCTTCCACCATGGTAACGATGGCCTCAATTCCTTCCATGGCTTTGTTTTTTTGGCCTGAGGTCAAAATACGGTCAAAACCCAAAGCAATTAAAGCCTCCATAACTTCCAATGGCTCTCTGGATACATCTATGGCTCGGTGACAAGTTAGTTCTGCAGATTCTCCTACGATGTATTTTATTTCTTTTAAAAAGTCAATATCAAGATCCCCTTTAGGAGTTAATGCACCAATAACCATGCCATGTACCCCTAAAGTCAGGTATTGTTCAATCTCCGCTAACATGGTTTTTTTTTCATAGGAATCATAGCAGAAATCCCCTCCTCGAGCTCGCACCATCACATGAATTCCCAAAGCAGTTTGCGATAAGGCCTCTGAAACAAGACCCGCAGATGGGCTCGTTCCTCCTTCCCAAGGAGAGGCACATAATTCAACTCTATCGGCACCTGCTCGATCGGCTGCCAAACAAGAAAATAAGGAGTAACTACAAACTTCAACTGAGAGTGCACGGGATTTTGACATAAAAAATAGGGCTCTATAAGCATTAAAACCAGTTTATTTTTATTTATTCAAAATTTAAAAAATAAATCTTTCATAAATATTTTTTTATTTTACTTTTGCAGTCCGATAAATCTTTGATTCTTAAGAATCTAAAAGAGAATAAGGGAAAATTTGAATCTTTAAGAATTAAAATTAAACATATGTACTGGACACTAGAACTTGCCTCCTATTTAGAAGATGCACCATGGCCTGCTTCAAAAGATGAATTAATTGACTACGCAATTCGTACAGGATCTCCCCTAGAAGTAGTAGAGAACTTGCAAGAATTAGAAGACGATGGACAACCTTTTGAGAGCATCGAAGAGATTTGGCCGGACTACCCTACCAAAGATGACTTCTTCTTCAATGAGGACGAATATTAATGAAAGGAGGCGAAAGCCTCTTTTTTTATGTCCTTTATCAATTGCCCCTTGGCTTGATCTCTCAAACTAATCCCCCAACGGCGATATAAAATATCCTCCCAACATTCCGCCATTTCGTAGTTCTTCAAATAATTCAGCTCACCTTGCAAATAGGGCAAATCTTTATGAATTAATTCCAATCCTTCTTTTTCTTTTTCACAATACTCCAGCACCTTGATGGCATGAAATCCATAAACCTCTCGAAGGTGAGTAGCAGTCATTTCATTGATTTTCAAAGAATTGATTCGTTGTTGCCAAGTCCCTTCATCCATTTTTTCACCTCCGAATAATACGTAATCTTTGGTCTTACAGACTTTCTTGGAGCGGTGAAGTACTTCTTCCTCTACAACGTCCATGGTATCTTGGGCCATCACTCGGTAGGTAGTCCATTTACC
This sequence comes from Aquirufa sp. Wall-65K1, assembly GCF_054558475.1. Taxonomy (NCBI): domain Bacteria; kingdom Pseudomonadati; phylum Bacteroidota; class Cytophagia; order Cytophagales; family Flectobacillaceae; genus Aquirufa; species Aquirufa sp. Wall-65K1. Next base: position 54,114 of record NZ_JBPXKD010000002.1, on the reverse strand, counting down.
ACCCATAATACTTACCAATTTACTTCTTTGATCCACTTCTACTTCATGATCTCGCACCAATGATTTGGTGTCCGATTGCATGGCATCGGATAAACCAACTTGCAATAAAGGTCTTTGTCCAACAAAGCCCGAACTTATGTCTTGCTTAGTCGCCTTATTAAGGGCAAAACGATTAAAATAATCGAGCAAATATTCCTCTTCTTGCGCCTGAATAGCAGGATCTTCTTGCAAGTCATCGGGTTCGTCCGTTGTACCAACTAGTACATAATCCCTCCATGGAATAATGAATACCACCCGACCATCATCTGTTTTAGGAATCAATAATGCAGTATCTCCCGACCAAAAAGCTTTAGGTAAAACTATGTGGGCTCCCCGAGAAACCTTCATTCTTGGTTTCAGTTTAAGGTTAGCCAAATGACGAATATGATCGGTAAAAGGTCCCGTGGCATTCACTACCACTTTACAAGAAACCTCATGCTCCTCTCCCGAAATTAAATCTTTAAAATGTACCTTTTTAATTTTTAGACTTTTAGGACTTAAACCAAAATGGCTTAGTTCACAATAATTTAATATAGCTGCACCCTCTTTTTCAGCCGATTGAACTATGGCCAAAGCATAACGAGCGTCATTGAGCTGGCCATCATAATAAAGTATACCTCCAGACATCCCTTTCACCTGAAGATTAGGCACCAGTTGCTCCATTTGTTGCTTACCAAGACCCTGGCTATTTTTCAAATTGGTCACACCAGAAATACGATCATATAACCACATGCCAATTCCATAGTAAATGCGATCCCACCAAGAATAGCATGGAGTCAATAAGGCAAGAGGATGTGCCAAATGAGGGGCGTTTTGTAGCATCACTTTTCTTTCATGTAATGCCTTATAAACCATTTTAAATTGTTGCCAATCTAAATTGCGGACAGCTTGTTCTAAATAGCGGACTCCCCCATGAACCAATTTGGTTGATTTGGAAGAAGTTTGACCAGCAAAATCACCCTTTTCAATCAATAATACTTTATAGCCCCGCAATACGGCATCCAAGGCCACCCCTGCACCCGTTGCTCCACCCCCTATGATACAAATATCATATTCAGACTCATTGGCTTTAATTTTTTGAAATTGATCTATTCTGGAAAATGCCATGTACTAAATTTATGCTTGAAAAATCCGCAATCCGACGAATTTACTAAAGATTCAGGAAAATAAAACCGAAAAGATTCCATTAATATTGATATAAATGAAAGAGATTTTATAATTTTGCAAACCTTTCATGGGCCTATACCCATTTGAATGAAAGGGCAATACAATTAGACTCCTGAAATAAGGACGTAATATGGCAAAGAAAGAAACTAAAGAAACGATTGAAATTATTGAAAGCCCAGAGGCATTACAACAAGAGTTGAGCAAGGTCACTGGATTTTTTGAAAAAAATAAAACCTCAGTATTAGGATTAGGTGCCATTATCGTGGCCCTAGTGGTAGGAACTTTAGGTTACAAGTGGTACACCCAGACACAAGATGAGGAAGGTGAGAAGAAATTATTCAAAGCGGTTTATGCCTTTGAAGCTGATTCTTTATCCAAAGTCACGAAAGATTTAGCCAAGATTTCTGACGAATTTGGAGGAAATACTCAAAATTTAGCGGATTTATACCAAGGAATTGCCTTATTGAAACAAGGTAAATTTGACCAATCCATTGAAAAGTTGAAAAACTTTAGCAGTGGAGATTTATTGGTACAAGCCAGAGCCTATTCCTTAATCGGGGATGCTTATGTAGAAAAGAAATCGTATGCAGAAGCCATTGATTATTATAAAAAAGCAGCTGATTATAAGCCTAATAAATTCTTTACTCCTACTTATCTGTTAAAATTAGCTACGGCCTATGAAGCTAATAAACAAGGAAAAGAGGCTTTAGCTGCTTATACAGATATCACGGAAAAATTCCCTGAGTCGGCAGAAGCTGTACCTGCTAAGAAATATAAAGCTCAATTAGAAAGCTCTATCTCTGAATAATTAGATAAATTTTTATATCAGGAAGGGATAAGAGCAGCAGCTTTTATCCCTTATTGTTTTAACCCATTCAAGATGTCTTCCCAACATAAAAATTTAAGTGATTTTTCTACAGAAAGTCTACCTGACATTCAACAAAAGCAATTCGCCGTGGTCGTGTCGGAATGGAATACGGAAGTAACGGAAGCATTGTACCAGGGCTGCGTAGACACCTTATTAGCCCATGGGGCTCAAGAGGAATTCATCCATCGAGTTCAAGTACCTGGCAGTTTCGAATTAAGTTTAGGGGCTCAAAAATTGGCTCAAAAACCAGAAATTGATGCTGTCATTTGTTTAGGTTGTGTCATTCAAGGTGAGACTCGTCATTTTGATTTTATCTGCGATGCCGTAGCCAAAGGAATTACGGATGTAAGTTTAAAATATGATAAACCTGTGATTTTTGGGGTTTTAACACCCAATAGCCAGGAACAAGCGATGGATCGAGCAGGAGGAAAACATGGAAACAAAGGCGATGAAGCGGCCATAACTGCCATTAAAATGCTAGCTATATAAACCCATAATACAACACCATATGCAAGTTTGGAAATTTGGAGGTACCTCCGTTGGAAAACCAGAAAGAATGAAGTCGATCCGTCAACTTATCACGGAAGATGGAAAAGCCAAAATCGTGGTATTATCTGCACTTTCAGGAAGTACTAATTCCTTATTATCTATATCAGAATCTTTATTAGCTGGTCAAATTACGGAAGCTCAAAGCAAGGCAAAAGCATTGCGTGATCATTATGATGTTTTTTTATCAGAATTATATCAAACAGAGCAAGGCTTAGCCAAAGGGAAAGTCATTGTCGAAAAAGAGTTTGCTTTTATTGATCAATTAATTGCAACCAAACCCTATGGCACCAAGCAGGAAAAGGAAATGGTCGCCTTAGGTGAATTATTGTCCACACAAATATTTGAGGCATACTTACAAGAAGAGGGGGTGAACTCCCTATTACTTCCTGCTTTGGATTTTATGGTGATTGATGCCGATAATGAGCCAATCTTAAAGAAAATTGAAGAGAATTTAGGAGCTATTTTGGCCAAAGAACCTAATAAGCAAATTTATATTACGCAAGGTTTTATCTGCCGTAATCCCCAAGGAGAAGTGGATAACTTGAAACGTGGTGGGTCGGATTATACAGCTTCATTGATTGGAGGAGCCATTGCTGCGGAGGAGGTTCAAATTTGGACGGATATTGATGGAATGCATAACAATGATCCGCGTATCGTGAAGAACACCTTCCCAATCAGAGAATTATCCTTTGCCGAAGCAGCAGAATTAGCCTATTTCGGGGCCAAAATTCTACATCCAAGCACCATTACACCTGCCAAATTAAAAGGAGTACCGGTTCGTTTAAAAAATACGATGGAGCCAAGCGCCTATGGTACATTGATTTCTGAAAAATCTACGGATGTTGAAATTAAGGCCATTGCTGCCAAGGATAATATTACCGCTATTTACATTCACTCAACCCGGATGTTGAATGCCTATGGTTTCTTGAAACGCGTATTTGAAGTGTTTGAAAAATATAAAACTCCTGTGGATATGATTACCACTTCGGAGGTTTCTGTATCGGTAACCATAGACCAAACTACCCATTTAGATTCCATCATGAGTGAGTTGAGGGAATTTGCCGAATTGGAAGATCCCGATAAAGACCAAGTGATTATTTGTATTGTAGGAAATTTCTGGGCAGACAAAGAAGGTATTGCAATCAAAGTATTAAATGCCATGAAAAACATTCCAATTAGGATGATTTCTTATGGAGCTTCTGAGCACAATATCTCCCTTTTGGTAGATGCCAAACATAAAAATGAGTCTTTAAATGCCTTAAACGAAGGTTTATTCTTCTAAAATCAATCCTATGCTAACGCTAGCTTTTATCCGTGCTAATACTGAAGTAACCATTCAAGGTTTACAGAAAAAACGTTTTTTTGAAGCTGAAAAGGTTGTTGAGCAATTGATTTCCTTAGATGACAAACGTAAAACATTATTACAACAGGCAGAGCAAGCTTTAGAAAAATCCAATGCCGCCGCCAAGGAAATTGGCGCTTTAATGAAAAATGGACAAGCTGATTTGGCTGAATCCAAAAAAGCAGAGACGGCTGCGCTAAAGGCTAGTATCAAAGAATTAGGTGAGGCTGCCAAAAGTGCCGAGCAAGAAGTATATGAATTACTTGTCACCTTACCAAACCTTCCCCATCATTCTGTGCCGCAAGGAAAAACAGCAGAGGATAATGAAGTGGTTTTCAGCTGGGGCAACATCCCTTCTTTAGGGGAAGCAGCTCAGCCGCATTGGGATTTGATTAAGCAATATGACATCATTGATTTTGAATTAGGAAACAAAATCACAGGAGCAGGTTTTCCTGTATATAAAGGTAAAGGGGCGCGCTTACAACGAGCTTTGATTAATTTCTTTTTAGATGAGGCAATCAAAGCCGGCTATTACGAAATTCAACCTCCTATTTTGATAAATGAGGATTCCGGTTTTGGTACAGGTCAATTACCCGATAAAGAGGGTCAAATGTATGTGACCAAAGAAGAGGGCCTTTATTTAATCCCAACTGCAGAAGTTCCTATTACCAATTTGTATCGCGATGTGATTGTGAATGAGAAAGAACTACCCATCAAAAATGTCGGTCATACACCTTGTTTCCGCCGTGAGGCTGGATCATGGGGTGCCCATGTGCGTGGTTTAAATCGTTTACATCAATTTGATAAAATTGAGATTGTACAAATTCATAAACCGGAGACTTCTTATCAGGCCTTGGAGGAAATGTCTCAGCATGTTCAAGGCTTATTACAAAAAATGGAATTACCATATCGAGTATTATGTCTTTGTGGTGGCGATATGGGTTTTGCTTCGGCTTTGACTTATGATATGGAAGTATGGTCTGCGGCTCAAGGACGTTGGTTAGAGGTTAGTTCTGTCTCTAATTTTGAAACTTTTCAAGCAAACCGCTTAAAATTACGTACCAAAGTAGATGGTAAGTCTATCTTATGCCATACTTTAAATGGCTCTGCTTTGGCACTCCCTCGCATAGTAGCAGCTATTTTGGAAAATAACCAAGGTCCCAATGGCATAAAGATTCCTGCCGTTTTAGTTCCTTATTGTGGTTTTGAATACATTAACTAAGACCTTCCACACTTAATCGAAAACCTTCGCCGTGCAGATTAATCAGCTGTACGCGAGGGTCTTCTTTCAACATTTTACGAAGTTTGGTCATGTAAACATCCATGCTTCGAGCGTTAAAATAAGTATCATCTCCCCAAATCAATTTCAAGGCATAACTTCTACTGACTGGCCTTCCCAAATTTTCACACAGCAATTTCATCAGGTCATTTTCTTTGGGAGTGAACTTTTGTTCAGTTTGACCCAAAACTATTTTCATTTTTTGAGGAAAATAAACAAAATCGCCAAGATTGACCTCCTCGGCTAAACTTGGCACCGACTTCCCAGAGTGCGTTCTTCTTAAAACCGCTTCAATTCGAGCAACCAATACATCCATGGAAAATGGTTTAGTCAAATAATCATCTGCCCCCACTTTAAAACCTTGAAGGGTATCTTCTTCCATGGATTTGGCAGTAAGAAAAATTATAGGGACATCCAAGTGAGTAGCCCTAATATCCTTAGCTAAAGAAAACCCATCTTTTTTAGGCATCATGACATCTAGTAAACAAATATCAAATGCCTCTTTGACAAACTTATCCAATGCTTCATCTCCATTTTGAGCCCATTGAACTTCATAACCCTTCTTTTTTAAGAATTCTGACAATAACAATCCTAGATTAGGATCATCTTCAGCTAATAAAATGGATGGTCGACTATTTTCCATATTAAATGAAATTAAGTTGTTGGATGAAATGGTAAGCTTATTTCAAAAGTACTTCCAATTTGAGGTAAACTAGAAACCTGAACGGTACCGCCGTGAGCTTCCACAATTTTTTTCACATAACTCAATCCTAGGCCAAAGCCTTTAACATTGTGAATATTTCCTGTAGGAACCCGATAAAATGGTTCAAATACAGAACCTAATACCTCTTTAGCCATACCAATACCTTGGTCAGAAATACGGATGCTTAGGAAACTTGGACTAGAGTTGGTACTTATCGTGATCTCTGGTTTCTCTTTGCTGTATTTAATCGCATTGTCTAAAAGATTAAAGAGCACATTTGAAATATGAACCTCATCTACTTCTATCTGAGCCTGAGAGGCGTCTAATAATAAATTCAAATTTCCTCCTTGAGACTGAATCAATGGACCATTTATCTCGGCCACTTGTTGAATTAAGGTATGTAAATTGATTTCCTTTTTCTTCAAAACAATCGTCTCTTTTTCCATTTGGGCCGTTTGTAAGACTCTTTCTACTTGTCTACCTAAACGAATATTTTCTTCCTTGATAATACCTACATAACGACTAATAGATTCACTTTTTAAACCCGTAGATTCCTCTTGAATTAATTGAGCCGCTAAGGAAATCGTAGAAATGGGCGTTTTGAATTCATGCGTCATGTTATTGATGAAATCATTTTTCACTTCGGCTAATTTCTTTTGTTTCAAAATGGTAGTAACAGCTATGTAAAAACAGCCCAACATGATGAGTAAAAGTAAAGCTGAGCCTAAAAAACTAAAGCCCATCGCTTTCCAAACTAAAGCCTCCTGATTAGGGAAATAAATTTGCAAATATTGACCACTCGGTCTAAGGTCATTGGGGAATAAAGGAGTTATAAATGAGGCAGTTTGAGCCCTTGGGGTTTTCATTAAACCAGCAGAGGTATAGACCCATTGTTTCGATTTACTGGAATCTTTAGGCCCAATCCCAAACACATAGGGCATAGAAATCCCCTTTTCTGCTAATTCTTGCTTAATTAAGCTGTCGATATGTTTGGTCGAGACACGCTGGGTTATAGGCCTTTCTTTGAAAAGGAAATCAGCAAATACTTCCTTGGCCATCTCCGTCTTTTTTAACACTTTTTGAAGTTCCGCTTTCTCTTCTTTCAATTTTTCAGCGTCAATGGTAAGTGCATTTATCTTCTGCGTTTTTTGTTGATCTTCTTTATGTAATTGTGCCAAAAACTTAGGTCGCATTCGATTCAAATCAGCTATACGTTTAGCTTCTCGAGCTTTCGAACGATTTAATTCTTTAATTCTGTTGAGCTCTTGTAAAACCCGAGGTTTCACTGCTCCCATCATGTCATTGAGTTGCTTCTCTTCTCGCAAGCGACGATTGATCCCTTTTAAATCGGCATTAATTTGGTATTCTTCTGTCACCTCAGCAATTTGCCCATTAGGTAGCATAAAGGATTTTCTAACATACAGGATATCATTAGGCATTTCATTTTGTTGGAACTTTTTGAAAGCCTGAAGTTCTCCTGGATTAAATTTAAATTCATGCGAGATTTCCTCTGTAATCAATTCCATGGCATCATGTTGCGCCAACATAGGATCTTTAGCTTGCGGAGGACGTGGTGGTAGAGGAATGGCTTTAGAAGCTAGCTTCTTCTCAAGTGCAGCTATCTCCTTTTGCTGATTTTCATATTCTCTTTGTTTTTGTGATAAAACGTAGAGTTCTTGTTTTTCCAACTTACGAACCACTTTTTCCATTCCATCACGAATGTCGGCCGCTAATTGTTCTGTTTTGGTTTCCAACATAAAACCAAGCCAATAAGACTGAAAGGAAATTAAGCCAATCAATGCCAAAGTCATTAAGCCAATAATGAGTCGTATTTTCTTTTGGGACATATCTTTTCAAACCATTGAATAACAAAATTAAACGATTTATTGTACCAATTTCCTATTGAACAGCCACTTAACATTCTTTAACAGTCAAGTTTTGAATGCTTTATCTAAGTTTGTGCCATCACAAAAATTAAACTGGTATGAAAACATTCATTTTATCGGCCCTTTTAGGAACGATGGGAACCTTTGCCTTGGCACAAGACGCGCCAAAATCGGAGTCTACAATTAAGGTTGTTGTAGAAGAAAATGGAAAACAGAAAGTCATAGAGAGGACATTCTCTAATCCAGACTTGGCTGAAGCTGGCATGAAGCACTTGAACGACTCATTAAACAAAGAAATGGGGAAATCAGATGGCAAAACAAAAATCATCACCATGAATATTCGAAAAGGAGGGGGAAACAGAATGCACTTGGATGGAATGGGACCTATTACACCATTGGATAGAAGGGCTATGGCACGAGTTGAAAAACGCATGAGGAAATTCAAGGATGAGCTAGAAGATAAGCAGGTACGTATTTTTAGACATGGGCCAGACAACATGGAAATACATGTTGAAAAATTACCTGGTGAAAAGAATTTCAAATTTGATTTTGATGAAAATGGTCCTGAGTTACGAGGCTTAAGAAGGCTTCAAGAAGAGGGTTTTCCAATGGGTGGAGGTAATATCGCTTGGGGAAAGGAATCTAGTACCATTAAGGGGCTATTCGCTAACCCGAATCATCCATTTAACGGGAAAATAAATATTCGCTTTCAAGCTCCAGAAAAAGGTACTGTCAACATTAATGTAAGAGACGTAAATGGCAAAGAAGTTGGATCAGAAACTGTAAAAGATTTCCAAGGCCGGTATTTAGGTCAAGTTGATTTGAAAAAAGCTAATCCTGGTGTCTATTTCGTTCAAGTCACTCAAGGAAATGACGGAGCTGTCATCCGAGTAAAAATAGATTAATATTCAATTCGCCTAGTAGAAATAATCCAAATTCTCAACGCTGTCAAGGTTTTAAACCTTGACAGCGTTAGGCAAATCTAGCCATTAATTCCTCCTTGAATTCACTAAAATATTGATAATTTTTCCTGATAATCAACAAACTGATTTAATTAGTAGAATATCAAGGAACAGTTTAAAATTACAGTTAAAAAGTCTGAATTTTACCAACGCTGTCAAGGTTTAAAACCTTGACAGCGTTCATGTTATTTTCCCATATTGTATAGCACAAAGGCATACGAATCCGCCGTAAGTTCGATCAATTTTGCCGTATTTGATGAACCATGTCCACTATTGGTATCGATTCGAATAATCATCGGTTTTGATGAGGTATTTTTCTCTTGCAAAGTTGCAGCATACTTAAATGAATGAGCTGGCACTACCCGATCATCGTGATCTGAAGTAAAGACCATGGTTGCTGGATAATTCATCTCTTTGATATTATGTAATGGAGAATAGGCATAAAGCGCCTTGAATTCTTCCGGATTATCACTACTACCATAATCAGCTACCCAGTTCCAACCAATGGTGAACTTCTGGAAGCGCAGCATATCCATAACACCTACTCCCGGAAGAGCAGCTGCAAATAAATCTGGTCTTTGGTTAATAACTGCACCAACTAATAAACCCCCATTGGAACGGCCAGATGCTGCCAAATAAGCAGGAGAAGTGTATTTCTCACGAATTAAAAATTCCGCGCCAGCTATAAAATCATCAAACACATTTTGTTTCTTCAATTTCATTCCTGCTTCGTGCCACGTTTCCCCATACTCACTACCACCACGTAAATTAGCAACCACATAAATTCCTCCCTTTTCTAACCAAGGGATTAAACTCGCTGAGAAAGCAGGGCTGGAACTAATATTAAATCCGCCATAACCATACAAAATGGTTGGATTTTTACCAGTTAATTCAATTCCTTTTTTACTCACAATAAACATCGGAACTTGAGTGCCATCTTTTGATGGATAGAATTTTTGAACGACGGAATAATCCGACGGATCAAAAGATAGACTTGGTTTACGGAACAGGGTAGACTTATTTTCCGCGATATCATATCGGTAAATCGTTGGAGGAAAATTAAAAGAAGAATAGGTATAAAAAGTAAATTTATCCTCCTTTTCGCCACCAAATCCTCCCGCATTTCCAAGACCAGGTAAGGTAACTGAACCGCGTGGTGCCCCTTGGTAATCATAAATCAACACACGAGAGCTAACATCTTTAGAATAATTCAAAAACAAGCGTTTACCAACAGTATTCACATCTTGTAACGGCTCTGGCTTTTCTGCCACAATGGTCCTCCAATTTCCCTTGGCTGGATTAGTCGGATCAACACGCACAAGTTTCTTATTAGGTGCTCCCTCATTGGTTTCCAAAATCAAGATATCACCATCATTATCCACCACACTGAAATCGTATTTTCCAGGCTCGGCCACTACTGGCTTAAATTTCGTCTCCCTTTTTGAAGCATCTAAAACCCAAAGCGCATTTCCATCCAAACCTTTGCCTCGATCCGAAATCGTTAAAAATGCAAAACGCTCATCATCCGAGGTACTCACCGTGTGGAAGCGTTGTGGATTTTTCGCATCTTCATATATCAATTGATCCTGAGATTGAGACGTCCCCACCTTATGAAACCATACCTGGTGGTTCTCGTTTTTTGTACTTAATTCCTTTCCTTTACCAGGTTCTGGATACCGCGAATAATAAAACCCATCTCCCTTCCAAGCTACTCCACTCACTTTCACCCAACTCAATTCATCAGGCAGATTTTTGCCCGTCTCCATATCACGTACATAAAAGGTTTGCCAGTCACTACCACTCAAGCTTAAACCTACGCAAGCATATTTTCCTGATTTATTCAAGGAAAATACGGTCAAACGAGTAGTTCCGTCTTTGGATAAGCTGTTTGGGTCAATAACTTGCTCAGGTTTTCCTTGAAGGCCTTTTTGACGATAAAGAACGGATTGATTCTGTAAACCTGAATTTTTATAAAAATAAAACCAATCTCCCTTGCGAAATGGAGCTGAAATTTTTTCATAATTACTAAGCGCCTCAATACGATTTTTGAATTCCTCCCTTAACGGAATTTGGTTTAAATAACCAAAACTTACCTCATTTTGAGCCTTCACCCAAGCTTTTGTTTCTTCACTATTATCGTCTTCAAGCCAGCGATATGGATCCGCAACTTGGGTTCCATGGTAATTATCGATGTGATCGATTTTTTTTGTTTTGGGGTATTTCATTTGGGCAAAAGTAGACACTGAAATTAGTGTCATTACTGCAATTAAGTTTGTTGTTGACATCATGTAATTTAAAATAGAGATCCTGTCTCGGATCTAGGTGCAATCCCCACGTGGCGGTAGGCTTTCTCGGTAGCCTCCCTTCCTCGGGACGTTCTTTTCAAAAATCCTTCCTGAATTAAAAATGGCTCATATACCTCTTCAATGGTCTCAGCCTCTTCTCCACAAGCCGTAGCAATCGTCGTTAAACCCACAGGGCCTCCCTTAAATTTTTCAATGATCGTTAGCAAAATGCGATTATCCATTTCATCTAAACCATTCATATCCACATCCAAAGCCTCTAAGGCGAATTTTGCAATCTCCACATCAATGCTCCCTGTCCCTTTGATTTGAGCAAAATCACGCGTACGTCTAAGTAAATTATTGGCAATACGCGGAGTTCCCCTACTTCTTCTAGCTATTTCAAATGCCCCGCTTTCATCAATGGGCATATTTAAAATGGTTGCCGAGCGTTTTACAATGGTGGTCAATAATTGAGCATCATAATATTCCAATCTCGCATTTATTCCAAACCTTGCGCGCAAAGGCGAAGTAAGCAAACCAGCTCGGGTGGTAGCCCCAATCAAGGTAAAAGGATTCAAACCAATCTGAATACTGCGTGCATTAGGGCCTGAATCCAACATAATATCAATTTTATAATCCTCCATGGCGGAATACAAATACTCCTCCACAATGGGGTTCAGGCGATGAATCTCATCAATAAATAAAACATCATAGGGCTGTAAATTCGTAAGCAAGCCCGCTAAATCAGATGGCTTGTCTAAAACAGGTCCTGAAGAAATTTTCAAAGTTGAGCCTAATTCATTCGCAATGATATGAGAGAGCGTGGTCTTACCCAAACCTGGAGGACCATGCAATAATACGTGATCCAGCGCCTCCTCTCTTGCTTTGGCAGCGCCAACAAATATTTTTAAGTTCTCAACGATCTTCCCTTGACCCGTGAAATCAAAGAAACTCAAAGGCCGTAATGCCTTATCAATTTCCTTTTCCTGCTGAGGTAATGACTCAGAATCTCCCTTCAAATAGTCTTCACGCATAAAACTTGAAAATTTATATTGTTAATCAAAGATAATTTTATGCCCGCAATAAATGAGCATTTGGGTCAAAATTAAATTCGAGAAATAAAATCTAGCTTCACGAAAAAAGCCTATTTATTATAGATAAATTTCATATTTTTGAAGGTATTTAAACCTTAAACAATGAGTTCTATTTTTATTGGAGAATTAGCCGGAACTGCCACCTTGATTTATTTGGGAAATGGTGTAGTGGCTAACGTTTTATTAAAAGGCACCAAAGGACATCAAACAGGCTTACTAGCCATAGCGGCTGCTTGGGCATTTGCTGTTACTATTGGCATATTCGTTTCAACTTATTTTGGTAGCCCGGGGGCTCATTTAAATCCCATAGTTACGATTGCCGGATGTGTCAAAACGGGAGATTGGGCACTCTTTACTACCTACGTAGGTGGGCAAATCTTGGGAGCCATGTTAGGGCAACTATTGGTCTGGCTTCATTACCACCCTCATTACCAGGTAACAGAGGAGGCTGGAGCCATTAAAGCTACTTTTTGTACAGATCCAGCCATCAAAACATGGCCATTCAACTTTATCTCTGAGGCTTTTGCCTCCGCATTAATCATTGTGGCTTTGGGAACATTTTCTACGATTGAACATGGACTTGGACCCTTTTTAGTCGGCATACTTGTTTGGGCAGTTGGTTTAGCTTTAGGAGGTACCACAGGTTATGCTGTCAACCCTGCAAGAGATTTAGGTCCTCGTATCATGCATTTCATTTTACCCATTCCCAATAAAGGAAAAAGCGATTGGGAATATGCTTGGATTCCTGTATTAGGACCTTCGGCGGGCGCTTTGATTGGCGCATATTTACTGACATTAAACTAATTTTTCCCATGTATATCGGATCCATTGACCAAGGAACAACAAGTTCTAGATTTATTATTTTCAACAAAGGTGGAGAAATCATCTCCATGGGCCAGAAGGAACATGAGCAAATTTATCCGCAAGCAGGCTGGGTAGAACATAATGCCGAAGAAATTTGGCAAAATGTACAAGAGGTCATTGGGCTAGCACTGGGTAAAGCCGGTTTATCTGCCCGAGATATTGCCGCTGTTGGAATTACAAATCAACGAGAGACTACGGTCGTTTGGAATAAAAAAACAGGAAAACCCTACCATAACGCCTTGGTTTGGCAAGATACCCGCGTCGGATCTGAATTAGCAGAGCTTGCCCAAGAAGGTGGAATGGATCGCTTCCGGGCTAAAACAGGATTGCCCTTAGCCACCTATTTCAGCGGTCTAAAATTACGTTGGTTACTGAATCATGTACCTGGCTTAAGGGAGGATGCGCTAAAAGGAGATGCCCTGTTTGGCACCATGGATTCCTATATATCTTGGCAATTAACGGGTGGAGTAGAAGGGGGAATTCACATTACCGATGTGACCAATGCTAGTAGAACCCAATTAATGGACTTATCCACTTGCGCATGGGATGATGAAATATTGGAAGTTTTACATATTCCCAAAGCTATGCTTCCTGAAATTAAAGCTAGTTCCCAAGTATATGGAAACGCCAAAGGAGTTTTAGATGGAGTACCTTTAGCTGGCATTTTAGGTGACCAACAAGCTGCCTTGGTTGGCCAAACTTGTTTTAATCCTGGTCAAGGAAAAAACACCTATGGGACAGGATGTTTTCTTTTGATGAACACAGGTCAACAAGCCATTCCTTCACAATTTGGTTTATTAACTACGGTAGCTTATCAATTGGGTAACGAACCAGTGCATTATGCACTGGAAGGCTCCGTTGCCATTGCTGGCTCACTGGTTCAATGGTTACGAGATAATTTAGGCCTAATACAAAATAGCCCTGATATTGAAAATCTTGCTAGGGAGGTGGAAGACAATGGAGGCTGCTATTTTGTGCCAGCTTTTTCTGGACTTTATGCTCCATATTGGAAACAAGATGCCCGTGGCGTTTTGGTTGGCCTAACCAGCTATGTCAATAAAAGCCATATTGCTCGAGCGGCCTTAGAAGCCACCGCTTTTCAAACATGGGAAGTATTAGAAGCCATGGAAAAAGATGCTGGTATTCCGATTACTTCCTTACGGGTAGACGGCGGCATGGTAGTTAATGAATTATTGATGCAATTCCAATCTGATATCCTGGGACAAGAAGTCATTTGCCCTAAAATTATTGAAACTACAGCCTTAGGTGCAGCCTATGCGGCCGGTCTTGCCGTTGGATATTGGGAAAACTTGGAGGATCTGAAGAAAAATTGGGCCATCCAACATCGCTGGAATTCCCAAATGGATGACAGCCTACGATCCCATATGAAAAAACAATGGAAGAAAGCTGTATCTAAAAGTTTCAACTGGGAGGATTAACCTCTTTTCACTTTCGGGGCATCAGCACGGGTAGTACCGTAAGCTGGACAATTGGTATTTTGTGAACAAGCTGCACATACAAAAGTGGCAAGCAACACGATGGCCAATACTTTTTTCATATAATTAGTTTTAAACAGATGCTAATTTAGTTTTTGCTTTTATCTCAAGCTCTATTTTCGTATTTAATTCTTCCTCTGAGGTAAGCGTGTTTGGTTGGTTATAACCCAAAATATTCAACATGGAACTACTATTTTGCTCCTCAGAAAACAAACGGGTTGTCACCGTTCCATCTTCTAAACGATCAATAATCACATGCTTAGGCGCAGGAATCAAACAATGTTGAATACCTCCATAACCTCCTAAGGACTCTTGGTAAGCTCCTGTGTGAAAAAAGCCAACGTACTGTCGCTCAGTCGCTTCCTCAAAAATAGGTAAATATAAATCAGAACTATGCGCTTCCGTATTATAAAAATCCATGGAATCACATGTCAAGCCTCCTAAATTCACTTTTTGGTAGGGAGAGCCCCAATTATTAACCGGTAACATGATGTACTTTTGGTTCATTCCCCATGAATCAGGTAACTGAGTGATGAAAGAACCGTCAATCATATACCAAAGCTCTTTATCATTTTGCAATTTTTGATCTATAATCTCATACAAAACGGCCCCACTCTCTCCTACTGAATACGAACCAAATTCCGTAAAAATATTAGGAACAGGCACATTGTTTTTATTACAAATCCATGAGATAGATTCTACTATCTCATCAACCATGGCTTGGTAATCGTAATTAAATTGCAATGAAGTTTGAATCGGCAGGCCTCCTCCTAAATCAATGGAATCCAATTCTGGGCAAATCTTTTTAATCTCACAATACTTGTAAATAAAGCGACTCAACTCCGACCAATAATAGGCACTATCTTTAATACCTGTATTGATGAAGAAATGTAACATCTTCAAATTAAAACGTGGATTCGGCTTGATTTTATCTAAATAAAGTGAATTCACATCAGAATAACGTACCCCTAAACGAGAAGTATAAAAGGCAAAATCCGGTTCCTCATCAGTAGCAATACGTATGGCCAAATTAACTTTGTCTGCCGTAACGGATTTCTCATAAAAATCAATTTCCTTTAAATTATCTAATATTGGAATACAATTGAATCCTTCATTGATAAACTCTGAAATGTATTGAGTATACAAAGGCTGCTTATATCCATTGCATAAAATATAAGTCGATTTAGAAATTTTCCCACGCTCATACATATCCCGAATTATGGGTATATCAAAAGCACTGCTCGTTTCTAAATGAACATGCTGTTTAATGACCTCATCCAATACAAAGGAAAAATGGGAGGATTTAGTACAATAACAATAGGTGTAATTTCCCTTGTAATTGTATTTCTTGATGGCATTTCTAAACAATAATTTGGCATTATCGATATGCTCCCCAATCTTGGGTAAATAGGATAATTTTAATGGTGTACCATATTGTTTAATGATCTCCATCAAAGGGACATTATTAAACAATAACTCATTGTTCTCATTGATATTGAATTCCCGAGTAGGAAATTCAATGGTTTGATCAATTAGATCGATGTAATTTTTCATGGATACTTACCAAATTAAAAAACGAGTACTCTCGAATTGTGGAAAAACGTGCAAAACTGCAATAAAAGTATGTACTTTGCAAACTATTCTATACAATGTTACATGCCAAAAATTCATTTTATCGCTATAGGTGGTGCGGCGATGCATAATCTAGCCTTAGCACTTCAGGTTCAAGGTTATAAAATTTCAGGTTCAGATGATGAAATCTACGAACCATCGAAAAGCTTGCTAGAGAAACACGGCATTTTGCCTGAAAGTTTTGGTTGGTTTCCAGAAAAAATACAAAGCGATTTAGATTGTGTCATTGTAGGCATGCACGCCCGTGCTGATAATCCCGAATTACTCAAAGCTCAAGAATTAGGAATTCGTATAGAATCTTACCCTTCATTCTTGTATGAACATAGTAAAAATAAACAGCGCATTGTCATAGCTGGAAGTCATGGAAAAACCAGCATTACTTCCATGGTATTACATGTTCTTAAGACACTCCATAAAAAATTTGATTACCTAGTTGGAGCCAAAATTGAGGGATTTGACTTAATGGCCTCATTATCCGACGCACCGATAATTGTCATTGAAGGAGATGAATATTTGGCCTCCCCCATCGACAGAAGAGCTAAATTTTTATTGTACCAAGCTCATATTGCGTTAATTTCTGGGATCGCTTGGGATCATATCAATGTGTATCCCACTTTTGAATCCTACACAGCTTCTTTCGAAGAATTAATTAAATCCATGCCCAAAGCAGGCAGTCTATTCTACGATCAAACAGATAGAACCTTAGAACAATTAACGGACTCTTGCCCAGACCACACGGAAAAAACAGGCTATGAAGCACATCCATCTTATATTAAAAATGGACTAACCATTTTAAAAGGTTTAGATGGGAAAGAATATGAAATTCAAATTTTTGGTGAGCACAGTTTAAAAAACCTGAATGGCGCTCGTTTACTTTGTGAACAAGTAGGTATTTCTACCAGCGATTTTTATTTAGCAATTCAATCATTCAAAGGCGCTGCTAAACGCCTGGAGCTGGTTGGCAAGTCCGACTCCACTTTATTTTACAAAGATTTTGCTCATTCCCCTTCTAAGGTAAAAGCTACCACAGAAGCACTTAAAAGCCAATATCCCCAAAGAAAGCTGATTGCTTGTCTTGAATTACATACTTTCAGCAGTTTAAATCCTGCCTTTCTGCCTCATTATGCCAAGACATTAGATGCAGCAGATGCTGCTGTCATCTATTTAAGCGAGCATGCACGGGAGATAAAAAAAATGGAGCGAATGGAAGATGATCAGGTACAACCCTATTTTCAACACCCGAATTTGATTATTCTAAGAGATCCGGCCGCCTTGAAAGCTTACCTAGCACAGCAAACTTGGAACCAATGTAACCTGTTAATGATGTCCTCAGGTACATTTGATGGGCTAGATTTTTCAGGTTTAGCCCATCAAATGGGATTAAGCGTTGAGTAATTGATCCAATTCTGTTTTAAAACCGGTCAAAAGAATTTCCTTCATACTGATTTTACGCTTTTGCGTATTAATCTTACTTTGTATCGGTTTTTCTTCCATTTGGCGATCCTGTTCAGCTTGGGCGATAAAGCTTTCCAATTCACTGCGCTCTTTCTTTGTCATGTAATCCATTTGATTAATCATGATTTTCAATTGCTCAATTCTTGGTTTATCGTTTAAAGCAGGATGACGGTAAGAAATAACCCTCAATAAATAGTTCATCTCAAAAATCTTATCGCAAATGGTTCTGAAACGTTCTGCCAAACTACGATCCAAGGATTTCATTTGTGCTGTAATTTCTTTCCACTTCACTAAATAAGCTTTCGCTTTATCTGCCGTAGCAGGCATATTTACCTGATCTCCCAATTTGGATTCTAGCTCCTGGGTCATCGCCATTAGCTCTTGAACCCGAGGGTCAATACGAGGTTTAACCTCAATACCTTTAATTCGATTGTATTTTTCAAAAAACATATCGTTTGCCTTTTTGAAATTCTTCCAAAGCATCGATTGTTTTTTCGGAGGTAAACCTAAAACGGTTTTCCACTCCTTTTGTAATTCTTTTACCTTACCCACAGAATCATCAATATCGGGTGCTTTTCTCAATTGATGCACCCCATCAATAAATCCTTGTAATTTGGCTATTTTCTCATCTATGATTCGATTCTTCTCTTCAAAATACACCCTTCTTCGTAAGAAAAATGCCTCTAAAATTGCTTGAAAAGAATTCGTTAATTCGTCTTGATATTGGCGATCTACCGGCCCGGTTTTAACCCATTTGGATTTTATTTCTACCAATTGCTCCGTAGCCACTAAAACATCTTCCCCGTGAGCAGCATTTTTTGCGTCTTCTATTAGAGCGCGTTTAATCTCTAAATTCTTAACCTGATTTTGTTGAATCAATGAGCGTAAAAACTCTTCAATTCTATCCAACTCATCAAATAATGGTTTAAAATCACCTAGGCCATCAAACTCAGACAAATAAGCCTTCATTTGAACTACTTTTGTCAAAAATGAACCTTTGTTTTGGACTTCCTTGACTTCGTTGGATAAATCCGCGACTTTTTTCTTGGCTAATTCAAAACGGTTGACAAAATACTGCAATGCTTCTTGTTCCGTATTACGAACAAAACCAATCTCACGCTCGGGAAAGTTAAGAAATGCTTTGATATAGACTTTGCCATCTCGACAAAATCCAAATTCATTGGAGGTGGTTGCTTCCATCTTTTTTGATATAAGAGAGCTTCAAGCAAATGCCCTGGCTCAAAAATTAGGTGTGGTTTAAATAATCTTTTTTACAAAGCCCTAAATTATTTAAATTTTAATAAATCTCTAAACATTTTGGATTAATAATCTTTTTAAAAATCACTAAAACAAAAAATAATCCGGAAACAGTTTCCGGCTTTTTACGATATTTGCATCTTATTAAAATTCCAAACGCCGCATGAGCAACGAAACAATCATATTTTCGATGGAAAGGGTCTCTAAGACCATCCCTCCACAGAAAACTATTTTAAAAAATATTTACCTGTCATTCTTTTACGGAGCCAAAATTGGAGTCCTGGGTCTTAATGGTTCCGGAAAATCAACTTTGCTACGCATCATTGCAGGAATCGATAAATCATACACGGGCGAAGTTGTTTTTTCTCCGGGTTATACCGTGGGTTTGCTGGAGCAAGAACCCCAACTTGATCCCAATAAAACTGTGTTGGATGTGGTGGAAGAAGGGGTAGCTGAAATCAAAAACCTTTTGAGAGAATTTGATGAAATCAATGAAGCTTTTGGTGATCCGGATGCTGATTTTGACAAATTACTTTCCCGACAAGGTGAAGTACAAGAAAAATTAGATCATTTCAATGCCTGGGAACTGGACAATCGTTTAGAAAAAGCAATGGATGCTTTGCGTTGTCCTCCGTCTGATTCGCTCATTAGTACTTTATCTGGAGGAGAAAAAAGACGTGTTGCTCTTTGCCGATTATTATTACAAGAACCCGATGTTCTATTGTTGGACGAGCCTACCAACCACTTAGATGCTGAATCCGTTTGGTGGTTAGAAGAACATTTACGCCAATACAAAGGAACGGTGATTGCCGTTACCCACGACCGTTATTTCTTAGACAATGTGGCAGGATGGATTCTAGAACTTGACCGTGGTGAAGGGATTCCTTGGAAAGGAAATTATTCCTCATGGTTGGAGCAAAAGCAAAACCGTTTGGCTCAAGAAGAAAAAACTGAGTCTCGTCGACAGAAGACTTTACAGCGTGAGTTGGAATGGGTAAGAATGGCCCCAAAGGCTCGTCAAGCTAAATCAAAAGCACGTATTGGGGCCTATGAAAAGCTCCTTTCGGAAGAAAATAAACAAAAAGAAGACAAATTAGAGATCTACATTCCCGCAGGTCCACGTTTAGGAAATAAAGTGATTGAGGTACAAGGTGTTTCCAAATCGTATGGTGATAAGTTACTTTTTGAAAATCTAAGTTTTTCCTTGCCTCCTGCAGGAATTGTCGGCATAATTGGCCCCAATGGTGCGGGTAAAACCACCCTGTTTAAATTAATCACTGGTCAGGTACAACCCGACTCTGGTAGTTTTGAAGTGGGGGAAACTGTTCAACTGGCCTATGTGGACCAAGAGCACCATCAATTAAAAGCAGAAAAATCAGTATTTGAAACGATCTCTGATGGAAACGATTGGGTCATGTTAGGTGGAAAGCAAAGCAATGCCCGCGCCTATGTGAGTAAATTCAACTTCAATGGGGCTGATCAAGAGAAAAAAATTGGCAACCTTTCGGGGGGAGAGCGAAACAGAGTGCACCTTTCTATGATGTTAAAAGAAGGAGCCAACGTTTTATTGCTGGATGAACCTACCAACGATTTGGATGTAAATACGCTTCGAGCACTCGAGGAAGGTTTAGAAAATTTTGCAGGATGCGCAGTTGTCATTTCCCACGATAGATGGTTCCTTGACCGAATTGCAACGCATATTTTAGCCTTTGAAGGTGATTCCCAAGTTACTTGGTTTGAGGGCAATTATTCCGAGTACGAAGAAGCTAGAAAGAAACGTTTGGGCAATGACATCATTCCTAAACGAATCCGATATAAAAAATTAAATTAAATGAGAGCTGGCATTACCGTGGCATTGCTCGTTCTATCCAACGTCTTTATGACCTTGGCGTGGTATGGGCATTTGCAATGGAAAGAAAGTTCCTGGCTGAAACATGCAGGAATTTGTACCATCATACTATTCAGCTGGGGACTCGCTTTTTTTGAATATGCCATACAAGTACCTGCCAATCGACTAGGATTTAAGGAAAATGGAGGGCCATTCTCTTTTTTTGAATTAAAGACTATTCAAGAGGCCATTTCCCTCATAGTCTTCACCCTTTTTCTTATTTTCGTGGTGAAGTCTGAAAAACTAGCCTGGAATCATTTCTTAGGTTTTGGCCTAATACTTCTGGCGGTTTATGTTATTTTTAAAAAATGGTAAACCCCAAAGGGATAAAAAACGATTGATACGATGGATTCTAGAGAAAAAATAAATGCCCTGTTACATGAGATGAGTAAGGTGGTAGTAGGGCAAGAAAGGTTGATAAATCGACTTTTAGTGGGTCTATTTACCGGTGGACACGTGCTGTTAGAAGGGGTACCTGGATTAGCCAAAACATTAACCATCAACACCCTAGCAAAAATCCTTGATCTCCATTTTCATCGCATCCAGTTTACGCCAGATCTATTACCAGCTGATTTGGTAGGAACCATGATTTATAATCCCTTAAAAAATGAGTTTGAAGTAAAAAAAGGACCCATTTTTGCTCAAATCATTTTAGCCGACGAAATAAACCGTGCTCCTGCCAAAGTGCAATCAGCCTTGTTAGAAGCCATGGCTGAAAAACAAGTAACGATTGGCGATACTACCTATCCATTAGATAAGCCCTTTTTAGTTTTAGCCACTCAAAACCCTGTTGAACAAGAAGGAACTTTTCCTCTTCCAGAAGCGCAAGTGGACCGCTTTATGCTTAAGGTATTCTTGAATTATTTAGATAAAGAACAAGAATTAGAGGTAATGCGGAAAATGTCCAACATGGACTTTGAATATGAGGTAAAGACCATCATGAATTTGGAAGATATTCAGAAAATCAGGAAGGAAATCAACCAAATCACCATCAGTGAAACCTTAGAAAAATACATCATTGAATTAATCTTTGCCACACGTAATCCTGCCGAATATGGATTAGTTCAAGAGGCGAATTACATTCAGTTTGGCGCATCACCCAGAGCCAGCATACACCTCAATCTAGCCGCAAAAGTAATGGCTTACCTAGAAGGACGCGACTATGTTTTACCAGAAGACATCAAAGAAATGGCGCCAGATGTATTGAATCACCGCATCATCCTCAATTATGTGGCAGAAGCAGATGGCATAAGCACCCTTCAAATTATCCAATCTATTTTAAGTAGTGTGGCGATAAATCGCTAGGTAACGGGTAAATTTTATTGACATTCCCCTTTTAAAGTCAATGAAATCCGAATACATGAAAACTCGCCTAGCATTTCTTTTGCTTAGTATTGCCTTATTTAGTTTCCAAACCGCTGAACCTCTGCGTGTTTTTCTCATTGGTGATTCTACCATGGCAGATAAAGTCCCTGCCGATTATCCAGAAACTGGCTGGGGAATGCCTTTCGCTCACTTATTTAACGAGGCCGTAGAAGTACAAAACCATGCCTATAATGGTCGGAGCACCAAAAGTTTCCGAAAAGAAGGAAGGTGGGCTAAAGTCTTTCAACAAATCAAAAAAGGTGATTATGTTTTCATTCAATTTGGGCATAATGATGCCAAAATATCCGATACCAGTAGATATGCTGCGGCGCAAACTGATTACCGGGAAAATATCACTCGGTATGTCAAAGAAACTCGATCCAAAGGAGGGATTCCCGTTTTATTAACATCCATCCAAAGGCGTAAATTTGATTCCACAGGGGCCTTTGTGGATCAGCACGGCGAATACCCGCAAGTAGTCAGAGAAGTAGCTAAACAAGAAAAAGTCCTCCTGATCGACTTAGAAAAAATCAGTAGGGCACAAATTGAAAAATTAGGCCCCGACTTATCTAAAAAAATATACCTGCATTATCCTGCCGGAATCTTCAAAAAATTCATGAAAGGAGTCTCAGATGACACTCACTTTTCAGTTTACGGAGCCTCTTGGATGGCACAAGCAGTAGCTTCAGCCATATTTGATTCCAATGAAGCGCTCAGAAGCTTTCTCAAAAAATCAGCCTTCAGCCAAAAATACCAATATGAAATACCCTTAGTAGCGGGCACAGCATTTAAATTAGATACTTTTTCCATCGTTCGCTATGGGGCTATTTCTTCTCCAAGTCAACTTAATACCACTGCTATTCAACAAGCCATAGATGTTTGTCATGAGCAGGGTGGTGGAGTGGTTCATCTACCAGCTGGATTTTGGCTTAGTGGCCCGATTATTTTAAAATCAAATGTCAATTTACACTTAGCTTCTGGTGCCTTATTACAATTTAGCCGCCAAAGTAAAGACTATCCACTGGTGAAAACATCTTGGGAAGGAGTAGAAGCCATTCGTGCGCAATCTCCCATTTCAGCCTTTCATGCTACGAATATTGCCATCACTGGGCATGGAATAATCGATGGGGCTGGTGAAGCCTGGCGACCTGTCAAAAAGGGTAAATTAACAGCTGGTGAATGGGCTGAATTAGTCAAATCAGGAGGTGTCTTAAACGACACAAAAGATACTTGGTACCCAACTTCCCGAGCTTTAAAGGCCGCCAAAATGGACCGTGCAGGTGTGGTAGCTGCGGGTTGGACCATCGAAAAGTCAGAGGAAATCAAAGAGTTTTTGAGACCCAATATGATTAGCCTGATTGAATGTGAACAAATCTTATTGCAAGGTGTCAGCTTTCAAAACTCCCCTGCTTGGAATATCCATCCATTACTTTGTAAGCACCTAACAGTCAACGAAATAAAAGTTAAAAATCCATGGTTTGCTCAAAATGGAGATGGGATAGATATTGAATCATGTGAATATGTCTTGGTTAAAAATAGCAGTTTTGATGTAGGTGATGATGGTATTTGCCTCAAATCGGGTAAAGACGAAGAAGGGAGAAAAAGGGCTAGGCCTAGTGCACATATTTGGATTGACCAGTGCCAAGTATTTCACGGGCACGGAGGCGTGGTGGTAGGCAGTGAAATGTCTGGAGGAGTTCATGATTTATATGTTTCCAACTGTCAATTTTTAGGTACAGATGTGGGACTTCGTTTCAAAACAGCTAGAGGAAGGGGTGGCATTGTGGAAAATGTGTACATTCGAGATATTCTGATGAAAAATATTGCTGGAGAAGCTATTCTCTTTGACATGTATTATCAAGGTAAAGATCCACTAAGCACTTTTGGCAATGGGGAAGAAAAACCCGTCATTGCTAGTATGCCAGTCAATGAAGGAACTCCTCAGTTTAAATCCATTTGGGCAGAACGCATACGTGTAAAAGGTGCTCAGACAGGCCTTCTGATTCGCGGATTACCCGAAATGCCCATCAGGCAAATCAAATTGCAGGATGTACAAATCGAATGCGATCAAGCCTACCGGGCAATTGAGGCTGATGACATTGATTTAGAGCAAGTTATATTCTCCAAAACAAAAGACATCAAAAGTGAACTTTACCACGTTAAGCATTGGAAATTTGCGGGCAAAGAGCTAACATTAGTACCTTAAAAGAAGCATTATGCCCTTGCCATCTATTTATAAATCAGAAACTAGCCAACAATTACTTGCCAGAATTGATGCATTAAAGCCTGACTCCAAGGCCCTATGGGGAAAAATGAACGTGGCTCAAATGTTGGCTCATTTATGCGTTCCATATGAACAAATCAAAGGGGAAAACACAGAGCAAGTTCCTTGGTACCTTAAATTATTCTTGAAATTATTTCTAAAGAACCTCTTAACCAATGAGGCTCCTTACCTAAAAAATGCCCGCACAGCTCCATCATTCCTCAAGGTGAATGAGCATGATTTCGAAATAGAAAAAAACCGTTTAAAGACCTACATCCTAGAGATTGAAAGAATGGGTGCGAAAGAACTGTGTCAACGACCTTCTCTTAGTTTAGGAATACTCAATGAAACCGAGTGGAACAATATGCTTTACAAGCATTTAGACCATCACTTACGACAGTTTGGAGTATAATTAAAAAGTCCTGACCGCTAAAACTCGCATACTTAGACGTTTAAAATAGTTGGTTTGCATACCCGTGTTCAAATTATGAGTCACGGCATGTTCTTTATCTATTTCTGTGGAAGTCCAGTACCATGCAGATTTGAACACATTATTGGACTTCATTTTTTTAAGATTCAACTTTTGATGAATTAATTCAAATTCCTCCTGCGTGGGCAATCGCCAATCATCAAAACCATTTAAGTTGAGATTTTCACAGGCGATGAGCGCATTAGGATAATCAAATTGTCCGATATCCTTGGTCGTGGCAATCAAACCATGGTTATCTTTTTCAAAAATCACATAACCTCCCAATTTTTCCTGAGGGGCTTTTATCGTAGCCCTTTGACCTAAGGAAATAAAAGCAGCACTACAAATGAATAATACGATGGCAAAAAATTTCACTAGCATAAATTGATAATTCCATTTCAAAGTTCTGAAATTATTCCTACAATCATTTCATTTAGGCTCTAATTTGAATGTTTTTATTCCAAGAACTTACCCGACATAATACCCTAGGCTGTGCTAAATTTAGGTCCATTGGTCTATTCATCTTGCAAATAAGGGCAAAAAGCCGTATTTTGAAGTAATTTTACTTTGAACTTAACAAAAACCAATTTAACCATTACCTAGCATATTCCTGCCTACGAAAATTTAATTCAGGAATACTACCATGGAGTGCTTTTTCTCTGAGGGGCAAATGGGTAAATGTTCCTATCATAGAACTGAGAAATTCATCATTTCTCCTGAACATGATACCACAAAAGTGTCAAAGGAAATATGTCAAGGATGAATCGTTTTATTTCATAAAATGAAAAAATAAGCTCCTTGCACAATTTGTTAGCCAGATTAATTATGTCAATCCATATAGAAGAACATACTACTTTAGATGAAATCGTATTTCAGAATAGAAATCAAGAATACGGCGCATTTCAATTAAGGGCTATTTATCCTTCTACTTTAAATAAATCAGCTCTAAAAGGATCCCTCCTTTTTACCCTGGTCATCGTATTGATGTTTTGTTACCATATCTGGGAGGATGCTCAGTCCCAGAAAACAGATGTAGGCAAAGAGGTGATGGCAGAAGTAATGCGATTAGCTCCTCCCCCTCCAGTAAAAAAACAGGATGAGTTAGCTCCACCTCCGCCCAAAGAAATTCCAAAAGTTACCACAACTAAGTTTTTACCCCCAGAAATTAGACCTGATGATGACCCTGAGCCAGTAGTTAGGCCACCAGAGCAAGATAAAATCAAAGGTAATCCAGGAAGAGTGGATGCCATAGGAGATGTTACGGAGGGGCAAGCAGACGGAGCAGAGATAGAAGCAGAACCTCCGGCCATAGCTTACCCATTCAATAATGGGGTTTGGGAGTGGCCCAGCGGAAAAAGTCTGCAAAGCCTGATTCCGGTAGGCTCCACCGCTTGCTCTGTTGACTTTAGAATCAAAATTAAAGCGGATGGAACGGTGAAAGAAATTCAGACCAACAGTGATTGCGAAAGTAATGTGGAGGGAATTCTCACAAATTATTTTAAGAACCATCGTTTTGTATTACAAAACTCCAAAAAAGTGGGAATCGGTGCGGCAGTGACTTCAAAAAAAGAGTACATTTTGAATTAAAGTAAGATTCCCTATTGAAAATTGACATGATGACGGCAAATAAATCAGCCCATTTTTACACATCTATTTACCTATTCTTCTTCATTTTGGGAATAGGTCTTCTGATGACGCTACCGGGTTTTTCACAAGACTCCAACATCAATAAAAGCCCAGCAGAGCAATTTAGAGTAGCCAAAGATTATTACAATGCCGCCAATTACGCGGCGGCTAGAATGGAATTTTCTTTGTTCTTGGAAAAAAATGCCAAAGATTTCGATCGTAATTCCAATGAAATTGTTGATGCAGAATTCTTTATCGTATTATGTGATTTTTACATCAACACCACGCGAGCCAAGGTGGCAGTGGAACGTTTTATTGCCAACCATCCTTCAAGTTTAAAAACATCTATTTTGGTTAAGGAAATTGGGAGCTTTCTCTATAAAGCAGGTCAATACCAAGATGCAATTCAATACATAGAACAACGAGTATCCATCTTAGATCCTGAAATACGATTTCAATTAGCGATTTGTTATTTACAGGTGGGCTTAAATACCAAAGCGCTGAGCTTGTTTGAATTATTGAGTAATGATGACAATGAATCTGTGGCCTACGCAGCCTCCTATTATTCGGGATTATTGAAGTTAAATCAAAAACAATTTTCTTCGGCCATTTTTGATCTAAAAAAGGCGGACGAAGCTCCTTTTCAATTAGCTCAAATTCCCCTTTCTGATTCGGTTTGGGTCAGAATTAAAAGACAAATTCCCACCATGATTACCCAGGCCTATTACCAAATGGGACCTGAAAAATACGCTGATTTAATTGCTTACGCGGAGCCAATTGTATTAAATGACCGTAGAGAGGTAGAGAAATCTGATATCGCTAGGTTGTTGGGGGACATCTATTTTAACCAAGGAAAATTTAGCAAGTCGGCTGAAATTTATGCCAAATATTTAGTGATTAATGAAAACAAAAAAACGGTGTTGCAAAGTAACACCGAGGATATTCCGCTGAAACAGGCCTTTTCATTCTTCAAATCTGGGCAGTATCAAGCCAGTGAAAATTTACTCAACAAAATTATTGGAAATGAAAACTTGACTGATTCTTTAAGTCAATTAATTCACTATCAAATAGGGATGTCTCAATTTCATCTCAAAAACTATACTGCTGCAGTTTCTTCCTTAGAAAAAGCCATTCAAGTTAATTGGAATAAATCTTTGTCAGAAGATGCCTCTTTCAACTTATTGGTAAGCTTGGAAAACCAAGGGTCTTTTGATGCCTTGTTAGGTAAAATAAAGGAATTTGTTCGTCAATATCCTCAAAGCAAGCACCTGGTACCGCTAAATACCATGATTGTTCATGCCATCAGCGAATGTAGCAAAGAAGGCACTGGCATTTACCAAGTCAAGGAATTTTTCACCTTTAATATTTTTGCTACCGAAGAATTTAAAAAAGCCTATCAAGAGAGAGCCTATGCCCTAGCCATAGAACTTTTTGATCGCCAAGACAATCTCGCTCATGTCGATCAAATCCTGGGTTTAATCGAAGAAGTAAAAGCATTTCCATTCAACCCTCAATTGGTCTTTTTAGCCAAGGTTTTACAAGGTGAAACCTATAGTATTTTAGGCAAAGCTTACCTTCAAAAGAAAAAGTCTCCCCTAAATAAAGAGGAAGAAAAAGTGTACCAATACTATTTAAACCAACTTATTAATATTTATTCCTCCATTCATCAAATCCCTGTACCGAAAAATCCAGGAAGGGAATTGGCTTTGGATAGCTTAGCGCTAAAATTTCAACTAAAATCAGCCTTGTTAAATACCTTGATTGATTTAAATCAACAAAGACCGACACAGTTAGCTTTGGCAGAGGAATTGTTTAACTCCCCATTAGCAGATGCATCTACCCGAAAAAAGGTGATTGAAGTATGGAAATACAATTCGACCAAAGAGGCATCTGAATACCAAGAAAATAATATTCTTGCTCAAACCATCGGCTTGTTGGAAATCGCCTATAACAAAGGGAGCACTTCAGAAAAAGAAAATTATTTGTGGGATAAAATCAAAATCCTAGAAAAGCTTCGTAGATACGAAGATGTAAGTGATTTATATGGGAAATTTTTGAAGGAGTTCCCCAATTCCATCCATAAGGAAACGGCTACCTTGAATCAATGGATTAGTTTATATCAAAAAGGAGGCCGTGAAAATTTAATTCAAGCCATAAAGGGCTTCTCAGATATTTTAGGAAAAAATCCACCTACTGCCCTAAACTATAAAAGAGCTCTGGATTTTAGGTCGCAGACATATGATAAGCTATCCATCCTATCCCAGGGTGAAGAACTCATGAACTTTGGACGATTAGCCATTCAGGATAAGGAGGAGCAATTGGGTAGTAGCCACGGAGACACCATCCGTGTGAGTGTAGTAAATAAGCTTAAAAACATTTACAAAAGATTAAATCTTGAGGTAGAATGGGTGAAAAAGCATTACCAAGAATATGGAAGCGAGGAGAAGTTTTGGGAAGATTGCATGGAGATTTACCAAAGTAAACGCTGGGATATAGCCCGAACTACCCTTTTAGAATTTCAAAAAATCTATCCTAATTCGAAGAATAGTAATACCCTTTTAAAAAATCTAGCTGCTAGCTCAGATAGCTTACATGATTATCCAAAGGCTATTGAATTTTATCAACAAATTATCAGCAAAAAAGATAAATTTAAAACAACGGAGGTTATTAATGCAGCGAAAAGAACGGGGGAATTAGCCCTGACAAATAAGCAAATAGATGTGGCGATTCATTCTTTTCAGTTTATCAAGTCGTATACTAAAGTTAGCCGTTATCAGAAATTAGCCAATGAAAATTTAGTTCAAATCTATTTACAATCGAAGCAGTTGGATTCCTTGTATCAATTAACGTCCACCTGGGATGACTTGTATGAAGTGGATGAGAAAAATGAATTCTATCAACAATATGTACAAATTTCAGAAGAAGCCCAACAGCCTGAATTAGTTAAAAAATGGTTACAAAGAATCAGTGTTAATAACCATTTAAGCCCGATTGTTCAACAGATTGTAATAGGTGCTGAAGCTGAATTGAAATATGCTCAGCTCTTATACCAAGAAAAGAAACACGCTGAATTGGATGAACTATTAGACAAAACCTTGATTAGAAAAGTGGTTCCGACAAACATTCGGACCAAAAAAACCTATTTCAGAGGGCTATTATTATATGCTGACAATTTAATGGCCATAGATCAAAAAGATAAAGCCATGGGATATTATATGGCATTAGCTAAAAATATGACCAAAGAAAATGATGTAAGAAATTTAGCCAAGAGTCGATTAAAATAGATGAAAACCAGCACGAGAAATTCATACTTCCGATATATTCTTCTTATCATTGGCTTTATGGTAAAGACCGAAATGGCCTTGTCATTTGTTCCCCAAACGGCAGATACCATTCGTATTAATCGAGAAGTCAATTTAGGAGAATTAAAACTTTCCCAAGAGAAAATTAAATTACCCACTTTTCAGGATAAGAAAAGCAGCCAAAAGCCAGTGGATGTGCCCTTAAACTGGAGTAGCCAAGAGGAACATCCTTTGAAATGGTCTAAAATCAATCCGAGGGACGGGGAGATTTATGGATTGGATTCTCTGAATAACAACATAATTAGGGTAGGTGCCGGAAATTTTGGATATACCTATTTGAATTTAAATCTGAATAAAGCAGATCAAAGATTAGGCTTTTATTTATCCCATGATGCCTATGCGGAAGGGCCTGTGGCTGATATCTTTTCAAGAAAAAAATTGAACAATGTCAAAGTCTGGAGTCGCTCTCGAGCAGATAGCAAACTAGAATTGGAGACCCATGCCGCTTATTCCCAACTGGGGACTAATTACTACGGATTTGAACCCGGACAAAAAATCCCAAGTTTCCGTGATCAGCGATTAGTATACGATACCTATAACTTTTTCGGAAAATTTGGCACCAATATCCCCCGATCAACCTTTGATTTTAATGCTAGCCTAGATGTCTCAAGGATAAGTAATCTGAGTGAAGTCAGCGAATTAACTAGCAATGGCTCCTTCTATTCTAAGATAAAATTAAAGTCCAACTCATTCATCAACTTAAGTGGGGAAATGATACTCTCAGAATACAAAACCCCTTCTCTGACCCTGACGAGGAGTTTCTCTAGGCTTAGACCTTTTTATACCTATTCTAATTACTTTGTAACTGTTTCAGCAGGAGCCCATTTCTTACAAGAAACAAGTGACGGCCCTGAACCAGCTAAGACAAGCTTTTTCCCTCAATTTTTAATCGACTTTTCTAGCCTAGACTATATCCATTTTTTTGCGGGATTAGGTGGAGATGTGCAATTCAATACTTATGCCAATTTTGTGAAACAAAATCCATGGGTTTCTCCTACTATTTTATTGAAAAACTCATCTCAAGTCGGTAACCTTTATGCTGGAATTAAAGGTACCAACCGTACCGATAAAGATAAAGCAGGAGATATTGATTTTGAATTTAAGATTGCTTATTCAGAATATACAGATTTACCCATCATTACTAATGCTGCATCAGATCCTACCCAATTCGTATTAAGTTATGTTGGTGGCTTAAAAAAGGTTCAGGTCACTACCTTCTCAGGAAATTTTGACCTACAAATAAGTCGATCCATCAAAAGTGCGGTCCGATTTAATTATGATAGCTACGAATCCTTAGGAGATTTGGAGAAAGCATTTCATAGGCCTGCCTGGAAGATAAATTGGAATGGGACCATCCTATTAGGTAACAAACTTTCTCTTATTCCTACCATCGAATACATTAATGGATTATATGCTTGGAGTCCAAAGGATTCAAAGGCCATAGCCATGGACGAGATTTTTGATTTAAATTGTCATATCAATTTCAAGTTCAATGATAAAGTAGCTCTAGGAGTTAATTTGAATAATTTATTGAACAGAAATTTCCAACGCTACCTGAATTATCCTAGCCTAGGTTATAATTTTGGAGGAGTACTGACATATTCCTTTTAAACTAAACTCATTCCATCTTTTTAAATTAATTTTGTGCTATGAGTCAAATCGAGGAACTAAAGAAAAAAATCCCTACCCACATCACGGTATTGGGAGGGGGAAGTTGGGCAACAGCTCTAGTCAAAATCTTATCCGAAAATCAGGTTAAAATCAAGTGGTGGATTCGAAGAAAATCGGACGTAGACTTTATCAGAAAATACAACCATAATCCTAGTTATTTAACCGATGTAGCCATAAATCCGCGGAAAGTAAAGACATACCACAAAATGTCTGATGCTTTGAATGGAGTAGAATACATCATTTTGGCAGTTCCCGCAGCTTTTATTCCAAGTACGCTAAAGGACCTAAATAAAAAGCATTTTGAAGGCAAAAAAGTAGTCTCAGCTATCAAAGGTATGATACCTGATGAAAACATGTTGGTTACTGACTGGATAGAACGCGAATTCAACCTGCCTTTGGGGCAAACCTGTGTGATCGCTGGACCATGTCATGCGGAAGAAGTAGCTTTAGAAAAACAATCTTACCTGACAATTGCATCTCCCAATTTGGCTTTAGCTCAGACTTTTTCTAACCTCCTAAATAGTCGTTTTTTACAATCTCATGCTATTGAAGATTTATACGGAGTGGAGTATTGCGCCGTTATCAAAAATATCATAGCCATGGCCTGCGGTATTACGCGAGGATTAGGTTTTGGTGATAACTTCCAAGCTGTCTTGGTTAGTAATGCCATGCAAGAAATTAAACTTTTCTTGGATGCGGTATATCCTGAAACAAACCGTGATTTAAATAGCTCTGGATATTTGGGCGACTTATTGGTGACCGCCTATTCGCAGTTTTCCAGAAATAGAACCTTTGGAAATATGATTGGAAGAGGGTATTCTGTTAAATCTGCTCAGATTGAGATGAATATGATTGCAGAAGGATATTATGCTGTGAGAAGTATTTACCATATATCAAGACAACATAACATCCACCTACCGATCATTGAAGCAGTATATGCCATTGTATACGAAAAAGCGAATCCTCAATTAGAGATGAACAAATTGAAGGGCTTTCTCAAGTAATTACAAAAACGAACGAATCTGTTCGGCCGTTTTTGCCAAGGAATCCTGACTAACTTGTAGCTTAGCTTGCGTGAAATTCAAATCGTTGGCTGTGTTCATAGGTACTAAATGTACGTGCGCGTGAGGCACTTCCAAACCAATAACTGCAATACCTATGCGCTTACATGGAATAGCCTTTCTGATGGCTGGGGCGACACTTTGAGCAAATTTCATCAGGTCACCCAACATATCTGGTGACAGATCAAAAATATAGTCAATTTCTTGCTTAGGCACCACCAAGACATGCCCTTCTACCAAAGGCATTACATCCAAAAATGCTAAAAAATGCTCATTCTCAGCTATTTTGTGACATGGAATTTCTCCTGAAATAATTTTGCTAAATATTGTACTCATATTAGTCTATACGTCTCAAATTACACTTTGAAATAGGTTTGATGATTAATGGTACTTTTTCTAATTTCACCGCATCACTATCTAAACCAAACCATTTATCTTCCGAATTCATGAACTGTTTTAAGAAGAAATAAAACTTCATAACCAATCTGTCCATCAGAGGTAATTCATTATCAAAGGACAAGAATTTCTCCAATACAACAAAACGGAAATCACCAATCACATTTTGCTCATTTAAGGATTTATAACGAGAGGTAATATCCACCTCTCCACGGGCCACCATTTCCTCAACTACTTTTCTAAAGTATAAATTGATTCTTTGTTCCACCCGAAAACCCAATTTAAAATTCACTTTAATGATATCATCTGGTTCTATCACCGTTACCTTATAATCCATAGTATAAGGTTCATCTAGTGTATCTACGTGTACAAACCAGTAAATATCAGCTCGTTTGGGTCTGCGTTGAAAAATGGAATAGATAATCTTAGATTCAATGTCAGAAACTCGCCCTGCATTCGACATAAAGACCAAATGTGTGGCATATTTTGGTATGGTTTCATCTCGACTAAGTTCCTTCAAAGGTTCTACGTAATCAGATAATTTTTCATATTCCGTCAAGTCTTTCTTAATACGTGTAGCTCTGAACCACACATACATAACCAATAAAATCACACCAGCTATAAACAAGGAAACATAACCTCCATGCGAGAATTTCTGCAAGTTGGCTACTAGAAATGCTCCTTCTAAGGAAATATAAACGACTAAAAATAGGAGTATCCACCACATGTCGACTTTCTTAATGTGAAGGTAATAAGCCATCAGTGAGGTCGTCATTAACATGGTTAAGGTAATCGCTAAACCATAGGCTGCTTCCATGTTAGATGATTCTTTGAACCAAAGTACCACACCTACACAACCCATCCATAAAAAGATATTGATGGAGGGCACATATAATTGTCCCTTTTGATCTGAAGGATAAATCAAGCGAACTTTTGGCCAGAAATTCAAGCGAATAGCTTCCGAAATCAAAGTAAAAGAACCAGAAATCAAAGCCTGGCTAGCAATGACAGCCGCAGCCGTAGCGATACAAATACCTGTGAATAAGAATTCTCTAGGCAGTAATTCGAAAATAGGTTTTCTGCCATCCAATAACATTCCTTGATGATGCAATAACCAAGCCCCTTGTCCGAAATATTGCAATAACAGAGCAATTTTAACAAAAATCCAACTGATTCGGATATTTTCACGACCGCAATGACCTAAATCTGAATACAGTGCTTCCGCCCCTGTAGTACATAAAAATACGGCTCCTAAAGTCCAAAAACCAGCTGTCCCGGCTTGATGAGTTGTCAAAAGTTCCCATGCATAATGCGGTGATACGGCTCTCAAAATACTCCAGTCATTCTCAATCCACATTAAACCTGTAAAGGCCAACATACTAAACCAAAGCAACATAATAGGGCCAAATAACTTACCTACTACCTTGGTTCCTAAAATTTGGAAAATAAATAAAGCAGTTAATATAACGATTACGATGGGAACTGTATCCGTCACATAGGGTAGTCCTTCTTTTGTTTTCAACATTTTTAAACCTTCCACAGCCGAAGAAACCGAAATTGGGGGCGTAATAATTCCATCGGCCAATAAAGTGGCTCCACCAATGATGGCTGGTAAGGTTAACCATTTAGCATGACGGCGAACTAAAGCAAATAGGGCAAAAATACCCCCTTCTCCTTTGTTGTCTGCACGCAAGATTAAAATTACATACTTGAGGGTAGTTTGGAGGGTCAATGTCCAAAAAATACAGGACAATCCTCCCAATATCATCAGCTCATTGATAGGGTCATTTCCTATGATGGCCTGCATAACATACAAAGGAGATGTCCCAATATCTCCGTAGATGATACCCATAGCTACCAGCAGACCAGCTGCCGTAACAGTATTTTTGTGTTTTTGTTCCATTATAATGTGTGGGAGCGTAAATGTATTACCAATCGAATGTGTTTATCGTAAGAATGCAATAATTGCAAAAAATTGTACTATTATCGGTTGGTTTCTTGAAATATTTCAAGAAACGGCAGCAAATATACCTTCAATTTTCATATAAAAAACAGCTATTTTTTATTTTCTTATAATTGATGTAAAAAATTGATTTATAGCTCCTAATTGCCACATATTCAGAACAAAAAAAAATTGCTTATCAGATTACTCAGTTAATTTTTCGTGTCTAATCCTCTTCCAATACTATGGATAAAAAAAGGGAAGCACACTGCTTCCCTTCTGTATGATTATTTCAATGTTTGGTCAAAAAGACCCATGGTTCTTGACCAAGCTAATTTGGCCACTTCAGCATTATACCGAGCTGGGGAAGAATCATTATTAAATGCATGTTGAGCTCCCTCATAAACAAAGATTTGATAATCCTTTTTATTGGCCTTTAATGCCTCCTCAAAAGCAGGAATGCCGGCATTAATTCGCTCATCTAAACCAGCATATTGCAGCATTAACTTAGCTTTTATCTTGGGAACATCGGCTGCTTCAGCCTGTCGACCATAATAGGCCACGGCCGCATTTAATTCAGGATCCATAACGGCCATGGAGTTCACCATGCCTCCACCCCAACAAAATCCTACTACCCCTGTTTTCTTATTACTGTTTTTCAACCCTCTCAAATAATCTAAACCACTTTTTATGTTTTCTAGATTTTGAACTGCATCCAATTTGGCAAATAAGGCTCGTCCTTCATCCTCATTGGCTGGCGTTCCACCAAAGGGAGATAAGGCATCTATACCTAAAGCAATGTAGCCTGCCTTGGCAATGCGACGGGTTACATCCTTGATGTGGGGAGTTAATCCTCTATTTTCATGAATGACTAACACGGCGCCCAGTTTTCCCTTGGAAAGTTTTGGTTGGACTAAATAACCTTTCATGGTGCAATTTTTAGCAGGATAAGAAATATCCTCCATCAATAAATCTGCATCTTGAACCGACACTTGATTGGCCATGGCATAATTGCCTTCTAACATCGGCAAAATAGCTAAAGCAGCAGCTGTGCCCCCCGCTAATTTGCTCAATTTCGCTAAGAACACTTCCCGTTTTAATGGTTTGTGGGTGTACTCATCAAACAGGTTAATAATTTTCTGATCCATAAAATTTTAATTTAAGCATGTGAGTGAAATTGTATCTAGGGCTCTGTCTTAAAGTGCGTAGTAATATCCAAAAATAATGTTCATCTCATCTTCTGAGGTTAAACCAAATCGAATGGTGCGGTTGGTATTATTTTCATAAGTAACCACCGAAGTTAATCCTTCTCCTGCCTTTAACTCTATCACCTTGGGGAAATTAATAACTGTAGGATGGGCCCAGTCGGTACTTTCATAAATAACCTCCCCATTTCGGGCTCCACCTTTGATTTTAATCTGAAATAATTTTCCCCACTGGTGGGTATGCGAGGTCAGCGAGACAATGGCCACGGCCTTGTCAAATGTAAAATCTTTTGAAATAACCGTTTTTTGGTTGGGGGCGATGGTTAAGTTGGTATTATTGAAATCAATCATTTGTACCACTTTTTTCACCTGTTCAGGCTTAACCGTGTACAAATTCACATAATTTTCCCCAAAAATGACTTCATTCGTTTTGTTAAAATAATGTGGATTCAAATCAATGGAGCTATTGGCTGGTAGCATCAAGGCTGTTCCTTCAGGAAAGGAATAATCCGAATTCGGATCTGTCCCTCCACCTAAAAAAATATGATTTTGCATTTGCAAAAAGGTAAACACATTAATGCTATTGTCACTGTTTCGCAAATCTCTCACCTCGTTTAAATTGGGTAAAACTTGTTTATTTTGGAAATCATATAAAACCATGTGGTGACTATTAGGTCTGGATTTTAATTTGATTCGAGAAATATAAACAGGCGCCGCATTATTTAATGGTTTTCGAACAAAAAGCTCCCGCTCAAAATTAGGTGCTATGGAGAACTTCTCAACCTTCAATTGAATTCCTTCTTTGCCTTCTACCGATGGTTCACTCAAAGGACTAAATTCTGAACTAACAGCATAACTAGGAGTCGTATCATCCAATAGTTTGGCATCAGCCACTTCCCCTTTTTCAGGAGCTCCTGCTTCTATCCAATTTTGAATAAATTTCAACTGCCCAACCGACAAAGGCTTGCCGCCCAATGGCATAGGCACACCGTAATCAATGCTGGAATGATGTGCTGCATCCCAATTTAATTTATGGTATAATAAACTTTGTGTGGATTGAAATTTTGTAACTCTCAAAATCTTATTGAGTACGGCATTAGGGTTTTTTGCTGTCACTCCTACAAGTTGTGAATAGGCCGCGGATTTAGCCAAAACTAAGCCATGCTGGGCAAAAGAAGCATCCGTTGCCGCCAAATGGCACCCCGCAGTAGCACAGCTTGGCGTAAAAATACGATCTTGAATTAAGTCAAAAGAAGAGATGATGGAACCCGAAGGATTGGGGGATAACTCAGGTTCCACTGCCTGTTTACTACAAGCAGAAAAAAGCAAACTTAAAACAATAAGTATCCGATAGTTAGTTTTCATCGTAAGGTATAAATATCATATACTTCTCCAGGCAAAATGCGTAATACTCTTGCCAGAACTAAAAGTACCAATTTCCTAGAAGCAAGCCATAAAGGCAAAGATTGCTTCTCAGCAAACAAAGCTAATGTAATCTGTTGATTTTCATGCAAATACTCCATTAACCATTTTTCAGATGCTCCAAAACTAAACTGAATTCCCTCCTCATGCTCCCTTCGTAAAATTTGTTTCATTTCTTTACTTGCCTGAACAGTCCGGTCCTTGATTCGAACATAACATTTTGGCTGAGGCTCGTCTGATAATTGGACCATGTGCGGTTTATCAATACTAGGGAAAATATGGTATACCAAAACAGCTCTATGGGCATCTATTTCTACTCGGTAATTGGTATATGTAAAGACTGGAAAACAATATTTTTCAATGGCACGATCCAGCAGAAATTGCTCTTCGTCAACAAATTTGACACCTTGAACCTGACCTTCATCACTTACTCCTACCAATAAAATCCCGCCGTCTGTATTAGCAAAGGCCACCATTTCCTTGACAATTTTCTCGGGAAATTTCACCTTCATTTTAAATTCCAATCGCTGACCTTCTCCCTGCTTAGCCAAATTTTTTATAGCTTTCAAGTCCAAAAAAGGAGATTTTTCTTCCTCCATTCCCTCATTCCACCAAATCTCTGAGCCTTGATGCATCCTTTGTCGTTTATCGTTATGAATTTACAAAAGATTTATTTCCCAAATATGAAGTCTTATAAATCTTTTTAAATTCAAGTATAGTAATTCAATAGACATTATGTATTTTTGTGAAAATTTTAAGAGTATGGATATTTCAAGCATTGAAAAAACCTTATTAAATCTACCTCTAGAAGAACGGTTGCGGGTATTGTCTCAATTATTCGCTGAGGAGAAAATGGTATTTTCTACATCTTTTGGACAAGAAGATCAAGCCATATTATATGCCATTGCTAGTCAGTCACTTCCTATTCAAATATTCACTTTAGACACGGGAAGGCAATTTCAGGAGTCATATGAATTAATGGATTTGACGACGAGAAAATATCAAATTACGATTGATACATTTTTCCCAAATACTCACTCTGTTGAAAAACTAGTTAAGGAAAAAGGCTTTAATTCCTTTTACAGCTCAGTAGAGAATAGAAAAGAATGCTGCTTTATTCGTAAATTGGAACCATTATCCCGAGCTTTGCAGGGTGCGAAGGTTTGGATAACAGGTTTACGCGCAGAACAATCTGAAAATAGGGCCAATATGCCGATTGTGGAATGGGATGAGCAAAGACAATTATTCAAAATTAACCCATTGATTGATTGGACATTCGATGAATTAAATCAATATTTAGTAGACCATAAAATACCACAAAATCCCTTACACAAAAAAGGATTTATCTCCATTGGTTGTGCGCCTTGTACGCGGGCCATAGCGGAAGGTGAACATCCTAGAGCCGGCAGGTGGTGGTGGGAAAACTCCCAAAAAGAATGTGGTTTACACGCCTAATACAAGACGCATTTTATGACAAATTCAACCATTAAAGACAAAATAGGGCAGTTTCCAAGAAAATTGGAGGATGAGTCTATTTATATCATGAGAGAGGTAGCTGCTCAATTTGAGCGCCCTGCTTTGCTATTTTCTGGAGGTAAAGATTCTATCACGCTAGTTAGATTAGCCCAAAAGGCCTTTTTCCCAGGAAAAATACCCTTCCCTTTAGTACACATTGATACGGGACATAACTTTCCCGAAACCATAGAATTTAGAGATTGGCTAGCTAAAGAAACGGGGGCTGAACTCATAGTCCGTTATGTACAAGATTCCATTAATCAAGGAAAAGCTAAGGAAGAAACAGGTAAATATGCCTCTCGCAATGTACTTCAAACGGTCACTTTATTGGATACCATCGAAGAATTTAAATTTGATGCTTGTATTGGAGGAGCGAGAAGAGACGAAGAAAAAGCTAGGGCAAAAGAACGCATTTTCTCCGTTCGGGATGATTTCGGACAGTGGGATGCCAAAAGACAAAGACCCGAATTATTTGATATGCTTAACGGACGCATTGCCGTAGGTGAAAATGTTCGTGTTTTTCCTATCTCCAACTGGACAGAATTGGATGTTTGGAATTACATTAAGGAAGAAAAAATGGAAATCCCAAGTATTTACTTCTCGCATCAAAGACAGGTCATTGAACGGGATGGTATGCTTTGGGCCGACTCGGAATACTTGAATAAAGAAGCCGATGAAATTCCTTTTGAAGCTACTGTTCGTTTTAGAACGGTAGGAGATATGACTTGCACCGCGGCTGTTGAATCAGATGCGGTTGAAATAGATGTCATCATCGAAGAGATT
The DNA here is from genome assembly GCF_054558475.1 of Aquirufa sp. Wall-65K1. NCBI lineage: Bacteria > Pseudomonadati > Bacteroidota > Cytophagia > Cytophagales > Flectobacillaceae > Aquirufa > Aquirufa sp. Wall-65K1. The sequence continues at coordinate 14,268 of NZ_JBPXKD010000002.1, read as the reverse complement.
TTGTCTGCCGAAATCTCAGAACGCGGTGCTCGTATCGACGATAAACGCTCCGAAGCCGCCATGGAAAAAAGAAAGCAACAGGGATATTTTTAACAGGAGAGAGAAAGGAATATGGATATTTTACGCATAGCTACTGCAGGCTCTGTAGATGACGGAAAAAGCACATTGATTGGTCGTTTATTGTATGAAACCAATTCAATTACTAAAGATAAAATTGAAGCCTTAGAAAGTGCTTCTAAAAGAAAAGGTTTGGATTTTTTGGACCTTTCTTTATTAACAGATGGATTAATTGCGGAAAGAGAACAAGGTATTACCATTGATGTAGCCCACATCTATTTCTCTACGCCAACTCGTAAATACATCATTGCGGATACACCTGGCCACGTAGAATACACACGCAACATGGTTACTGGGGCTTCTAATGCCAAAGTATCACTAATATTGGTAGATGCTCGCCAAGGTCTTGTAGAACAAACGGCTCGTCACTTATCCATTGCTGCTTTATTACGAATTCCAAAGGTGATTATTTGTGTCAATAAAATGGATTTGGTTCAATATGACCAAGCCAAATTTGAGGCCATTAAAGCTAGTCTCACCTCCCTAGTGGCTCAAACTACCTTTGAGGGACAAGCCGTAAGCTTTTTACCAATATCCTCTTTATTTGGTCAAAATATCACTCAAGCAGCCGATAAAATGCCATGGTATCAAGGAAATACTTTGTTAGGAGAATTAGAGGCATTTGAATTTGCCGAAAGTCTGGCACATGCTCCTGCTCGTTTTCCTGTTCAATGGGTGATTCGCCCAAAAACAGAAGAATATCATGATTACCGCGGATATGCTGGCAAAATAAGCTCTGGTACTTTCCGAGTAGGTGATGTCATTAGAGCATTACCTACCGGTCAAGAAAGTACCATCGCTTCCATTGAAAAATTTGGAGAGCCATTAGACCATGCGGTCGCTGGAGATTCTGTGGTTATTACCTTGACTACTGACGTCGATATTTCCCGTGGAAATTCTTTGGTTTTAGCTTCTGATGCCCAAGCTCCACAGTTGAAAGATTTTGCAGCCCATATTTGTTGGTTAGACCACCAAGCCTTGAGTCCTGGTAAAACCTACCTTTTACAGCATGGGGTAAATCTTACCAAAGCCAAAATTTCACAAATTACAGAAAGATTGGACGTGGTAGCACAAACGTCTAGCCAAAATGTAGATTCATTAAAACTAAATGAAATTGGCGGCATACAATTGCGTACCGCGCAGCCAATTATGGCCGATGTTTATGCCCAAAATCCATCCAATGGAGCATTTATTTTAATAGATGAATTTTCTAACTCAACGGTCGGAGTAGGTTTCGTTAAATAAACCTACTCATATTTTTTGGGGGCGTACAAAAAACCAAAAGCTTCTGCGCCCTCTTTTTCATGCACCTCATGGTGCACATAATGGGCTTTAATCAAGCGTTTTAGGTAGGTATTTTTGGTCTTAAATTTGACTTTGATTCGTCGATGTACGATGATATCATGAAATACAAAATAGCATAAACCATAAGTCGCAATTCCTAAACCTATCCACAATAAGGGCCTGAAAGCTTCTATTTCAGCACCAATGATGATGGTCAAGGTGGATAAGGTCCCAAATACCACCGAAAACAAATCGTTTTTTTCCAATACATTTTTATGGTGGACATGGTGCGATTGGTGCCAATTCCACATGATTCCGTGCATGATGTATTTATGGGTAAACCAGGCCATTCCCTCCATCAATAAAAAAGTCCCTAGCCAAAGTAATATTTCCATGATTTCTGTTTTCATTTTCAACCGAAATTACATCGAATTGTTTTAAAATTCCACCTTCCTCTTTGAGCTAAATCAATTATCTTTGTAGGCTATAATGAAACCGTAGCTAGAATACGGCAAGAACTTTCCTTTATGATTGACAAAAATTACGCCCCGCAAGAAATAGAGCAAAAATGGTATGCCTTTTGGTTAGAGAATAAATTATTCGCTTCCAAACCTGACCCAAATAAAGAGGCATATACCATTGTCATCCCCCCTCCCAACGTAACGGGAGTTTTGCACATGGGCCATATGTTGAATAATACCATTCAAGATGTTTTGATTCGTAAGGCTAGGATGGAAGGGAAAGAGGCTTGCTGGGTTCCAGGTACTGACCATGCTTCCATTGCGACAGAGGCCAAAGTGGTGGCCATGCTCAAAGAAAAAGGAATTGAGAAAAAGGATATTAGTCGCGAAGAATTCCTAAAATATGCCTTTGAATGGAAGGATAAATATGGTGGAATTATCTTAGATCAGTTAAAAAAATTAGGTGCTTCCTGTGATTGGGACCGTACTCGGTTCACCATGGAACCTAAATTATATGAAGCGGTAATTGATACCTTTGTTCGATTATATAACAAAGGTTTGATTTACCGGGGCGTTAGAATGGTCAATTGGGACCCGCAAGGAAAAACAGCTCTTTCTGACGAAGAAGTTATTTACAAGGATGTTCAAGCTAAATTATACCATATCCAATATCCCTTGGTAGATGGTTCTGGGCACGTGACCATTGCTACGACCCGTCCAGAAACCATCATGGCAGATGCCGCTATCTGTGTAAATCCGAGCGATGAACGTTATTTATCCCTACATGGTAAAAAGGTTTTCATTCCTTTAATTAATCGTGAAATCAGTATTATTCCTGATGAATATGTTAGTACTGACTTTGGAACGGGTTGCTTAAAAGTTACACCTGCTCATGATTTGAATGATTATGAATTGGGGATTAAGCATAAATTACCCGTGATTGATATCATTGATGACAATGGTGCCTTGAATGAAAAAGCTGTGTTATTTGTGGGCGACGATCGTTTTGAAGCCAGAAAACGTATAGTAAAACAATTAACAGAGGAAGGGTATTTGATTCAAACTGAGGAATATAAATCTACCATTGGTACTTCAGAACGTACAGGTGCGGTGATCGAACCGAAGCTTTCTTTACAATGGTTTTTAAAAATGGAGGAGATGGCCAAGCCTGCTTTGGAAAATGTCATGAATGACAATATCCAATTGCATCCAGCCAAATTCAAAAATACCTACCGTTCTTGGATGGAAAATGTACATGATTGGTGTATATCTCGACAATTATGGTGGGGCCAACAAATCCCTGCTTTTTACCTTCAAGATGGCACCTTGATTGTGGCAAAGGATAAAAAAGAAGCTTTGCGCATTGCCCGAGATAAATACCAATTATTTGCCTTGGTGGAAGATGATTTAACACAAGACCCCGATGTATTGGATACTTGGTTCTCTTCTTGGCTATGGCCAATTTCTGTTTTTGACGGCATTGAAAATCCGGATAATGAAGAAATTAACTATTACTACCCGACCAACGATTTAGTAACTGGACCCGATATTTTATTCTTCTGGGTTGCACGAATGATCATGGCAGGATATGAATGGAGGGGCGAATTGCCTTTTAGAAATGTTTATTTGACGGGTATTGTTCGAGATAAACAAGGCAGAAAAATGTCTAAGTCTTTGGGCAATTCTCCGGATCCTTTGGAATTGATTGAGAAATTTGGAGCAGATGGAGTTCGCTCGGGTTTACTATTCTCTGCCCCTGCTGGAAACGATTTATTGTTTGATGATAAATTATGTGAGCAAGGCAGAAATTTCTCTAATAAAATTTGGAATGCCTTCCGCTTATTAAAAGGCTTGGAAGTAAAAGAAGGTCAATCATTACCTGAACATGTTTTAGCAAGCGAATGGTTTGAGTCCAAATTATCTCAAACGATCTTGGATGTACAGGATCATTTTCAAAAATTCCGTATTTCAGATGCTTTATTAAGCATTTACAATTTAGTGTGGGATGATTATTGCGCTAAATATTTGGAGATAATTAAGCCTCCTTATCAAAGCCCTATCGCTTCAGAAACATTAAATACTGCCTTGGGCTTGTTTGATCAATTGATGCGTTTATTACATCCTTATATGCCGTTTATTACAGAAGAAATATGGCAAAATATGGAGGATAGAAAAAAAGGAGCCAGTATTTGTAAAGCTGAATTTCCGCAAGCAAAAACAGTTCAAACGTCAATCATTGCTCAATTTGATGCCATGTTTGAGATTGTCACTAAAATCCGAGAGATTAGAAATACTAAGCAAATTTCGCCTAAAATGGCACTTAGTTTATGCATCAAATCAGACCAAGCGAGCGCCTATGATGCCATTAATCCTATCTTGATTAAGTTGGCTAATTTGGAATCGGTTTCATTCATTCAGGAATCTATGGCAGAGGCACAAACATTTGTGGTCAAATCTGATCAGTTTTTTGTTCCTCTAGCCAACGATGAAGACCCTGCGGTATTAAAAGAAGAATCAGAAAAAGAGTTGATTTACTTAGAAGGCTTCAAAAAATCAGTAGAGGCAAAATTAGCCAATGAAAAATTCGTTCAACATGCAAAAGCTGATTTGGTAGAACGAGAAAGACAGAAGCTTTCTGACGCTGAAAATAAAATCAAATCATTGAAAGAATTAATAGCCCGTTTAAGCTAAATGAAAATCACCAGCTGCTATGTAGGACTTTTCGGCATATTACTTCTTCCCCTTTTTTTTGGATCCTGTACCAAAACGGAGGAAAGAAAAGAAAGTAAGCCCAAGACTACAGTTATCCGCTTGGATATTCAACGACTAGATCGAGCCATAGCGAATAGCGAGAATGCTCAAGAAATAGACAGCATCCTTCAAAAACACCCTGAAGTGTTACAAGCTTACTTTTCCGTTGGAACAAATCGTTCTTTGGAAATAGCTAAAAACTTCTATTCCCTCTTCCAAAATCCTGCCTTGCGCAAGTTTTATGATCAAAGTCAACAAGAGGCATTTTTTGGAGCTCAGGTTCTGGAAAAGGAATTACAGTCTGCCTTTCAGGAAATAAAAAATGAATTTCCTCAAGCAAAAATCCCTAAAATCAGAACCGTATTTACAGGATTTGGCGCTATTGGAAATTTCAAGTCAGAGCATTTAGTCGTGAGTGATAGCTTAATTATCATTGGCTTGGATTATTTCATGGGTAAAAAAGGCTTGTACTTACCTCAAAATGTATATGATTATCAGTTAAGGCGACTGGAACCCAGGGCACTTGTGGGGCAAATATTATTATTGTATTCTGCCTATTTCAATAAGCACATGGCTGAAAATGCCACCATGTTAAGTGATATGATCTGGTATGGTAAAAGTTATGCTTTTGCTAAAAAAATGGCTCCAGCCTTGGCTGATAGTTTATTGTTTGGATATACCCAGAAAGAATTAACAGAATCTGACATGTTCCAACAAGAAATTTGGGAACATTTTATCGATCAATCCTTGTTGTACAAGCAAGATGAATTTACCAAAGCCAAGTATTTGGGGGAAAGACCTAAAACCGTAGAAATTGGTCCGGCATGTCCAGGTTCCATTGGTCGTTGGCTTGGTTGGAAAATCATTGATGCTTATCAAACAAATCATCCACAAGAAAGTTTGGCAACAGTAATGGCAAAACCTGATGCCAATCAATTATTCCAAGCCTCAGGATATAGAGGCAAAGCGAAAGAATAAACATATGGCAAAGAGACACGAGAAATTTGGAGCAGGAGCAGATCCTAAAGATGCCAGAAAAGTCAATAAAGAAGGAATTCGCAAAGCACTTCGCATTTATAAATTTATTTTACCCTATAAATGGACATTCATAACAGGAATGTTCTTTTTGTTTTTTTCTAACTTAACTACCTTAAGTTTCCCACTATTAATTGGTGAGATGACTAAAGTGATGGAAGGGAAATCACAATTTTCTATCAATCAAGTCACCATTTTCTTCTTTTCCATCCTAGTCATTCAGGCGGTTTTATCCTTTTTCAGAATTTATACCTTTGCTCAAGTTTCTGAAAAGGCCATGAGGGATGTAAGGCAACATCTTTACACGAAAATCATCACACTCCCAATTTTTCAATTTGAAAAGCGCCGCGTGGGGGAAATGATGAGTCGAATTACCTCTGATATCACACAGCTTCAAGACGTACTATCAATAACCTTAGCTGAGTTTTTTAGGCAAATATTCACCTTGGTCGGGGGTATCGCCTTGATTACCTACATCTCTTGGAAACTAACCTTATTCATGTTGGCCACATTTCCTGTTTTAGTCATTGCGGCCTTAGTATTTGGAAGGTATATACGTAAAGTTTCAAAAAAATCTCAAGACGAATTAGCTTCCACTAACATCATTGTAGAGGAAACTTTCCAATCCATTCAAGCTGTCAAATCTTTCACAAATGAAAAATGGGAAGTTAATCGTTACACACAATCCTTAAATTTGGTAGTAGATCAGGCTTTAAAAGCAGCAACCTTCCGTGGGGGATTTGTTAGCTTTATCATTTTTGCCCTGTTTGGAGGAATCGTTGGAGTTGTTTGGTATGGAGCCCAATTAGTTTCATCTGGAGATTTAATCTTGGCGGAATTATTGACTTTTATTTTTTATACGGCCTTCATCGGCGGATCTGTGGGTGGCCTTGGGGATATTTATGCTCAGCTTCAAAAAACCATTGGAGCATCAGAAAGGATCTTAGAAATTCTGGACGACCATTCGGAAATAAATATAGAAAAAGAATCTATCGAAGAAATTCCTTTTGGAAAGATTGAGGTTAATGATTTGCATTTTACCTATCCTGGTAGACCGAATGTCCCAATTTTAAAGGGAATCAATTTCACCATTCAACCAGGTGAAAAAGTAGCCATTGTGGGTAGCTCAGGTACGGGAAAATCAACTTTGGCTCAATTGTTCATGCGCTTTTACGAACCAAATTCAGGTAATATTCTATTGAATGGACAAGATATTCAAGGCTTTAATGTAAGTGATTGGCGAAAATTAGTCGCCCTGGTTCCGCAAGAGGTTTTATTATTTGGGGGAAGTATTCGAGAAAACATCGCTTATGGTAAGCCGGGTGCTAGTAAAGAAGAAATTGAAAAAGCGGCAGAATTAGCCTTTGCGAAACAATTCATTGAATCCTTTCCTGAAAAATGGGATACCTTGGTTGGAGAAAGAGGAGTTAAGTTATCTGGAGGACAAAGGCAACGCATAGCCATTGCTCGAGCCATTTTGAAAAATCCTAAATTTCTTCTTTTGGATGAGGCTACTAGTGCTTTAGATTCAGAATCAGAAAAATGGGTACAATCTGCTTTGGAAGAATTAATGAAAAACCGTACAAGTTTAATCATTGCCCATCGCTTGTCTACCATACGCTCGGCTGATAAAATCATTGTGATGCAGGAGGGACAAATTGTGGAGACAGGAAATCATGAGGAATTGATGAACTTGAAGGATGGAATTTATCAAAAAATGGTCAAATTGCAGTCTGATCATGTCTAATTAAATGGAGCATAAAGCACTTAGTTTATCTGATTTTGATTTACGTCCTACACCTTGTAGAATTGAGGTCTTAGGCTTATTGCAATCACATGATTATGCATTAAGTCAGGGAGATATTGAACAAGAATTGAGCAGCCAATTTGATCGCGTAACTGTGTATCGTACGCTAAAGACTTTCTTGAGCCAAGGCCTAATCCATAAGGTATTAGATGATATTGGAGGTATCAAATATGCGCTCTGTAAGGAGCTTTGTCATCAAGGAGGACATGCACATCAACATGATCATGTACATTTCAAATGTGACCAATGTGGTCAAACTACCTGTTTAGAATTAGTTCATATTCCTAGTATAAAACTACCAGCAAATTTTACCAAAAAAGAGAGCAATTTATTGATTCAAGGAATATGCAATTTGTGCAATCAACCTTAAAAAGATACCTTCTTGCGCAGGAGTTCGAAGCAATTTGGATTTATCTTATACCGCTTTTGTCTTCTATCCTCTTCTGAATTCTCCCGAATAATACTGTTCCTCTCGCCAGTTAACAAAGTAAGCGTTTGGTTGACTTGATTAATCATAGCACTTCGACGATACCTTTGCGTATCGAAAGCCAAGTTTTCAATTTCTAAAATACGGTTAACCTCTTCTATGGCTAAACCCCCTTGACTTTGATTATCCAAAATAGATTGAAGAAGACGTAAAGAAGTGGGGTCCATATCCAACTTCACTTCTTGCATGATAGATAAATTTATTTCCTTATTGCTCCGTTTAGGGACCAATCTTTTTAATACATAAATAAGGACCAATGCTAGTATTACTAGGACAATGCCATAAAACCAATCCGTTTGATACCAAGGTAAGTCGGTCAATAAACCAATGAAAGTTGCATTTTTAGCTATATCATCAAAATTCAATAAAATAAAACTATCATTAGACTTTGGATTAGCGTTTTGTAGAACGGTTAACAACCAAGGTCCATTCGTAAACATACTTGGGTTTTGGGGCTGAGAAGCACCTAAAGCTATTCGAGCATATTTAAGTTCAAGATCATTGTATTCAAAAATTTCAAGGGTTCTTGGGTTAACAAAATAATATTGGTGTATACCATTTTTGTTGGTAGATGGTTCAAAAACAAAATATTTACCGGTATAGAATAAATGTTGGCGATCTTCGTAACTAAATTCATCCAAAATTTGCTTGAATTTTGGATGAGTGATTTCTCCCAATTTCTTCCAGGTTTTAGTAAAAAAGGAAAATTGGTAAATGCTTTGATCCAAATTCAAACTACCATATTCCTTACTTACATCGGTTGAGTAATTGGAAAAAGAAATAATCTCATCTTTTTCAGGAAGATATGATACAAAGCCATGGTACATTCCTTTAGGCGATTGGCCATTGGAATTAACCGCTTCCCATTCTTTGGTTTGTTTATCAAAAAAAATCAAATGATTATTGGTTCTCCAAAAACCATACCCACCAATTGAATAAATTACATCCCCTCTAAAAAAACGATAAGCCTTACAATTATCACCACGGTAATAGGTATCATCTTGTCGTTTTATTTGAAAATCAGTTAAATCAACAACATAAACTTGATTCGTACATTCTTGAAATATATGTAAACGATTGGTATTCTTCTTTTGAATAACAGCCAATTCGCCTGTTTTCATAATATCTGCTTGATAAGTAGAATCCGACTTTAAGCTATGATAAAAAACCCAATTAGAAGTAGAATCCAGCCGAGCAATTTCCTTTCTAATCAAATCAACTCGATACACCTTATGGTCTACATTATTCAGGAAATAGGCATATTGATTTGCTTTGACTGAAGCAGGCCAAATAAGAAAAATAAGAAAAAGCCGAAGAAACTTCATACAACAAATGTATTAAATAAATAAAAATAGCCTTGATTTGAATTGATTAAAAGGTAAGAAATTATTAAATCTAGACAACAGATTGCTTTACAAGGGAAATATTCATGATAATTGGTGGTAAATACTTTAATTGAATTATTCTTATTTAAACTGGCTATTTGACCTGCCCCTGCGGAACATATCGAACAGCACGACATCTAAACACTAATCACAAACCACTAATCACTATTATTCTACATTCTTCATTCTACATTCTTCATTCTTCATTCCTGTCTGACATAAAAAAAGCCCACTAGAACCTAGCGGGCTTGATAATAATAACTTGGAGCTTACTTACTTTCCCGGGTTTGATCCCAGTATCATCAGCGGTGCGGGGCTTAACTTCTCTGTTCGAGATGGGAAGAGGTGAACACCCGTCCTATCGGCTCCATAAATCTTGCAAGGCTTAGCCTTTTTCCATATTGTGAGATAAAATAAACAGTCGTTGCATTTTTTTATAAAAGTAAGCTTTCGGGTAATTAGTACTACTCGACTTTGACATTACTGCCTTTACATCTGTAGCCTATCGACCGTGTCGTCTACACGGACCCTTCATGGAATACTCATCTTCAGGTCAGTTTCGCACTTAGATGCTTTCAGCGCTTATCTGGTCCCGACGTGGCTACTCAGCTATGCCCTTGGCAGAACAACTGATATACCAGCGGTCAGTCCAACTCGGTCCTCTCGTACTAAAGTCAGAACCTGTCAATATTCCTACGCCCACAACAGATAGGGACCGAACTGTCTCACGACGTTCTGAACCCAGCTCGCGTGCCACTTTAATCGGCGAACAGCCGAACCCTTGGGACCTTCTCCAGCCCCAGGATGTGACGAGCCGACATCGAGGTGCCAAACCTCCCCGTCGATGTGAGCTCTTGGGGGAGATCAGCCTGTTATCCCCAGAGTACCTTTTATCCTTTGAGCGATGGCTGTTCCATACTAAACCACCGGATCACTATATCCTACTTTCGTACCTGATCGACTTGTCGGTCTCACAGTCAAGCTCCCTTTTGCTATTGCACTCTACGCACGGTTACCAAGCGTGCTGAGGGAACCTTTGAAAGCCTCCGTTACTCTTTTGGAGGCGACCACCCCAGTCAAACTACCCACCAAGCAATGTCTCCCATTCAGGGATTAGAATTCCAGTACAAGAAGGGTGGTATTTCAACGTTGGCTCCCCGATGCCTAGCGACACCGGCTCACAGCCTCCCACCTATCCTACACATCCAGTACCAAAACTCAATGCTAAGCTATAGTAAAGGTTCATGGGGTCTTTCCGTCCCGTTGCGGGTAAACGGCATCTTCACCGTTACTACAATTTCACCGAGCTCACGGCTGAGACAGTGCCCAGATCGTTACACCATTCGTGCAGGTCGGAACTTACCCGACAAGGAATTTCGCTACCTTAGGACCGTTATAGTTACGGCCGCCGTTTACTGGGGCTTCAGTTCAATGCTTCGCCTTGCAGCTAACATCCCCCCTTAACCTTCCAGCACCGGGCAGGTGTCAGGCCTTATACGTCATCTTTCGATTTTGCAAAGCCATGTGTTTTTGTTAAACAGTCGCCTGGGCCATTTCTCTGCGGCCTCGATTACTCGAGGCTCCCTTTATCCCGAAGTTACAGGGTTAATTTGCCGAGTTCCTTAGCCGTGATTCACTCGAGCGCCTTAGAATATTCTTCTCGACCACCTGTGTCGGTTTACGGTACGGGTTACTTATTAGTTATACACGCCTAGACTTTTCTTGGAAGATCACTCGCTACACTCGTTTTGGCATTGCTGCCGCCTCTCAAAGACACTATTCCGTCAGTATCTGGTAACCCATTCTCTCCGTCATCTATTTGCCCAATAAGTAAGTACAGGAATATTAACCTGTTGTGCATTAGGTTGTCGCTCTCGCTAGACCCTTAGCCCCCGACTAACCCTCAGTTGATTAGCATAGCTGAGGAAACCTTAGTCTTTCGGCGTGAGGGTTTCTCGCCCTCATTATCGTTACTCATGCCTACATTTGCTTTTCTGATCGCTCCAGCCAAGCTTGTCGCTCAACCTTCGCCGCAATCAGAATGCTCCCCTACCAGTATATAAATATAATCCAAAGCTTCGGTACTTTACTTGATGCCCGTTTATTATCGATGCCCGCCTCGCTCGACCAGTGAGCTGTTACGCACTCTTTAAATGAATAGCTGCTTCCAAGCTAACATCCTGGCTGTCACTGCAATCAGACTTCCTTAGTTCAACTTAGTAAAGATTTTGGGACCTTAGCTGTTGGTCTGGGTTCTTTCCCTCTCGGATTGGGACCTTAGCACCCCAACCCTCACTCCCGGGTATATTTTAAGCCATTCAGAGTTCGTCAGGATTTGGTAGGATTTGACTCCCCCTAGTCCTATCGGTAGCTTTACCTGCTTAAAACTTGACCCCGAGGCTGTTCCTAAAAACATTTCGGGGAGTACGAGCTATTTCTCAGTTTGATTGGCCTTTCACCCCTACCCACAAGTCATCCAAATACTTTTCAACGTAAACTGGTTCGGTCCTCCACTCCGTTTTACCGGAGCTTCAACCTGCTCATGGGTAGATCACAAAGTTTCGCGTCTACTCCCACTGACTAAGCGCCCTATTCAGACTCGCTTTCGCTCCGGCTGCTCACATCTATGTGATTAACCTCGCCAGTGAAAGTAACTCGTAGGCTCATTATGCAAAAGGCACGCCGTCACCCCACGAAAGGGCTCCGACCGCTTGTAAGCGTATGGTTTCAGGGTCTTTTCACCCCCTTACTCAGGGTACTTTTCACCTTTCCTTCACAGTACTCGTTCACTATCGGTCTCTTGGTAGTATTTAGCCTTACCGGATGGTGCCGGCAGATTCAAAGGGGATTTCTCCAGTCCCCCCCTACTCAGGATACTCCTACAATAACATAAACTTACCAATACAGGGCTCTCACCTTCTACGGCCCGCCTTCCCAGACAGTTCTCGTTCATTTATATCATCGATATCGAAGTCCTACAACCCCAGTCTTGCCGCAACAACACTGGTTTGGGCTAATCCGCGTTCGCTCGCCACTACTTACGGAATCACTTTTGTTTTCTCTTCCTCTGCTTACTTAGATGTTTCAGTTCAGCAGGTTTGCCTTCTATTTAAATAGAATACTAGATCTTCAATCTAGTGGGTTGCCCCATTCGGAAATCTTCGGATTAAGGGTCTTGTGCACCTCCCCGAAGCTTATCGCAGCTTAACACGTCCTTCG
>NZ_JBPXKD010000019.1:0-358 GCF_054558475.1 Aquirufa sp. Wall-65K1 | reverse complement strand
CAGTGAATTATCGGGGCTTTGACAATAAAAGTGAATTTTTTTTGAATCTAGATTTGGAATAAGGAAAATAAACCTACATCTTTGCACTCCGATTTAGCGACTACAACGGCAGTCGTTCGAAGTATGAGAGGCCAAAGGCTTATTAAAGTAGATGATAAAAAAGAGGCGAACTTAAAAGAGTTCAAATTTTTTTTGTCTAAGTTTTTTTAAGCGAGTAGGTAACTTGAGTACAAAGAGTTCTTTGACGTGTTGATAAAAGGAAAAAGTTCATAATCATTTAAAGTGGTTATGAAGAGAAGAATAGCATTCAAGACAAGGATAATGACAATTCTTATTTTAATAGTAAGAGCAAAGTCAA